>DAIMGZ010000061.1:0-10184 GCA_036723535.1 Gaiellaceae bacterium
CCGGGGCGGCCGTCCCGATCGAGGCGGGAACGCAGCAGATCCAGGCGTCGGTGACCGTGACGTACTCGGCGAGCTGAGCGCACGAGGAAGCCATCTCATCCAGAGCATCGAAAGCCAAAACAGCACGGAGCGCGGTCGAGACCACGCTCTCGACCGCGCGGAGTTCCGTTTCCCAGCGAGCGAAGCCGCAGGCTTCGCTCGCCTCAGTCGGCCTGCGTGACCTTCAGCACCTTCTCGACGGCCACCCTGAGCGGCTCGGGCACTTCCCCGTTGCCGCGGTAGCGCTGCCACGCCTTCTGCGGCTTGCGGCCGCGGGTGCTCGCCCGTAGCCCGGAGACCGTCTCGAAGTCCGGCGTGAGCACGACTGTCCGGCGGCTGCCCGCGACCTCGCGGATCTGGCGGTTGACGATCCGCTCCGACTCGACCGGCGAGACGCCGCGCGGAGCGTCGCGGTCGTGGACGACGACATACGGGACGCTGCACGCGTTGCAGATGCGGGCGAAGAGCGGCATGTTGCCCTTGCCGCCGCACTCGAGCACGAGAATCCCCTCCTTGTCGGGGTCGACGCCGAGCGCGTCGAAGACGAGCGGGAAGGTGATCTTCTCCGTCCTTCCCTCGACGAGCACCGCGCAGCGCGCGAGGAAGAGCTCCGCGCGGTCGCTGTCGAACGCCGAGAGTGCGCGGAAGATCTCGGCCTCCGCCAGCGGCTGGGGCTGGAAGAGCGAGGTCCCGCCCGTCGGCGTGTGGCGGACGAGCGCGAGCTCCTCGAGCTTGTCGACGCTGAGGAAGACGGGAGCGTGCGTCGAGTAGAGGATCTGGTTCCCCGCCTGCGCGAGCTCCCGCAGGAGGCCGTACAGGTGGCGCTGCGCGTGCGGGCTGAGATAGAGCTCCGGCTCCTCGATCAGGAGGACGAAGTGGCGGAGCTGCGAGGCGACGAGCCGCTCCATGCCTGCGATGAGCTCGAGGCCGCCGTCCGCCGCGGCCCAGTGATGATCGGCCGACGGCGGCTGGAGCAGCTGGGCGACCTCGGCGCCTCCGCGCCCCGTCGCCGGCGCGACAAGCGTCCGGGAGCGGAGGTTCGCCGGCAGGAAGAGCACCGGCGGAGCGCCCGCGCGGTTGAGGTTGAGCGTGTCCGGCGGCCGGGCGTCGAGAAAGATCGTCCCCTTCGGGACGTCCGCCTCGAGGTGGATGCGGCCGCCCGCGCCGTCACGGGCGACGTCGTCGATGGTCGGCGGCGGGGCGGCCGCCTCGAGCAGGGTCCAGATCGCCGTCAGCACGGTGGACTTCCCGCTCGACGCCTCCCCGACGAGCGCGCAGACGGAGCCCGGCGTGAGCTCGAGCTCGCGGGCGGCGCGATATCCCTGGATCGAGACTCGTCTGAGCGGAGGCAGCGGCACGAACCTGCTCCCTAGGAGGCTAGGGCGCCCACAGAGCACCGAGGTAGACGGCCGGGTCCCCGGGCTGCCAGCGGCCGAGGAAGCGCTGGATCGGCGGGTGGAGCACGACGTCGTCGAGCTCGCCCGGATCGAAAAGGCGATGGCCGCGCACGGCGGCATCCGTCGAGGTGACGCGCTCGAGCGAACGGCCGGAGAGGTCTGCCGCAAAGATGATGTGGACGACGTGGCGCCCGACGAAAGCGCGCTTCGGCGCAATCGAGTCGACGACCGCGACGGGCCCCTCGAACGTGAGGTCGTCCCCGATCGCCACCTCCTCGACGAGCTCACGGCGCAGCGCGTCGACGAGGCTCTCGCCGCTGTTCACACCTCCTCCCGGCAGAAGCCAGTACTCCCCGCGGCCCGACTTCTCGTGCCGGCAGAGAAGCACGCGGTCCTCCCAGCGGAGCACGGCCGAGACGCGGATGCGCGGCTCGAGCGGCATCAGTGGGCGGAGCTGCCGAACCCTCGGTCGCCGCGCTCGCTCGCCGGAAGCTCGATGACTTCTCTGGGCTCAGTCAAGACCACTGGAACGACCACCAGCTGCGCGATCCGCATCCCCGGCTCGACGACGAACGACTCCTCCCGGTCCGTGTTGAGGAGCACGACCTTGATCTCCCCGCGGTAGCCGGCGTCTACGAGTCCCGGCGAGTTCACGACGGCGATGCCGTGACGCGCCGCGAGCCCCGATCGCGGCTGGACGAAGCCGGCGTGGCCGTGGGGAATTGCCACCGCGACGCCGGTCCCGACGACGGCACGCGCTCCCGGCCCGAGCTCGACCCGCTCGCAGGCGGCGAGATCGAGACCCGCATCGCCCTCGTACGCCCGGGCCGGCAGCGTCGCCCCGTCGTGGAGGCGCTTCACCGGCAGCTCGGTCACGCGCCCTTCCGACGCCGCTTGGGGGCCGCCTCCGCGACGAGGTAGGGCGCGAAGCGGCGTAGCTCGCGAAGCGGCAGGCGCGCGGCGACGAGGACACCCTCCGGAGTGTCCTTCCGCTCCTCGATCGGCGCGCCGAGGGCGTACAGCTCATTCAGGCGTCCCCCTTCCTCGTACGGGAGGAGGAGCCGAACGTGCTCGAACCGCTCGCCGAAGCGCTCGCCGATACGAGCTCGCAGCTCATCGAGCCCTTCACCGGTGAGCGCGGAGATCTGCAGCGCGTCCGGGTACCGATTCGCGAGCCGGCGCCGGCCGAGTGCGTCCACCGCGTCGATCTTGTTGACGACGAGCTCGACGGGGAGCTCGTTCGCGCCGATCTCCCGCAAGACGCCGTCGACGGCGGCGATCTGCTCGACGAGCCGCTGCTCGGGAGCCGACCCGTCGACGACGTGAAGGACGAAGTCGGCCACGAGCGTCTCCTCGAGCGTCGCGGCGAAGCCCTCGACGAGTTGGTGCGGCAGGCGGCGGACGAAGCCGACCGTATCGGTGACGAGGTAGCGCCGCCCCTCGTGCTCGAAACCGCGCGTCGTCGGGTCGACGGTCTCGAACAGCCGGTCGCGGACGGAGACGCCGGCGTCGGTGAGCGCATTGAGGAGTGTCGACTTGCCGGCGTTCGTGTAGCCGGCGAGCGCCACCGTGGGTGTTTCCGCACGGCGCCGCTCCTTGCGCCGCACGTCGCGCTGGCGGCTCAGCTTGCGCAACCGCTCGCGGAGGACCGTGACGCGACGGCGCGCCAGGCGCCGGTCCGTCTCGAGCTGCGACTCGCCCGGGCCGCGGGTGCCGACTCCGGCGCCGAGGCCGCCGGTGCCGCCGCCGAGCCGCTCGAGGTGCTGCCACATCCCCCGCATCCGCGGCAGGTTGTAGTCGAGCTGCGCGAGCTCGACCTGGAGCTTTCCCTCGGCGCTCACGGCATGCTGCGCGAAGATGTCGAGGATCAGCTGCGTCCGGTCGACCACGCGCGCCTGGAGCGCGTTCTCGAGCGTCCGCTGCTGTGCCGGGCTGAGCTCGTCGTCGACGAGAAGCACCTCCGCGCGGGCGGCGCCGTAGACCTGCTTGAGCTCCTCGAGTTTCCCCTTGCCGACGTACGTGCGCGTGTCCGGCTGCCGGCGGTGCTGGACGACGCGCTCGACGGGCTCGACGCCGGCAGTCCGCGCGAGCTCCTCGAGCTCAGCCAGCTCGTCGGCGCCGTCGGCTCCGGGCGCGAGCACGGCGAGGACGAGCCCACGCTCGGGCTCGGCCGCCCACGAGCGATCGGGCTGTCTCACCGCCATCCGGCGGTCATTATGACTCCTGCCATGCCCGTTTCCGATCTCGCCGCACGCACGCTGGAGCTCGTGGACGTCCCATCCGAGAGCCGCCGCGAGACCACGGCGATGGAGCTCGTGCGGAGCCTTCTGCCCGGCTCGCCGCTGTATGACGACGGCGAGGCGATCGTCTGGGGGGACGCAGCCGCGCCGGTCGCCCTGGCCGGTCATCTCGACACGGTGCCGGCGCAGGAGAACCTCCCGGGCCGCATCGCGGACAGCGCCGTCCACGGTCTCGGCGCGAGCGACATGAAAGGCGGCGTGGCGGTGATGCTCGAGCTCGCGCGCTCGTCAGTCCCGGCGCGCTATGTCTTTTTCACACGAGAGGAGGTCCCGCTCGAGGAGAGCCCGCTGCCCGCCGTCTTCGCGAGCGGCGTACTCGGCGGCGCCGAGCTGGCCGTCGTGCTCGAGCCGACGGACGGGATCCTCCATGCCGGCTGCCTCGGGAACCTGCAGGCCCGCGTCGAGTTCCAGGGCGAGAGCGCCCACTCGGCACGGCCCTGGACCGGCCGCAACGCGATTCACGCCCTCGCCGAGGGCCTGGCTCCGCTGGCGCGCCTCGAGCCGCTCGACGTCGAGCTCGACGGGCTCGTCTACCGCGAGGTCGTGAGCGCGGTGCGCGTCGAGGGCGGAATTGCGGCGAACGTCGTGCCTGCGCGTGCCTCGGCGGAGCTCAACTTCCGCTACGCGCCCGGCCGCTCCCGCGACGAGGCGGAGACGCGCTTGCGCGAGCTCGTTCCGGCAGGCGAGCTGCACGTCCTCCACAACTCGCCTTCGGCGCCGCCGGCGCTCGGGAACCCGCTCGTGGAGCGGCTCCGCGAGCTCGTGCCGGGCGTTGCGCCGAAGCAGGCGTGGACGCCGGTCGCCCAGTTCGCCGAGCAGGGAATCGACGCGATCAACTACGGGCCGGGTGCGACGGCGTACGCGCACCGGCAGGACGAGCAGATCCCGATCGCGAACCTGCACGCGGTATACGAGACGCTGGCTAGGTTCCTCTCGTGATCAACCCGGTGCTGACCGAGATGGCCGTTTACCCGTTCACGCGGCTCGAGGAGGAGCGGCGGAGGCTGCTGGCGGCCGGAGTCGAGGTGATCGACTTCGGCAAGGGCGATCCGAACGAGCCTACCGACCCGATGATCCGCCGGGCGCTCGTCGAGGCGCTGCCGGAGCGGGCGCCGTACCCGCTCGCGCAGGGGCTACCGGAGCTGCGGGAGGCGGCGGCCGGCTGGCTCGACCGGCGGTTCGGCGTCTCCGTCGATCCCGAGACGGAAGTCGTGCCGACGTACGGCTCGAAGGAGGCGATCTTCTCGTTCGCCCAGGTGCTCGAGACCGGCGGCCACGTCGTCGCATTCGGCGAGCCGGCGTACCCGGTCTATGGGCGGGGCGCGCTCTTCGCCGGTGCCAACGTGCAGACGCTCCCGCTGCGGCGTGAGAACGGCTTCCTTCCGGATCTCGAGGAGCTCGACGACGACGTTGCGCTCGTCTGGGTCAACTACCCACACAACCCGACGGGTGCCGTTGCTCCACGCGAGTTCTTCGACGAGCTCGCGGAGGCGGCCGAGCGCCACGACTTCGTGGTGGGTTCGGATGAGGCATACACCGAGCTGTGGTTCGACGAGCCGCCGCCGTCGGCGCTCCAGGCAGCCGATCGTTCTCGCGTCGTCGTCTTCCAGACGCTGAGCAAGCGCTCCTCGATGACCGGCTACCGCTCGGGCTTCGTGGCGGGGCCGCCGGAGGTCGTGGCGGCGCTGAAGGCGTACCGCCCGATGGCGGGAACTGCGCCGCAGGAGTTTGTGCAGCGAGCCTCCGCCGTCGCGTGGAACGACGAGCGCCACGTCGAGGAGACCCGCGCGCGCTACCGCGCGAAGCGAGAGGTGCTGATCCCGGCGATCGAAAGCCGTGGCTGGGAGATCGTGGCGAGCGGAGCGACGATGTACCTCTGGGTCGCCGGGCCGGATCCCGAGGCGCTGCTCGAGCGCGGGGTCATCGTCTCGCCCGGTGAGATGTTCGGGCCGAGCGGCGCCGGCTACGTCCGCTTCGCGCTCGTGCCGACGCTCGAGGAGTGCGAGCGTGCGGCTGAGATCCTGGGGGAGCTCCCGTGACCGGCGTCGAGGACATGATCGCGGCGCTCGACCGCGGCGAGGTGCGGGTCGCGGAGAAGGTGGACGGCGAGTGGCGCGTGAACGAGGAGGCGAAGAGGGCCATCCTCGAGTACTTCCGGCTGCGAAAGGTCGAGCCGATCGAGGTCGGCCCGTTCCAGTACCTCGACAAGATTCCGCTCAAGCACAACCACGCGGAGCGCGGCGTGCGGGTCGTGCCGCCGGCGACAGCGCGGTACGGGTCGTTCCTCTCCCGCGGCGTCATCCTCATGCCGAGCTACGTCAACATCGGCGCCTGGGTCGGCCCGAACACGATGGTCGACACGTGGGCGACGGTCGGCTCGTGCGCGCAGATCGGGGCCGACGTCCACCTTGCGGGCGGCGTCGGCGTCGGCGGCGTGCTCGAGCCTGTGCAGGCGCGACCCGTGATCGTCGAGGACGGAGCGTTCATCGGCTCCCGCTGCATCCTCACGGAGGGGGTCGTGGTGGGCGAACGCGCGGTGCTCGCGCCGAACGTCTCGCTGACGGGGTCGGTGCCGGTGATCGACGTGACGGGACCGGAGCCGGTCGAGCACCGGGGCTACGTCCCGCCGCGGGCGGTGGTCGTGCCGGGCACGAGGCCGAAGGAGTTCCCGGCGGGGACCTACCAAGTCGCGTGCGCTCTCGTCATCGGCTGGCGGAGCGCGCAGACGGATCTCAAGACGAGCCTGAACGACGTGCTGCGGGAGTTCGAGATCGGGGCCTGAGCGGCGGCGGCGTCTCCGCGGGACGCGCCCGCATCATGCGCGGCCGACGAACCCCGCCCAAACCCCGCCCATAGGGTGGGGTAGTTCTCCCTCCGCCCTCGGAGGCGACGATACCCCGAAACCTGTTACCCGGCCGTGCCGACTTCCGGGCGCGAGCCGGGCAATTCATCGAGCGGCTCCGCCGGCCCCGTGAGCCAAGCACGGCCGCCGGAGAGGCGCACTCGAAGGTCGCCGCCGGGAAAGTGCACGACGACCTCGCCGTCGCCGTGGGTCGCGGCCGCGACCGCAACCGCGCTGGTCCCCGACGCCGCTGTCTCCCCCACCCCGCGTTCCCAGACGCGCGCCGTGACCTCGCCGGGCCGGTCGACCCGGACCACCTGCACGTTCGTCCGTTCCGGAAACCGTGGATGTCCCTCGAGCCGCGGGCCGAGCTCGGCGATCAGGTCCGGATCGCCCACGACGACGGCGTGAGGATTGCCCACCGAGACCGGAATCAGCTCGATCCCGTCGACGAGCTCCGGCGCAGCCACCTCCACCGGCCCCAGCTCCGACTCGTAGAGGCCGTCCGTCCGCCGCACCTCCACCGTTCTCGGCCCTACGTGCACGCGAGCCTGCGCCGAACCGGTGCGACTCATGAGCCACGCCGCCGCGATCCGCGTCCCGTTGCCGGACATCTCGGCCCGGGACCCGTCCGGGTTGACGATGCCGACCGTCACGTCGTCGCCCGCGACGGACAGCACCTCGACCGCGCCGTCCGTGCCGGACAGGTCGGCGTCGGCCGTCGGCCCCTCATGGACGAGGTAGACGTTCCCGTGTGCGTGCCAGCGTGACGATCTCAGCGGCGGTCTCCTCCGGCGGCCGGTCGGCCGCGACGATAACGAGCCCTTCGAGGCGCCGCAGCCACTTGCGCTGATACGCGGCGTAGCGGCGCGTCCGCACGATCAGCGCCTCGCTCGCTTCCTCACGCGGCAGCGTCGCGACCTCCTGTAGGCCGATGATCTTGCTCGCGGTCGTGGACGGCTCGGCTGCGAGCGCTTCGCGTACCTCTTCCTCCACGCCCGCGTCGAACATGCGCCTGGTCCGTTCCGCGATCCGGCGGTCGAGCTCAGGCTTCGGGACGTCGAGCCCGACGAGGAGAGTCGGGTGCCGCAAGGCGCCGCCGAACAGGCTTTCGCGAGGCGGTACGAGCGACCGGCCCGCCTCCGCGAGCTCGAGTGCGCGGACGACACGCCGGCGGTCGTTCGGGTGGATCCGGGAGGCGGCCGCCGAATCGAGCTCTCCAAGCCGCGCGTGCGCCGCGGCCGAGCCCACCTCGTCGTAGAGCCGTCCCCACCTCTCACGCGCTCCGGGCACGGGCGGAGGAGGCAACTCGAGCTCGGCGAGCGCAGCGCGGAAGTAGAGGCCCGTCCCGCCGACGACGAGCGGCGTCCTCCCGGCGGCGAGGATCTCGTCGATCGCGGCGTGCGCAAGCGGCGCGTACTCACCCACCGACGCGAGGCGCGACAGCGGCCAGATCCCAACGAGTCGTTCCGGGTGCGGCGACCGGTTCGTGAGGATCGGCAGGCCTTCGTACACCTGCATCGCGTCGGCCGAGACCACATCGGCGGAGATCAGCTCCGCGAGGGCCGCAGCGACGTCCGACTTGCCGCTCGCGGTCGGCCCGAAGACCCCGATGACGGGCATCGCCTCAGGCTGCGGCGAGCGCAAGCTGCGCGCCGGCGAGGGTCGTCGAGGTAGCGCTCGCGATGGCGACCGAAACGAGCTCACCGGGAGCGGCGGCGCCGCTGAAGTTCACGGTCGTGTTGCGGCGCGTCCGGCCGCGCAGGAGCTGCGGGTCGGTGCGGCTCGGCCCTTCGACGAGCACCTCCTCGACCGTCCCTACCCGAAGCGCGTTTCGCTCTGCCGCAATGCGCTGCACGACCTCGACGAGCCGCGCGATGCGCTCGCGCTTCACCTCGTCCGGCACCTGGTCCGGCATCGCGGCAGCCTCCGTTCCCGCGCGTGGCGAGTAGACGAAGGTGAAGGCGGCGTCGAAGCCGACCTCCTCGACGACCTCGAGCGTCTCGAGGAAGTCGTCCTCGGTTTCGCCGGGGAAGCCAGCGATGACGTCGGTCGTAAGCGCGAGGTCTGGTATCGCAGCCCGCAGCTCCGCCACGAGCCGTAGGTAGCGCTCGCGCGAGTACGTCCGCCGCATCGCCTTGAGGACACGGGTCGACCCGGACTGGAGCGGAAGGTGCGCGTGCTCGCACACCGCGGTGCACTCGGCCATCGCGGCGATGACGTCGCGGCGGAAGTCCTTGGGGTGAGGGCTCGTGAAGCGGATCCGCTCGATGCCCGCAACGGCATCGACCGCGCGCAAGAGCTCCGTGAAGCTCGAGCCGACGTCGCGGCCGTACGAATTGACGTTCTGGCCCAGCAGCGTCACCTCGCGGACGCCCTCCACCGCCAGCCGCTCGACCTCCGCCAGGACCTCGCCGGGCCGGCGGGAGATCTCGCGGCCGCGGACGGCGGGGACGATGCAGTAGGAACAGACCGAGTTGCAACCCATGGAGACCTGCACCCACGCCTGGAAGCGCCGCTCGCGCCGCACGGGCAATCCCGCCGCGAAGGCACGCTCCTCGCCAACGCCGAACGCACTGCGTGCGACTCCCTCTCCGCCGGCGCCCAGCCAGTCGCCGAGATGCGAGATCGTGCCGGGCCCGAACGCCACGTCGACGTCCGGGTAGAGCGTGAACAGCCGCTCCCGCTGCGCCTCCGCGTAGCAGCCGCCGACGGCGACGATCGTCCCCGGCCGCTCGCGCTTCAGCTTCGCCGCGTTGCCCATGTATGCCGCGAAGCGCGTGTCGGGCTTCTCGCGGATCGTGCAGGTGTTGAGGACGATCACATCCGCCTGCTCCTGCGACGTCGCCTCGCCGAGCCCGAGCTCCTCGAGCAGGCCCTTGATCCGCTCGGAATCGTGGGCGTTCATCTGGCAGCCGAACGTTGTTATGTAGTACCGTTTCAGCAGATGATCCTATCTACGAGGAGGCAACGATGACCAGCAAGGGACTCAGGTTACTCGCCTACGGGCGCGTCTCGGACGTGCGCGGGCGCTCGGGTGAGACCTTCATCTCGCCCGAGGATCAGATGGCGAAGTGCCGGACGTACGCCGCGACGTACGACCACACCATCCTGGAAGAGGCCCTTGACCTCGACATCTCGGGTGGCGTCATGGAGCGGCCGGTGCTCGATCGCTTCCTCCAGCAGATCCACGACGGCGAGGCTCAGGGCTTGATCGTGGCGAAGCTCGACCGGTTCTCTCGCTCGAGCCGCGGCGCCCTGAACGCGCTGGCTGAGATCGAGGCTGCCGGCGGCGTCCTCATCTCCGTCCAAGAGCAGATCGACAGCACCACAGCAGCCGGGAGGTTCGTGCGGGCCATCTTCCTGGCCACGGCGGAGTGGGAGCGCGAGCGGATCGGCGAGAACTGGACCGCGGCTCAGCGGTCCGCCGTCGGCCGCGGGATCCACATCAGCCGGCATGTCCCACCGGGGTACGTTCGCGGTAGTGGTGGCAGGCTCGCCCCTCACCCGAAGCACGGCCGCACCGTCGGGCGCGCGTTCGAGATGGCTGCGCAGGGGACTACCCCTGCCGACATCGCGCGCTACCTGACCGAGCGAGGCCTACCC
>DAIMGZ010000062.1:0-9807 GCA_036723535.1 Gaiellaceae bacterium
CCTTCATCAGCGGCCTGAACGAGATCCTCTTCGTCGCGGCGTTCGTCCTCTTCGCGGCCGCGGTGCTCGACCTCGTGCTCGTGCGGCGGCAGGACTTCGTCGCGAGCGGCCCTGCGGCCGCGGCCGAGTCCGGCTAGGCCGCAGCAGCCGTGCGCGCGAAGCGCGGGCGGAGCCGAAGCGACAGCTGCCAGGTGGCGATGAGCAGGATCACGGCGGCGCCGGTCACGATCACGAGAGCCTGCGCGGCGATCGAGAAGGCGACCGCGTGTGCCGTCCCGACGCCGCTGAGGGCGAGGATCGCGGCGCCCGCACCGGCCTGGGTCGCGGCGCCGGCGGGCGCGATCGGCAGCGCAGCAGACGCAGCCGTCGCGACGAGGAACGCGAGCGCGAGCACGAACGAGCCCGGCATGGACAACGCGTTGAGGAGGAGAAAGACCGCCAGGCCGCGCAGGCTCCACGAGACCGAGATGAGCAGCCAGGCCGCCCATGCCTCCCGCGTGCAGTGCATGTGCTCGGCGAGCCAGCGCCCCGCGCGGACGCGCGACACCAGGCGCCAGCGGGCGAGTCGCGGCAGGAAGGCGACGACGAGCGCCGCGGCGATCCCGGCGGCGGCGACGACGGCGAAGCCGGCGCGGGTCGTCCAGTGACTCGAGCCCGCGGCGGCAACCGAGGCCATCGGGGTGAGGGCCGCGTTGTCGAGCATCCCGAGCACGATCAGGCTCACACCGAGCGTCCCGAGCCCCGCCTTCGTACCGGGATAGCGCTTCACGATCGCGATCCGGATCGCGTCGTCGACGCGCCCCGGCAGCGCGATGCCGCCGACGCACGCAGCGCCGCCTGCAAAGGCGAGTGCGTGCGCGGCCGGCCGCTCGTGCGCGTGGAAGAGCCGCTGCCAGCCCCATGCCTTGAAGGCGTAGGCCGCTAGGAAGAGCAGAGCCGAGCCTACGACGAGCACCGGGTCGGCGTGGTGGATCGGCCAGCCGCCGCCGACGAAGTGGCGGACGCTGAAGAACGCGACCGCAAGCAGGACGAGCCCGAAGCCCCCGTTCAGGGCGAGCTGGACCTTCCGGTTGGAGAGAAGCCGCAACACCGCAGTCGCAACGGTGCTATCGGCGTACGGGATGCGAAACTGAGTCACTCGTTCGGGCCGGCCGCGGGCGGCCACCGTACCCGGGGACAACCTCGCCGCTGCCGAGGTCGAGTGTGAGCACGTGACCGCTTGCCGCCTGCAGGCGGACGGCCCCCGTCTGCGCCGACGTCTCGACCGAGCCGCCGAGCGGGGCCGCGGTGATCGTGAGGGCGCCGGTCGGTCCGGCGTCGACGATCCGGACCGTCTGCTTCGCGGCAACGAGATCCTGGCGGACGATCACGACGCGTCCCACCGCCGGATCGCCGCCCGCGGCCCCTGCATAGACGGCGACGAGCGTCCTGCCGTTGCTCCACGAGCCAGCCGTTGCGCGCCTGCAGGATCGAGGGCGCGACGGGGACAGGCACATCGGAACCGAGCATCTGATGCGGCTCGGGACTCGGAGCCTGGGCCGGCCGGGTATTCGAGTCGGTGGTCGCGACGGAGACGAGACGCTCCAGCGCAGCGGCTTTCTCCGCCGGCACCGTCACGTTGACTGCGTCGGCCAGCGCGAAGCCGCCTCCCGCTCCCAGCGCGAGACCTGCGAGCGTCGTCACGGCCACTTTGGCGTTCAGCAGCCGAAGCACACGAGCTCCGAGTCGACGAGGCCGCTGTTGAGGGAGTCGAGCGTGTTCCACGCCGCTGCAGGGGTCAGCCCGACTCCCGTGGACGCGGTGGCGCCGCCGAAGAAGTAGTCGCCCTCGTTGGCGTTCCACCACTTCCGCACGACGGTCCACTGGCTCGCGTTGACCGTGTAGTAGATCTCCGGCAGCGGAAGCGCGAGCCCGTGAAAGGAGACGTAGGCGACGTCGCTGACATCCCAGCCGTTGTTGCAGGGGCCGTCGGCGCGCCCGCTTTGCGGACAGCCGTCGGCCGAGCCGTAGTCGTAGTACAGCGCCCAGCCTTGGCCCTGGTCGCCGTTCACGAGCTGCTTCGTGATCAGCTGCCCGTCCCAGCTCGGCTCCATGTCGGACGCAGCGTCCGACGTCTGGCTGTCGTAGCCCTCCGAGGCCTGGTAGTCGTAGAGATCCTCCGAGCGGTCCGCCTGGTGATATCCCGCATACCAGGCATCCGTCGCGGACATCCCCGAGTCGGACAGGTGGTAGTTGCTGTTCCCGTACCCGATGTCCACTCCGCCGCGGACATGACAGTTGTGGTACCCGTCCGCCGCCCGCTTCAGGGCGCCGAGGATGTCGGCGTTCGAGAACCGCGTGTTGCTGAAGTCGACCGCGCCCCAGGTGCTCGAGTCGAGCTTTCTCGCCGCTCCGAAGTCGAGCAGCAGGAGGCGGACGCCCGTTCCCGTCTGGGCGCCGGCGAAGTCGCAGCCGCGGGCGTAGGCGGACGACTTCAGCTCGCTCGCCGAGCTGCCGTACATGTACCAGGCGGTCGCCGGGGTCGGCGCCGCGGCGGCGGCCGCTGCGGAAGAGGCGACGGCCGCGAGAACGGCGAACGTGCAGGCCAGGAGCCTCATGAAGCGTTCACCGCGCCGATCCGGGCCTGACGCGCCTCGGCGAGCGCCGCAGCCGCCTCTCTCGCCCGTGGGTCGCGCTCGCGCTCGGCCCAGACGGTCGCCTCGCGCACGAGCTCCCGCAGCTCGGCGAGGAGCGAGGGCGCGCCTGCGCCCTCGCGCTCGAGCGCCTCGATCCGCTCCAGCCGGGCCAGTACCGCTCGCGCCTCCTCCATGTCCCGAGGGTAGGCGGCAACTAGTGACGGGTCTGTGCCCTCTAACTAGCGCGCTGCTGGAGGCTCGCGACCCCGCCCGTGGCGGCCAGCAGCGTCCCGTCGAGCTCGCGGACGAGGCCGCGCCGGTCGCCGTGCAGGAGCAGAGCCACGAGGAGACGACGCAGCAGCTCGCAGCTCGGCTCCCGCAGCTTGTCGGCGAGGTCGGCCCGCTCCTGCGGCGTCGCGCCCAGCAACGCGGCGCCGCGCATCGCGGCCGCCCAGGCCCCATCGCCCTCGCCGAGAGCGGCCTCGAGCGCGTGACGGAGCTGCTCGCCGCGGAACGGCTCGGACTGGAAGAGCGCCAGCTCCCAGCGGTCGAGAGCTTCGCCGAGGCTCGGGTCGTCGTCGGCCACCGCGAGGCGGACCCGCACGTCGCTCGCCACCGAGGCGCGGAACGGGTCGAGCCGCGTCGCCTCGCCGGGCGGCGCCGTCGCCGCGATCGGGAGGACGGGCCGGATCCCGTAGGGCCGCCAGTCGAGGCGCTCGAACAGGACGGGTCCGGCCGCGACCGGCGCCGCGGTCGCGAGCCGGATCGCCGTGACCGCGTCGGAGAGCTCGCCGGGCGCATCGGGCGCCTCGGCAATCCCGCCCGGGAGCGAGCGTTCGAGCTCGAGGACGCAAATCCGGTCCGTCTCGCGGCCGAAGTTCCGCGGCAGGAGGCCCGCCGCCTCCGGCCACATCGCAGCGAGCTCGCCCGTGGCCGCTACGCGCACGCGGATTCCGTCACCGAGCTCGATCTGCGTGCCGACGGAGAGGCCGATGAGCGGCGCGACGGCGCCGTACGAGTGACCGTCCCCGAACAGGGAGCCCTCGATCTCCTCGTACGCGCGCGCGAAAGCGGTGTCGTCCCAGTCGAAGCCGCCGCAGCCCTCGGCGGTGCGGACGAGGAGCGGCACGAGCACGCTGCGGTAGACCGCGCGGCGCTCGTCCCGTACCTCCCCCTCGGTGGCGTGGGCGAAGATCCGGGCGGCCGGCTCCCGCAAGAGCTCGGCCACCGCGTCCTGGACGTCGACCCGAGTGAAAAGCCGCTCGACCCGGGCCTCGACGAAGCCGCGCACGAGGGGGCGGTACTCGTAGAGCGTCGGCCGTCCGTAGGAGCCGTGCTCCTCGAAGGCGAACGGCAGCCGGGCGCCGTCCTCCAGCTCCCGCGTGAAGACCGCGAAGGCGCCGAGACAGAAGCGACGGAGAGTGTCGTGGAGGTGCGCTGCGCGCATGGCCGGACTCACGACTACGACGCTCGCGGACTCCCTCCTACCCGAGTACCTACGATTCAGCCGTGATTCGCCCCTCTATCGGCGTTCGCTGGTGGCTCGGCGTGGCCTTCGCCGTCGTCGCGGCGACGTCGACGGCCATCGTCGTATCGCAGTTCTCCGACAACTCCGAGAACGCATTCCGCCGTAATGCCGAGAAGCTCGCGCTCCAAGACGCGCGGAAGGCGGCGGCGACCGCCACGCCGGCGAGCCTCAACCGGGTAGCGAACAAGCTGAACGTCAGGCTACGGCTCTTCGCTGCAGCGGAAGCCAAGTCGCCCCCGAGCCTCGAGCGCGACGCCGTCAGGGCTGCCCTCGCCGGCGACGAGTTCGCTCGAGGCACTGCCAACGGAGGGACGTTCGTGGCCGCGGTTCCGTATCGCGGCGAGGCGCTCGTCGCGATCAGCCGGCGGCCCGACGTCGCAGCGGCAATCGACACGGTCAACGGCGAGGCGCTCCGGGCGGGCGTCATCGCCGGCGTGATCGGCGTCATCGTCGGCCTGCTGCTCGCGCAGCTCATCGCCCTGCGCCTGCGGCGCCTCAGCGCCGCCGCCGAGGCGATCGCGCACGGGGACTTCGAGACGCCGCTCCGCTACCGCTTCCGAGACGAGTTCGGCGTGCTCGCCCAGAACTTCGACAGGATGCGCCGCCAGCTGCGCCGCTCCTTCCAGCGCATCGAGGCGGAGCGCGACCGGCTGCGGCTCCTGCTCGAGCGCCTGCACGAGGGAGTGCTCACGATCGACCAGGATCTCGTCGTGCACTTCGCGAACGCCGAGGCGCGCCGGCTGCTCGGCGGCCGCCTCACGGAGGGCGACGCGCTGCCCGAGCCTTGGGAGGGCTTCGGACTGCGCGAGTTCGCGCACGGTCTGTTCGACGAGCGGGCAGCCGTCACGCAGGTGCACGTGACGCCGGACGAGCAGCACGCGTACGCCGTCGTCGGCATCCCCGCCCAGCCCGAGACCGACTGGGCGCTCCTGGTCGTCGACGACCTGACCGAGCAGGAGCGGCGCGAGCTGGCCGAGCGCGAGTTCGTCTCGAACGCGGCGCACGAGCTGCGCACGCCGCTGACGACGATCATCGGCGCCGTCGAGGTGCTCCAGGCCGGCGCGAAGGAGGATCCCGTGTCGCGCGACCGCTTCCTCGGCCACATCGAGCGCGAGGCGGGCCGGCTCGCCAGGCTCGCGCGCGCGATGCTGACGCTGGCCCGCGCGCACTCGGGCCAGGAGCCGCCGCGCGTGGAGGCGGTCGAGCTCGCACCCCTGCTCCGGGACATCGCGGCCGGGCTCCGGCCGCACGCCGGCGTCGCGGTCGACGTGGAGGTGCCGGAGGAGCTCACCGTCGAGGCGAACCGCGACCTGCTCGAGCAGGCGCTTCGCAACCTCGGCGAGAACGCCGCGAAGCACACGGCGCACGGCTCCGTCGTCCTCCGCGCCTACGCCGACGGGAGCACGGTCACGGTGGAGGTAGAGGACTCCGGACCGGGCATCAGCTCGGAGGTGCAGCGCCATGTCTTCGACCGCTTCTACCGCGGCGAGCGCGACGCCGACGGCTTCGGCCTCGGCCTCGCGATCGTCCGGGAGTCGGTGCGGACGCTCGGCGGCCGGATCGAGCTCGACTCTTCGCCGGGCCAGGGGACGGTCTTCAGGATCCTCCTCGCCCCGGCGCGCGTGAGGGAGGAGGTGCCCGCAGCTTGAACCTTGCGCCGGCGAACGGGCAGGGCGAGCGGATCTTGCTCGTGGACGACGACGCGGGCGTCCGTGACGTCGTCGCGTTCACGCTGCGACGCGAGGGCTTCGAGGTCGACGAGGAGCGGGACGGGCCGACCGCGCTCGAGTCCGGCCGCACCGGCCGGTACTCGCTCGTCGTGCTCGACGTGATGCTGCCCGGCCTCTCGGGCGTCGAGGTCTGTCGCGCTCTGCGAGCGGAGAGCGACGTCCCGATCCTCATGCTGACGGCGCGCGACGCGGAGTCGGACCGCGTGCTCGGGCTCGAGCTCGGAGCCGACGACTACGTGACGAAGCCGTTCTCGAGCGCTGAGCTGCTCAGCCGCGTGCGCGCCATCCTGCGGCGGCGCGAGCTCGACCGCGCCGGCGGCGCTTCCATCGTGCGGAAGCTGGGCGGCCTCCAGATCGACCTCGGCCGGCACGAGGTCCACGTCGACGGCGAGCGCATCCACCTCACGCTGTCGGAGTTCAAGGTCCTCTCGCTCCTCGCCGAGCAGCCGGACTCGGTCGTCTCGCGCCGCGAGCTCATGCAGCACCTCTGGGCAAGCGAGCACGTGGGCGACGAGCACGCGTGCGAGGTGCACATCTCGAACCTGCGCCGCAAGATCGAGCGCGACCCGTCGCAGCCGGAGCGGCTCGTGACCGTCCGCGGGTCGGGATACAAACTCGTCGCGGCCTGACAGTTCACCCGGCTGCTCAGTTCACCGGCGACATGTCCCGGTGCCAGGCACACGGACCTGTCCGAAAAGGGCGGGTCGGCTCCGCAATCGCAGATCCGGGCTTGTATCCGTGGCTGTTTCGGCCATGGCCCGGTGCCTGGCACCGGGACGTGGCCTTTGGGGACTCGGCTGCGTGCGCCTCGAGAGCTCTAAGCTCGGAGAACGGCGCGCCGCGGGCCGGCGAGGAAGCCGGCCTCGACGAGCAGAGCCATCGCGAGAGTGTCCGCGACCGGCTCGCCGTCGAACCGCTCGATCGCCAGCCGTTTCGCCCCGCCACGCTTGACGAAGCCGACGAGCGCGGCAAGTGCCGGCCGAAGCCACTCCTCGTCAGGCTCCCGGAGCGGCACGAGCGACCGGCCGCCGCGCTCGACGAAGAGCGCGGGCTCGCCGCCGAGCAGCACGACGTGGGCTCCCGCCACCCGGGCCGCCCTCGCCCCCGCTCGCTTCGGCCACGGGAGGACGGCGCCGTACGGCTGCGCAGGGTCGGCCGCGGCGAGCACGAGCGGCTCCGCCTCGTCGCCCTCGCGCGGCCGTAGCTCCCGTAGCCGCTCGACGCCGCCACCGAACGCGAACTGCGCGCCGCCGAGCCCTTCCACGAAGTAGCCGCGCCGGCAGGAGCCGAGCGTCTCGAGCGCGCGCAGATCGCCGTAGACCGCGCCGTAGCCGCCGGGAATGCCTTCGGCGCGGACGCTGTCCCGGGTGACGATCCCGTGCCGCTCGAGCAGGAGCTCGGCGAGCGCGCGGCGGTCGGGCTCGCCGCCTGCGAAGAGCTCCGCCGCCAGCGACCACCGTCCCTGCGTCGCCGTCGGACGGTGCGCCCGGGCCCGCGAAAAGCGCCGCGCGCGCCGGTCCGGCCGCGGAGGCTGGTAGCGCCGCTCGGCCCGGAGCGGCGACCAAGAGTCGTTCGTCACCTCGCCGCTCCAGACGAGATCCCAGAGCGCCGGCAGCGACGTCTCGGCGTCGAGCCCCGTGGCGCCGAGGAGCCCGTCCCAGAAGAGCGCCCCGCCGGCGAGCGCAGAGCGAACGGCGTCGTGCGCCTCACCGTCCGGGAGGGGGGCTGCGGACGGCTGCCCCAGCAACGGAGCGTCGTCGCGGAAGAAGACGGCCACGCGGTCGAGCCCCGCTCCGACCCAGACGAGCTCGCCGGAGGCGCAGAGCTGGTCGAGCTGCTCGGGCCTGTAGTCCGGCACGCGGCGCGGCAGCACCTCCGCTTCCCAGAGCGAGACGGGAAGGGCCAGTGCCTGCAGCGGGATGACCGCCTCGCGAAGCGACGCGCGGCGGTCGATGCCGTGCCAGCTCGGGAGGAAGCGCCCGAGCGCCGCCTGCTCCACCGGCTCCACCTCGCGCCGGAGGGCGGCGAGCGACGCGCGCCGTAGCCGTCGCAGGACGTCCGGGTCGCACCATTCGCGCTCGCTCCCGCCCGGCCGCAGCTCGCCGCGAACGAGCTTCTCCCCGCGCTCGAGCTCCCGCAGCTCCTCCTCGACGTCGAGGCCGAACCACGCCGACGCCTCGACGGTCGTGAACGGGCCGCGCCCGCGCGCCCAGCGCGCGACGAGCGAGCGCAGCGCGTCGGGCACGGCCTCGACGAAGACCGCCGGCAGCCCGGCCGGCGGCACGACGCCGAGCGCATCGCGGTAGCGGCCCGCATCCTCCACCGCCGCGAGCCGCTCCTCGCCGCCGACGCGGACGCGGATCGCGCGCCGCTCCGCCTCGAGGATCGCGGCGTGCGCCTCGTCGAACTCGCCCTTTGAGAGGTCTCCCCTGAGCCGAAGAAGATCCTGGAGCCGCTCCGGATCCTTGGGGAACGGCCTGAGCGACGCCTCCACTTCGGCGAGCGCCGCCGGGTCGATGAGCTCGCGCAGCTCCTCCTGGCCCAGCAGCTCGCGCAGCAGGTCGCGGTCGAGCGACAGCGCCTGCGCACGCCGCTCCGCCGGCGGCGTGTCGTCCTCGTACATGTACGTCGCGATGTAGTCGAAGAGGAGCGAGGACGCGTACGGCGACGCGCTCGCGGTCTCGACGTCGACGAGGTCGATCTCGCGCGCCCGGAGCCGCCCGAACAGCCGCTTCAGCGCCGGCAGGTCGAACACGTCCTGCAGGCACTCGCGGTACGTCTCGAGCACGATGGGGAAGCTCGCGTACTTGCGCGCCACCTGGAGGAGCCCCTGCGCCTTGAGGCGCTGCTGCCAGAGCGGCGTCCGCTCGCCCGGCCGGCGGCGCGGGATGAGGAGGGCGCGCGCCGCGTTCTCGCGGAAGCGGGCGCCGAAGAGCGCCGTCTGCCCCACCTCGGCGAGCACGAGCTCCTCGAGCTCGTCGGGGTCGAGCAGGAGCAGGTCCGTCGCGGGCGGCGAGTCCGCGTCCGGCAGGTGGAAGGCGATGCCGTCGTCCGACCAGATCGACTGCACCTCGAGGCCGAGCGACTCGCGCAGCCGTGCGCCGACGGCCATCGCCCACGGCGCGTGGACGCGCGCGCCGAACGGCGTGAGGATGCAGAGGCGCCAATCGCCGATCTCGTCGCGGAAGCGCTCGACGACGACGGTGCGATCGGACGGGAGCGCTCCGGTCGCGCGTTCCTGCTCGCGGAGGTAGGCGACGAGGTTCCGCTCCGCGCGCTCGTCGAGATCGGGAACCTTCGGGTCCGGCTGGGCAAGCAGCTCGCGCGCGAACTTCCCGATGGCCTCGCCGAGCTCATACGGGCGGCCGACGCCCTCGCCCTTCCAGAACGGAACCGTCCCCGGCACGCCCGGAGCGGGCGAGACGAGCACCCGGTCGCGCGTGATCTCCTCGATCCTCCACGACGAGGCACCGAGCACGATCACCTGGCCGGCGCGCGCCTCGTAGACCATCTCCTCGTCGAGCTCGCCCACGCGCCCGCCACCGTCTGCCGCGATGAAGACGCCGAAGAGGCCGCGATCCGGGATCGTGCCCGCGTTCGTCACCGCCAGCTGCCGCGCGCCGGGACGGCCGCGGACGACGCCCGCGGTGCGGTCCCAGACGATCCGCGGCCGCAGCTCGGCGAACTCGTCCGACGGGTAGCGGCCGGCGAGCATGTCGAGGACGTTCTCGAGCTGGGCCCGCGAGAGGTCGGCGAATGGGTAGGCGCGCCGGACGAGCCCGTGCAGCTCCGCCACCTCGATCTCCTCGTCGGCGCAGATCGCGACGATGTGCTGCGCGAGGACGTCGAGCGGGTTGCGCGGGATCTGCGTCTCCTCGATCAGCCCCTCCCGCATCCGCTGCGCGACGACCGCGCACTCGAGCAGGTCGGCCCG
>DAIMGZ010000063.1:0-9728 GCA_036723535.1 Gaiellaceae bacterium
GATGAAGTGGCGCAGCATCTGCTCGGTGACGTCGAAGTCGGCGATCACGCCGTCCTTCAGGGGGCGGATCGCCTGGATCGTCCCCGGCGTCCTACCGAGCATCCTCTTCGCCTCGACGCCGACCGCGTGCACCTCGCCCGAGCGCTGATCGATTGCGACGACCGAGGGCTCCGAGAGGACGATGCCGCGCCCGCGCACGTAGACGAGCGTGTTGGCCGTGCCGAGGTCCACCGCCATATCGCGGCCGCCGAAGCCAGTCAGTCCCGAGAAGAGCCCCATAGACCGCCCGAGCATACTCGCAAAGTCAGGAAGCTCTTACGGAGGCGCGACACCCGGGTCACGGCTATCCGCCTAGCCTCGGGACGAGCGACGACGGAGGCGAACGTGAACGTGGTGACTCTGATCAGCAACCTCGCGACCGATGTGGACCTGCGTGAGGTCGGGCCGGAGAAGAAGGTGGCGAGCTTCGTGCTCGCGGTCGACCGCGCGAGCCGGGACGGCGGCGCGGACTTCGTGAGCGTGTCGGCCTGGGACCGGCAGGCGGAGCTGTGCGCCGAGTACCTCGGCAAGGGACGGCGGGTGGCCGTCGACGGACGGTTGAAGTCCCGCTCGTGGGAGGAGGACGGCAAGCGGCGCAGCGCCATCGAGGTGGTGGCACGGCGAGTCGAGTTCCTGGGCGGCGGCCCGCGGCGCGACGAGGAGGACGCGGGAGGCGACGTGATCCCGTTCGAGGCGCCGGTGGCGAGCTAGGCGTCCAGCGAAGCGACGAACTCCTCGATCGCGGCGAGGCAGGCATCGGGCCGCTCGCCGATCAGGAGGTGGCCGCAGCCGGCGATCGTCCGCAGCGGCGTGCGCAAGCGACGTGCGTACTCCATCCCGTCGTCGAGTCGAACCCAGTTGTCGCTCGCTCCCCAGAGGCAGAGGCAGGGACACGTGACGCGGTCGAGCTCCGTGCGCGGATCCGAGACGAGGAGCGCGCGGCCCGCCTGGCGCGTGTCAGTGTGGTGCGCGGGGCCGACGAGGAACGCCTCGGCGAGCTCGGGCTCGAGTGCGTCGGGATCCGCCACGCCCCACCAGCCGAACGCGGCCCGGCGGCCGAGTCGCGAGCGCGCCCACGTGTTGCGGAAAGGAGCGATCAGGCGTCCCGGCCGGGCGACGCCGAGCACCGAGAGAGTCACCTGGGCCGAGCGGGACGCCGAGCCGATCCCGGCCGCCGCGGCGAGAACGAGGCCGCGCACCGCGTCGGGGCGCCGCACCGCGGCACGGAGCGCGACGACGCCGCCGAGCGAGTGGCCAATCCACACGGCGCCACGGACCTGCTCCGCTTCGGCGATCGCGAGGACGGCCTCAGCGAGCGCGTCGACGTCGCGCGCCTCGGGCAACCGCGACGAGCGTCCGTGACCCGGCAGGTCGGGGACGAGGACGCGATGACGGGCGGCGAGCGGCGGCGCGAGCGCCCGCCAGTTCTCGATCGTCCCGCCGAGCCCGTGCACGAGCACGAGCGGTGGCGCTCCGTTGTCGGCTGGGCCGCCGACGGCGTAGGCGAGCCGCGCACCGCCCGACTCGACCTCCCGCACCTCGAAGCCCTCGAGCCGCTTGCCCTCCGTCGTCATCAGGGCGTATTCTTTGCGTGATGGATGTTTCTGGGAGGCGGGCCGAGTGAGGCCCGGAACGACAAGCGAGGGTGCGATCTAGCCCGCCTGCGCGTCGCGCGCGGCGGGTTTTTTCGTTCCAGGGAAGGAGCTCAACCGATGCCAAATCACCTCACGCCCGAAGAACTGTCGAAAGAGCTCGGTCTCGAGCGACAGGAGGTGATCCGGGTGTGCGTCGAAGAGGGCGTGCCGATCTACCAAGGGAAGATCGACAAGTACCTCTTCCAGGCGCAGCTGCAGGCACTCGGGGCGACGCAGCCCCAGCACTGACGCGTCTCGGGCGTCAGGCGGACTTCTTCGCCGGCGCCCTGCGGGAGCGGGAGCCGGAGCCGGCCTTCGAGCCGGCTTTCCCGTCTTTCGAGCCCTCCGCCGAGCGGCGGCTCTGCGCGTCGGCGACGCTCTGGCGCAGCGCCTCCATCAAGTCGATGACCGGCGCGTCGGCCACCGGCTCCGGCGCCACGATCTCCTGGCCGGCGAGCTTAGCCTCGAGCATCTGCGCCAGGTCGCGGCGATAGTCGTTCTCGAAGTCCTCCGGCGCCCACTCGCCGGCGAGGCTCGAGATCACCTGCTCGGCGAGCTTGAGCTCGGCCTCCTGCACGTCGGTCTCGGCGACGGCCTCCTCGATCTCGTCCTTCGCGCGGACGTCCTCGGCGAAGAAGAGCGTCTCGAGCAGCAACGCGCCCGCCCTGGCGCGGATCAGGCAGAGGTTCTCCTTGCCCCAGAGGACGAACTTGCCGACCGCCGCCATCCCCGACTCCTCCATCGCCCGCAGGAGGAGGACGTACGGCTTCCGCTGCGCTTCTGCGCCGGCCGGCGCGAGGTAGTACGTGCGGTCGAAGAAGACGGGGTCGACGTCCTCGAGCCGGACGAAGCGGAGGATCGCGATCGACTGCGAGCGCTGCAGTGCGACAGCCTCGAGGTCGGCCTCTTCGACGAGCACGTACTGGCCCTTCGCGAACTCCCATCCCTTGACGAGCTCGTCGGGCTCGACGTCGCGCTCGTGCACGGGGCACCAACGCTTTTGCTTGATCGGCGTCCCGCACTCGCGGTGCAGTGTGCGGAACGAGACCTCCTGCCGCTGGGTCGCGAGCGCGAGCCCGACAGGGATGTTGACGAGGCCGAAGCTGATTGATCCGTTCCAGATGGTGCGCATTCGCATTTCCAGTTTAGTAGGGACCGGCGGAATTCTCGGTTTTCATCGCCATCCCTTCCTAGCTCGCGACGGGAGGCGTACCTCGTGCGCTCGCGCGCGGCGGAGGCCGGCGCGAGCGCAGTCCGGCCTGGATGAGGTTCGAAACGTTTCGAACCTTCACCAACGCAAGGGCGGCGGCGTAACGGCGCGTTACGACGCCGCCGCACCAGCGGGCGAGCACGCGCAGCCTGCTCGTTCGCGACGGGAGTGCCGTCTGAACCCGCGTCAGCCCCTATGGGTTCTACTGCACGGAGCCAACGGGAGACCGCGCTCTCCCGTTGGCGGAGTTCCTTCTCCCAGCGAGCGAAGCCGAAGGCTTCGCGAGCTAACCGCGCGAAGAGCGCAGCTCTTCGCGCGGCGCTTGCGAGACCGCAGGTCTCGCAAGCTGCCGCGAGTTTTACGATGCGCGTATGGAACGGCGCACAGCGCCCGAGCTCTGGCGTGACGCCGTCCGCGCCGGGCAGGCCGAGCCCGCGTACCTCGAGGAGGTGGCGGACGGCTGGCGGCCGGTTTCGTGGGACGAGGCGGCGGAGCGGATCGAGGCGCTCGCGCGCGGGCTCCTGGCGCGCGGCGTTCGCTACGGCGACCGGATCGCCGTAGCCTCGCGCACGCGGCTCGAGTGGATCCTGCTCGACTGGGCCGTGATGTCGATCGGCGCCGTCGTCGTCGGCCTCTACCCGACGAGCTCGCCGAAGGAGTGCGAATACATCCTCGAGCACTGCGAGGCAGTGCTCGCCTTCGCGGAGGACGAGGAGCAGACGCGAAAGCTCGTCTCCGTCCGCGGCTCGCTGCCCTCGCTCCGCGAGGTGATCCCGTTCGATCGTCTGGTCAAGCTCGAGGCGGAAGGGCGGCTGGCGAAGCACCTTGTCGCCGAGCCGGTCGAGGAGGACGATCTCGCGACGCTCATCTACACCTCCGGCACGACGGGGCCGCCGAAGGGGTGCATGCTCACGCACCGCAACCTCGTCACGGCCGCGACGTGCGTGGTGGAAGGGCTGCAGCACGCCGGGGACGTCGTCCTCCTCTTTCTGCCGCTCGCCCACAGCTACGGCCGTCTCGCGCACCAGGCGGCATCGTTCCGCGGCGCCACAGTCGCGTTCGTCGCCGACGTCGCGCGCGTGCCGGAGGCGCTCGCGGCAGTGCGGCCGACCGTCCTCCCGGCCGTCCCCCGCGTCTACGAGAAGGTGCACGCGAACACGCTCGGCGAGATCGAGCGCGCCGGCGGGCTGCGGCGCCGGATCGGGCTGTGGGCGCTCGACGTCGGCGCCCGCGCGAGCCGCGCACGCCGAGATGGAGCGCAGGTGCCTCCTGTCCTCGCGCTGCAGGAGCGGCTGGCCGAACGGCTGGTGTTCGCGAAGGTGCGAGACCGGCTGGGCGGGCGCCTGCGGGTTGGGATCTCCGGTGCGGCGCCTCTCTCCACCGACGTGATGGAGTTCTTCCACGCGCTCGGCGTGCCGGTGATCGAGGGCTACGGCCTGACCGAGACGGGCAGCTCCGCGACAGTCAACGACCCGCAGGACTTCCGGATCGGAACCGTCGGCCGACCCGTTGAAGGCGCCGAGATCCGTCTCGCCGAGGACGGCGAGATCCTGATCCGCAGCGATTCCGTCTTCGCCGGCTACTACAAGGAGCCGGAAGCGACGACGGCCGCCTTGTCCGACGACGGCTGGCTGCTCACCGGCGACGTCGGCGAGGTCGACGCCGAGGGCTTCCTCCGGATCACCGACCGCAAGAAGGATCTCATCATCACGGCCGGCGGCAAGAACATCGCGCCGCAGAACCTCGAGAACGCCCTCAAGTCGTCGCGGTTCGTCTCGCAGGCGATCGTCGTCGGCGACCGTCGCCCCTACGTGACGGCGCTGCTCACGCTTGACGAGCCGGAGGTCGCCTCGAGCGGCCGAGACCCGCAGGAGCTCGCACAGGAGCTCGTGGACGACGTCAACCGCGACCGGACGCGCGTCGAGCAGATCAAGCGGTTCGTCATCCTCCCGCGCGACTTCTCCCAGGAGGAGGGCGAGGTGACCCCGACGCTGAAGCTACGCCGCAACGTGATCCACGAGCATTTCGCCGACGAGATCGAGCAGCTGTACGCGAGCGGGACGGGCTAGCCCAGGATCCGCTTGGCGCCGTCGTACTCGGACGAGTACCAGCCCTCGCTCAGGCTGTCGATGCGGACGACGTCGCCGGTGTGCGGCGCGTGGATGAACTGCCCGTTCCCGACGTAGATGCCGACGTGGCCGAGGCCCGCGAAGAAGACGAGATCACCGGGCTGGAGATCGTTCCGCGGCACCGAGACGGAGTCCGGGTAATCCCACTGCGCGACGGTGTAGTGCGGCAGCGAGATGCCGACCTGGGCGAAGACGTACATGACGAAGCCGGAGCAGTCGAAACCGCTCGGGCTCGAGCCGCCCCACACGTAGGGGGTGCCGAGGTACCGCATCGCGATCCCGACGACACCGCTGTAGCGGCCCGGCGGCACCGAGCCGCCGGTTGGATCGCCGACCCCGAAGCTGCCGACGGGTGCGGCCGCCTGCGCCTGTGCAGCGAGCCGGGCGCGTTGCGCGGCCGCCGCCTGGGCTGCCTGCTGCTGCGCGATCATCGTCTGGAGCTGCGAGCGGACAGAGCTGTACAGGCGCCGCTCGGCGGCGACCCTTCCCTCGATCCGGTTGCGCGCCGCCGCCCGCACGGCGACCAGCCGGTGCTGGCGGACGCGCTCGCCGCGCAGCAGCACGCGACGGTGCACGACCTGGTGCTGGAACGAGAGCACCTGGTGGATGAGCGCCGAGTCCTGCTTCGAGATGGAGTTGACGGTCTCGATCCGGGAGATGAGGTCGTCGAGGCTGCGGGCCCCGAGGATGACGGCGAGCGACGACTGCTGGTCCTCCGTCGTGTAGATCGCGACGAGCCGATTTTCCAGCAACCGCTGCGAGCGGGCGAGATTCCCGTGGGCGACGCCGAGCGCCAGCCGGTTGACGCCGAGCTCGTGCTCGACGTGCCGCAGCCCTCGGCTCGCCGACTGGTAGCGGCTGTTCGCCCGCTGCGCCGCCGCGTCGAGCCGCTGCAGCTGCATGAGCACGCCCTGGGCCTGTGCGCGCTTGGCGCCGATCTGGTCGGCATGCGCTCGCGGCGCTGTCGCCCCGATCAGGCCGACCACAAGCAGGCCAACCAGCAGTGCCGAGATGGCCGCCTGCCGCCTCGGCACGCGAAATGACGTCCTCCCCTCCGTCACAAGGGCTGGACGGTAACAGTCCTCCCGGACGCCCGCAAGCGGACAACCGTCGCGAAAATCCTGCAATTTGCCACAACCCCCTCGGGGACAGGCCTCAGCACCCTCCGCACAAAGTCGCCCCGTCGAGTACGGTCCTTCGACGTGCTCGGGCGGACGAGATCCCGCACGATGCGGTTCACAGCTCTCGCCGCCGTGCTCACCCTGACGGCCACTTCGGCTGCGCTCGCCGCTTCAGGGACGGCGGGTCACGGCCAAACTGGCGGCTCCGACGGAACCGCGCAACGGCTCGACACCGGCCTCCACCAGGCGCTGCTCGGCCTGTACGCGCTCGACGCACAGCTCCACGCATGGCGCACCCGGCTCGCATCGCTCGGGGCGGCGTCGGTCGCCCTGCGTGAGCGCCGCCTTTCGCTCCGGCAGGAACTGGGCGCCGCCCGGGCGTCGCTCAAGGTCGGGCAGCGCCAGCTCGCGCTCGATCTCCGCACCCTGTACGAGCAGGGCAACGTGGATCCGGTCGCGGTCATGCTCGGGTCGGCGTCGCTCGCCAAGGGGCTCCGGCGGCTCGATGACCTCTCGCGTATCACGGACGAGAGCCGGCGAGTCGTCGCCGCTACGACCGCGGCACAGCGTCGCCTGTTCCGGTCGCGAGCCCGCCTGGCAGCGGAGGAACGCAGCCTCGCGCGCGCGCTCGCCGCCGCGCGCCGGGCCGAGCGGAAGCTCACGGGCGCGGCAGCCGCCCGGGTGGCCTACGTCTCCTCCCTGCGCGCGCAAGCACAGCTCCGCGCGTCGCAGGTGCGGAGCGTCGTGGCCACGGCGCAGGCGGTTCAGCAGAAGTCACAGCAGCTGCAGCCGCCGACACCTCCGCCGGCGGGCGGGCGGCAGCTCGTCGCGAGCGCCACGTGCTACGACCTGCCGGGCAGGACCGCAACGGGAATGCCCGTGGGCCGAGGTGTCGTCGCGGTCGATCCCTCCGTCATCCCGCTCGGCAGCCGGATGCGCATCCCCGGCTATGGCAACGGTGTCGCGGCCGACGTCGGCGGCGGCATCCGCGGGAACGTCATCGATTTGTGGTTCCCGACGTACGCAGAATGCGCAGCGTGGGGCCGCCGCACCGTCACCATCACGATTTACTGACTACACTGAGCGCCGCGAAAGGGGGGATTCGCGGTGACGGAGCTCGTGGAGACGGCCGAGGAACGGCAGGCAGAGGCGCTCCGCGTCCTGCTCGTCGACGACCACGACCTCTTCCGCACGGGTCTGCGGAACTTGCTGGAGGAGCAGGGGCTCGCGATCGTCGGCGAGGCGGCGACGGGCGCCGAGGCGGTCGCCCACGTCCGGGACCTGACGCCCGACGTCGTCGTCATGGACCTCAACATGCCGTCGATGGGCGGCGTCGAGGCGACCCGGCACATCGCCGAGGTGTCGCCACTCACGCGAGTCGTGATGCTCACCATCTCGGACGAGGACAGCGACGTCACCGACGCGATCCTCGCGGGCGCGTGCGGCTACCTCCTCAAGGACGCCTCGATTCAGGAGCTCGTCTCGGGGATCCAGGCGGCGGCGCGTGGCGAGGCGCTCATCTCCCCCAACATCGCAGCGAAGGTGCTGCAACGAATCCGCGCCACGAGCGCGCAGCCGGAGATCGAGGAGCTGATCCGTGCGGAGCTCTCGGAGCGTGAGATCGAGGTGCTGAAGCTGATCGCGAACGGCAAGGACAACGCCGTCATCGCGGCCGAGCTCCACATCAGCCCGAAGACCGTCAAGAACCACATCTCGAACATCCTGATGAAGCTCCAGATCGACAACCGGATCCAGGCCGCGGTCTACGCCGTCCGCAGCGGCATTGTTTGAGGTTCTAGCCGCGGGAGCCGCGGATAGCGCGGGCGCGTGCCTGAAGCGTGCGGAGGAGCGAGCGGAGTCGCGCAAGCTCGCCGTCGGCCGTCTCGAGGCGCTCGGAGAGCCGAGCGAACTCGCTTACGGTCGCCGCGTCGCGCCCATTGCGTGCGACCTCGCCGAGGCGTCGCTCGATCCGGAACCGCTCCGCCTCGAGCGCGAGCGCAACGGCGTAACCGTCCGTCAACGTCGACTCGACCGCGTCGAGGGACGGCGCGCCGCAGCCGTCCTCGGGCAGGTTGAGCAACTCCGCGATCTGTTCCCGCAGCGGCATCGGCCCAACGATTATGGGACGGCGAAGCGGACACGGGAATGGGTCGCACGGCCCATCTTCGAGCGCCGATCGACCCATCCGGCTTGACGTTTGCGGTCTCGCTTGAAAAATGGAAAGCCTGTGCCGTCCCGTCTGGCCCTCCTAGCCGCAACGATCGCCGCCCTCTTCCTCGCGTCCGCCGCCCAGGCGGGATCGCGCAACGGGCTCCAGCAGCAGCTCGCTCAGGCCCTGCGCGTGCCGCACGTGAGCCCGGCCCAGACGGGCGCGATCGTACTCGATCTCCACACGGGCCAGACACTCTTCGCGGACAAGGTGGGCTTGGCGCTCCGGCCTGCGTCGAACCAGAAGCTCGCGACGACGTATGCGGCCCTGACCGCGCTCGGGCCGTCCTTCCGCATCGAGACGGACGTGCTCGGCGACGGCGGGCAGAGCGGAACGACGTGGCGGGGGAACCTCGTGCTCAAGGGATACGGCGATCCGACGCTGTCGGCCGGCGAGGTCGCGTCGCTCGCACGCCAGGTGGCCGCGACGGGGATCCGGCACGTGACCGGGCGGATCCTCGGCGACGAGAGCTGGTTCGACACCCGTCGCACCGGGGTCGGCTGGAAGGCGCAGTTCTACCTCCATGAGTCGCCCGCGCTCTCGGCGCTGATCGTCAACCGCGGCTGGACAGGACGCTACGAGACGGCGCGCCCGGCGCTCATGGCGGCACAGCTCTTCCGGCTCGGCCTACGCCACGCCGGCGTCACCGTCAGCGGCGCGGCGGCGCTGGGCACGGCATCGGCCGGCGCCGTCTCGCTCGCGGAGGTCGAGTCGCCGACGCTGGCCGCGCTCGTGCGTCACATGGACGTCTACAGCGACAACTTCTACGCCGAGATGCTCATGAAGGAGATCGGCGCCGTAGTCGGCAGCGACGGCTCCGCGGCGGCCGGGCTCGCCGTGACCCGGCGGTTGCTGGGGACGGCCGGCGTGCCGCTCGCCGGTGTCCGGATGGTCGACGGCTCCGGCCTCTCGCTTCTCGATCGCTGGACACCGCGCGCCCTGGCGACGCTCCTACGGGCGATGCGGCTGGACCCCGACCTGCAGCCGTACGTCGTCCCCGCCCTGCCGCTCGCCGGCGAGACCGGCACCCTCGAGTACCGCATGCGCACCGGGCCGGCACACGGCTTCGTACGCGCAAAGACGGGAACGACGGAAAACTCGTCGGCGCTCTCGGGCTTTGTCGGCGACCGCTACGTCTTCTCCATCCTCGAGAACGGCCGCCCGGTGCGGACCCGGAACGCGGAACAGTCGCAGAATCGCTTCGCGCAGGTGCTCGCTGCCAGCTCGCGGAGCTGACGCTTCGCTCGGCACGCGAAGCCTTCGGCTTCGCGTGCTGGGATAAAGGAACTCCGCGCGCCCGAGAGCGCGGTCTCGGGCGCGCTCCGTGCAGCTACTGGCTTTCGATGCTCTGGATGGGTTGGCTGCCTGGTGCGCTCGCGCGCGGCG
>DAIMGZ010000064.1:0-9549 GCA_036723535.1 Gaiellaceae bacterium
ACCTCGTAGGCGCCGTCGGTCAGCCGCGCCTGCTCCTCGTCGCGTACCCGCTTCGTCGACTCCGAGAGCGCGTAGTTGTCGGCCCGCATCGTGCGCGAGGTGACCGTGTCGGACATGCCCCACTCGAACACCATCGAGCGAGCGATCTCCGTCACCTTCTCGAGGTCGTTGGCGGCGCCGTTGGTCACGCGACCGAAGACGACCTCCTCCGCGGCCCGGCCGGACAGGGCAACAATCATCCGGTCGACGAGCTCCTCCTTCGTGTGGAGGTAGCGGTCCTCCTCGGGCAGATAGAAGGCGTACCCGAGCGCGTTCCCGCGGGAGACGATGGTCACCTTCTGGAGCTCCATCACGGAGCCCATCAGGTGCGCCATGAGTGCGTGACCGCCCTCGTGATAGGCGAGGATGCGCCGCTCCTTCTCGGTCAGCACCTTGCGCTGCTGCAGGCCGGCGACGACCCGCTCGAGCGCCCAGTCGAAGTCCGCCTGCATGATCGCCGAGTCGTCACGGCGGCCGGCTTTGATAGCCGCCTCGTTGCAGATGTTGGCGAGCTCGGCCCCGGTCAGCCCGGACGTCTGCCGTGCGACGACGCCGAGGTCGACGTCGTCGATGTGGAGCGGCTTGCCGCGCGTGTGGACGCGAAGGATGGCCTCGCGGCCGGAGAGGTCGGGCGGCGGCACGAGCATCTGGCGGTCGAAGCGGCCCGGCCGCAGCAGCGCCGGGTCGAGATCCTGGATCCGGTTGGAGGCGCCCATCACGACAACCTGCTCGGCACCCTCGAAACCGTCGAGCTCGACGAGCAGCTGGTTGAGGGTCTGATCCTGCTCACGGTTGAAGCCGTGCCCGCTGCGCGTCGCACCGACGGCGTCGAGCTCGTCGATGAAGATGATCGCGGGCGAGTTCTTACGGGCCTCACTGAAGAGCCTGCGAATGCGCGCTGCGCCGAGGCCGGCGAACATCTCGACGAACGACGAGGCGGACGCGCTGAAGAAGTGCGCGCCCGACTCGTGCGCGACAGCCTTCGCGAGCAGCGTCTTGCCGGTGCCGGGCGGCCCGTAGAGAAGGAGCCCCTTCGGTACCTTCGCGCCGAGCCTCTTGAAGCGCTCCGGTTCTCGGAGGAACTCGACGACCTCCATGAGCTCGCCTCGCACCTCCTCGACGCCGGCGACGTCCTCCCAGGTCGTCTGCGACTTGGCGCCGTGGCTCAGGTCCGCCGGCTTGACCCGCGGCATCATCCCGACGGTCTTCCAGAGCATCCAGGCCAACAGGACGAGGAGCCCGAAGAACGCCAGCGGCAGCCAGGTCGTGGCGAAGTCGGCCGCCGCATGGAACCAATGCCCCACCATCTCAGTGCGCTATCGGCATCGGTGGCGGTCTGCCTTAGCCGAGTGCCTCGGCCGCCTCCTCGGCCGTCGTCGTGCTCACGCCACGCTCACGCCAGGCCGCGACACAGGCGGCGCCCTGCGACTCGTCGACGCCGCGCGCAGCGTCCTCCACGAACGTGACGCGGCGGCCACGGGAGAGGAGAGCGCGGACGGCTGCGTCGTCGCAGATTTCGGTCGCGACGCCGAAGAGGAGGATCTCGTCCGGATCGAGCACGTCGAGCAGGATCTCCGTGTTCGGGTTCGTGAACGGGTCGTAGTGCTTCTTCGGGACGAGGATCTCACGCCGTCCCTCGAGCAGCCGGCGCAGGATCGCGGCCGGAACGGGCACGAGCGGAAGCGGGAGCGGGTCGAGCTGCTTCGTCTCGGCGATCTTCTCCGCGCCGCGCGTGCCGAGCAGGCAGTGCGGCGGCCACGTGATGTCGAAGTCGGGCTCCTCGGAGATCTCGGGATCGGTGAGCTCGTGCTGATCGCACGACGCGACGTGCACGACGCCGGCGGCACGGGCAGCCTCGACGAGCCGCGCCATCGCCGGCTTCGCCTCCTCGGCGCCCGCGAAGTACAGCTTGCCGCCCGGCTCGATGAAGTCGACCTGGGTGTCGACGTCCCAGAGGATCGTCCCGCTCACGCCGGTGGTTTACCTCAGCGAAGGGCGCGCAGGGCGGGCTCGAGCCGCTGCCGTGTGGTCAGGACGCCCTCGAAGAGATCGCCGTGCCGGCGGATCCGCTCGAGCACGACCTCCATCGTGAACCGCGTCGGGTCGAGCGACTCGTTGACCTCGTCCCATCGCAGCGGCGTCGAGACGGGAGCGCCCGGCCGCGGCCGCACGGAGTAGACGGAGGCGATCGTCTTCCCCCCGCCGTTCTGGTTCGCGTCGATGAGGACGCCGCGACGCTTCGCCTTCGACCATTCCGTGGTCGCGAGCCCGCGGTGGGTGCGCGCGATCGCCCCGGCCACGATCTCGCACAGCTCGCGCGTCTGCGCGTACGTGTAGCGCCGCTCCACCGGCACGAGCACGTGCATTCCTTCCGCGCTGCTCGTCTTCGGGAAGGAGACGAGGCCGAGCGCGTCGAGCGCCTGCTTGACGAGAACCGCGACCTGCACGACCTCACGGAAGCCGACGTCCGGGGACGGGTCGAGGTCGAAGAGGACGAAGTCGGGCCGGTCGGGCCGGTCCACGCGCGAGTACCACGCATTCATGTCGATGCAGCCCATGTTGGCCATCCACAGCAGCGCGTCCGCGTCGTTCACGAGGGGCGCGTCGATCCAGCGCTTCTTCGGCGGTCGCTCGCGCGTCGAGACCTCCACGTGGAAGCGCGGGATCCACTCGGGCATGCCCTTCGGCGCGTCCTTCTGGAAGAACGCCTTGCCGTAAGCGCCGTCGGGATAGCGGCGCATCGTGAACGGCCGCTCGCGGAGGTGCGGCACGAGCACCTCGGCGACCGCGGTGTAGTAGTCGATCAGGTCGCCCTTCGTGATCCCGAGGTCGGCCCAGAACAGCTTGTCGAGGTTGGAGAGCTTCACCTTTCCCCCCTCCGCCTCGGCCGGCCGCTCCCGCCGCACGTCCACCGCCGGCTTGTCGTCGCGCAGCCCCTGGAAGGACGGCGCGCGCAGGTGACCGTCGTGCGTCCACTGAGCAAACTCGACCTCGGCCACGAGCTTCGGCTCGACCCAGACGACGTCGCCTTTCTTTACCTTCGGCATCTTCGGGACGACCGGGAACGGCGACGTCTCGCGCCGGAGCGGTTCGAGCTTCGCAAGGAGCTCCTCGATGTCGTGCTCCCTGAAGCCGGTACCCACGTTCCCGACCCACTCCCAGTTCCCGCCCCGGTGGACGCCGAGGACGAGCGCGCCGAAGCCTCCGCTCCGCCGGCCCTGGCCCTTGGTGTAGCCGCAGATCACGAACTCCTGCCGTCCGTGCGTCTTGATCTTCAGCCAGTCGCGGCTCCGCTTGCCCTCGCCGTAGCGCGACGACGTCCGCTTGGCCATCACGCCCTCGAGGCCCTGCTCCTCCGCCGCCTCGAACAGCGCGTCGCCGTCCGTGAAGGAGCCCGAGAGCTGGACGACCGGGTTCCGAGCGAGCAGCTTCTCGAGCCGAGCCCTCCGCTCCGTCAGTGGCAGATCGACGAGCGACTCGCCGTCTTCCTCGAGCACGTCGAACACCTCGTACGCGAGGTGCGTGCTCCCCTGCTGCATTGCCGAGAAGCTCGACTTGCCGTGGACGTCGAGCGCGACGACCTCGCCGTCGACGACGGCGTCGGGCGTGCGTAGCGCCTTCGGGAGCTCCTTCGCCACCGACGCGAACCGCTGAGTCAGGTCGTTGCCGTTCCGGGAGACGAGCGTCGCCTCGCCGCCGCGGACGTAGCCGAGGGCGCGGTAGCCGTCCCACTTTGGCTCGAACTCCCATCCCTCTCCGCGCGGCAGCTCCTCGGTCAGGGTCGCGAGCATCGGCCGATAGGTACGCAGCGGGCCGGCTGCCGCCCCGTCCTCCCGCTTGCGGAGGATGAGCCAGTTCTTCTCTTCACCGGAGAGATGCGCAGGCACGAGCGCCCATGTCCCCTCGAGCCGCTTCCCGTGCAGCCGCACCGTGAGACCGCCGTCGCGCTTCTCCTCGAGCAGCTCGTACGTGCCGCGATCCCAGATCTCGACGGTGCCCGCGCCGTAGTTCCCCTGCGGGATCTCGCCCTCGAAGCTCCCGTACTCGAGCGGATGGTCCTCGACGTGGACGGCGAGATGCTGCTCTCCCGGCTCCAGCGGGACGCCCTTGGGCACCGCCCACGAGGCGAGGACCCCGTCGCGCTCGAGGCGGAAGTCGTAATGCAGGCGCCGCGCGTCGTGCCGCTGCACGACGAAGATCGGCTCCTTGCCGCGCTTCCGTCCGCCGAACGGCTCCGGGGTCTGCTTCCGGTTTCGCTTGCGCTCGTACTCCGAAAGCTTTTTGCTCACGGAGCCTTTCTACCGCGTGACCGCCCCGCTTGTCCGGCCCTACGCCGCCCGTTTTGCCGGTCTCGAGTCGTATTCCTACCGTTCACACAACGCATACATGGCGGGGATAAGCCTGTGGACGCTGTGGACATCGTCCTACCTCAGGGCGCAAAAGTCTCCGTAAATCTACTGCAAGCTACTCAAGCGAACACGCCGAGCGAGCGGAAGCGCGCCCGGCGACGGCGACGGAGGTCGTCGCCTGGGATTCCGTCGAGATCGGCCAACGCCGCCCGGATCGCCTCGCCCAGAAGTCGCGCGGCCAGGTCGGGGTCGATGTGCGCGCCGCCCACGGGCTCCCGAACCACTTCGTCGATCACGCCGAGCTCGAGACAATGAGTCGCGTCGGGGCGGAAGGCCGCGGCGGCCTTCTTCGCTTCGCCCGCGTCTCGCCAGAGGATCGCCGCGCAGCCCTCCGGCGAGATGACGGAGTAGATCGCGTTCTCCTGCATGAGCACACGATCGGCGAGCGCGATGGCGATCGCCCCGCCCGAGCCGCCCTCGCCGATCACGCAGGCCACCGTCGGCACGGTCAGCCGCGCCATGGTCACCTGCGAGCGCGCGATCGCCGCGCCTTGTCCGTGCTGCTCGGCGACGACGCCCGGGTAGGCACCCGGCGTGTCCACGAGCGTGACGACGGGGAAGCCGTGCCGGTCGGCCAGCTCCATCACGTGCATCGCCTTTCGGTAGCCCTCCGGGTTCGGCATCCCGAAGCGCCGGCTCGCGCGCTCGTGGATGTCGCGTCCCTTCTGCTGGCCGACGAGGGCGATCGTGCGGCCGTCGAGCTTGCCGAGGCCGGCGATCATCGCGCCGTCGTCGGCGAGAGCGCGGTCGCCGTGCAGCTCGAACCAGTCGGCGAGCAGGCGCTCGACGTAGTCGAGCGTGTACGGGCGGTCGTCGTGGCGCGCGAGCTCGACCTTGCGCCAGATCTCCTCGTCCGTGGCCTCCTCGCCGATCCGGTCGATCTGGCGCTGGAGCCGCTCGAGCTCGCCGGAGAGTCGCGCGCCGCCCAGCAGCGGGAGGCTTCTCAGGCGCCCGAGCCGCTCGCGCAGCCGCAGCTCGTGCTCACTCGGGGGCATCGAACAGCCTCAGGAGGCGGGAGAGAGTCGGACGCAGCTCCGGGCGCGGCACGATCGCGTCGATCTGGCCGTAGCGGAGATTCTGCTCGGCGCGGCCGAAATCGGCGGGCAGCTTCTCGCGGGTGATCTCCTGCACGACGCGGGGCCCCGCGAAGGACATGAGCGCGTTCGGCTCCGCGAGCAGGACGTCGCCGAGCGTCGCGAAGCTCGCGAGCACGCCTCCGGTCGTGGGGTGGGTCATCACGGAGAGGAGCGCCTGTCCCGCGTCGTGGAGGTCCTCGACCGCGGCCACGGTCTTCGGGAGCTGCATGAGCGCGAGGATCCCCTCCTGCATACGCGCGCCGCCCGACCCGGTGACGGCGACGAGCGGCATGTCCGCCTCCACGGCCGAGTCGCACGCGCGCGAGAGCTTCTCGCCGACGACGCTGCCCATCGAACCGCCCATGAAGGCGAAGTCCATGACGGCGAGCTCGCACTGGCGCCCTTCGATCGCCGCGCGACCAATCACCATCGCGTCGGCGAGGCCGGTCTTCATCTCGGCCTCCGCGAGACGCTCGGTGTAGGGGCGAAGGTCGAAGAAGCCAAGCGGATCCTCGGAATGAAGCTCCGTCGCCTCCTCGGAGAAGGAGCCGGGATCGGCGAGGGAGGCGATCCGTGCCCGCGCCCGCATCGGGAAGTGGTGGCCGCACTGCTCGCAGACCCAGATGCTTCGCTCGAGCTCGTCGTCGCGGTAGTGCGAGTGACAGCTCGGACAGGTGTTCGGATGATTCGGCGGAGGGGCCGGTTGGTCGTCGGTCTCGACCGACACGTCGATCTTCGCCACGTCGCCAGCTTAGACCTATGGCTGCGAGAGGAGGTTGCGAAAAGCTCAGTAGCCGAGCGCGGCAGCCAGCCGCCCGAGCTTCTCGACGTTCGCCGGATCTGGCGCGAGGCCGGTGAAGCCGACGCCGACGAGCTTCCCGCTCTCCCTCACTCCGGCCAGGAGCTGCTCGAGCTCGCCGAGCGACGGCCCGCCGGGCTCGGGCATGAAGACCGCGAGCTCGTCGGGGTCGACGACGTCGCAGTCGAGGGCGACGTAGACGGCTTCGGCCCGGTCGAGCAGGGAGCCGGGATCGTCGCCGATGCCGGACGCGGCAATGAACTCCTCCTCGGCTGGATCGAGATTGCGCGCTCCCCAGAGGACGACGTCGGCCGCGGTGATCGTGCCTCTGTCGAGCAGCATCCGCAGCGGCATCCCCCACTCGTTGCCGGACGGGGAGGTCTCGGGCGTGTTGAGGTCGCCGTGAGCGTCGATCCAGACGACCGCGATGTGACCATGCCGGGCGGCGAGCCCCTCGACGGCCCCCATGTGCGCGCAGCAACAACCGCCGAGCACGAGTGGTCGCACCGCGAGGTCGGAGGCCACCGCGAGCGTCTGCATTGCGAGCGTCTCCTCCTCGACGACCGCCACCTCGGGGTAGTCGAGAGGGAGCGCCGCCGCCTCGACCATCGGCTCGCCGCCGTCACCCCACGCGCGCGGCACGCGGACGAGCCCTGCAGCGAAGGAACGGCCGCAGGCGTGGCACTCGTAGCCCTCGTCGACCGCAACGGCCGTCAGCGTACGGCAGTCCGGGCACCGCGCTCGCAGGAGGCTCACGAGAGCACCTTCTCCCAGACGATCTCTTCCTGCTCGACGTGCATGCCGACGCTCTCGTAGAGGTGCGTCGCGCCTGTGAGGTTCGCGGCGTCGACGCCGAGCGTCGCCCGCCGCAGTCCCCGCCGGTGGAACTCGCGGAAGCTGTGGAGGAGAAGCGCGCGCCCGTAGCCGCGTCCGCGCCAGGGCCGCCGAACGCCAAGCGCACCGACGTACCCCGCGCCCGTGCGCAGCTCGTTGCGCGCGACGGCCGCAACCTCGTTCCCGTCGCGGATGACGAACCAGAGCGAGGGGTCGTAGTTCGTGCGGGCGCGCTGTCGCGCCCACCATGTCTCGAGGGCCTCCGGATGGGGCTCCCAGTGGTCCTCGAACGCCTCCTCGATCGCGGCGTGGAAGGCGGGCGCCTCCTCCTCCCGGAAAGTCTCGACCGGAACCGCCGGCTCCTGTGGCTCGTCCTCGAGCTCGATCGCCATCTCCCAGAAGCGGCGCGCTTCGCGATAGCCGCGTTGCTCGAAAAGCTCGGCGGCTCTCTCGTCGACCGCGAACGCCCATGCGTGGATCCGGGCCGCACCGTCGTCCGCGAGCCTGTCTTCCGCCAGCTCGACCAGCCGGGTCCCGAGACCGCGACCCTGGGCATCGGGATGGACCGCGCCGCCAAAGTTCCCGCGGGGACCGTGCACTTGGCCGCCTCCTGCCGCGACAAGGGCTCCGTCCTCCTCGAACAGCCACGTGTTCGTCTCGAAGGCGATCGTCTGCCACCAGCCGCGTACCGCCTCGGCGTCGAAGCTCGAGGGACGCCCCAGCAACGTCTCCTCGAGCGCGCCGAACAGCTCGGCCACGGCGACCGCGTCTTCCCTCGATGCCGGCCGCACGTTCAACGCACGAGCAGATCGAGGGTTTCTGCGAGGTCGGCGAGGCTGTGCAGCTCGGCGTCGGGCTGCGGCTCGGGCTCCTCGCCGAGCCGGTTCACCCAGATGGTGCGGAGCCCGAGCCCCACGGCCGGCGCGATGTCGTGGAAGAGGCTCGCGCCGACGTGGACATGCCGCTCGCGCTCGGCTCCGCTCCGCGCGAAGAACTCGTCCCAGTGGCCGCGCGACGGCTTGTACGAGCCGATCTCGGACGCGACGATCGAAAGCTCGAACTCGACTCCGATCCGCGCGAGCGACACGTCGAGGAGGTCGCGGTCCGTGTTCGAGAGGACGGCGAGCTTCCAGCCGCGGGCGCGGGCCTCGTCGAGCGCCGCCGGCACCTCCGGGAAGGCATCCCAATCCGGCAGGGAGCGGCCGAGCGCGTCCTGCTTGTCCGCCGCGGCGCCGAGGCGAGCGAGGATGATCGCCATCACCTCCCGGTAGCTCCTGGTCTGGTCCTCCCGCTGGATCTGCGGCTCGAGCTCGTGATACGCGTGCAGAAGCTCTCCGGCTCGCGCCGCGCCGAACAGCCGCTCGAGCGCGCGCCCGATGCCGGCGTTCCAGTCGATCAGAGTCCCGTAGCAGTCGAAGCTCGCCCACAGCTCCATCTGGGCGAGCCTATACGGGGCGGACCGCTAGTCCTCGAACCGCTTGAACACGACGCAGGCGTTGTGCCCGCCGAAGCCGAAGCTGTTCGAGACCGCGACCTTGACGTCTGCGTCACGTGCCTCGTTCGGCACGTAGTCGAGATCGCAGGTCGGATCCTCGACCTCGTAGTTGATCGTCGGCGGCAGCTTCCCGTCGCGGATGGCGAGGATCGTGAACGCCGCCTCGATCGCGCCGGCCGCGCCGAGACAGTGGCCGGTCGCCCCCTTCGTCCCCGAGACCGGCGTCCTGTAGGCGTTCTCCTCGCCGAGTGCGAACTTGAGCATCTGCGTCTCGGAGGAGTCGCCGACCGGCGTCGAGGTCGCGTGCGCATTGACGTAGTCGACCTCGTCCGTGCCGACATCCGCTTCGCCGAGCGCCATCTTGAAGGCGGTGACGGGCCCGGTCGGATCGGGGTCAGTGATGTGCTTCGCGTCCGACGAGAGGCCGTAGCCTGCGACCTCGGCGTAGATCTTCGCGCCGCGCGCCTTCGCATGCTCGAGCTCCTCGAGCACGACGACAGCGCCCGCCTCGCCCATCACGAAGCCGTCGCGCCCGGCGTCGAACGGCCGGGAGGCTCGAACCGGGTCGTCGTTGCGGCGGGAAAGCGCGCGCATCGCTCCGAAGCCGGCAATGCCGACCTGGGTCACGGCCGCCTCGGTGCCGCCGCAGAACATCACGTCCGCACGGCCGAGCCGGATCGCGTCCGCCCCGTCACCGATCGCCATGTTCGAGGCCGCGCATGCGGTGCACTCCGAGAGGAGCGGGCCGCGCGTGCCGAGCTCGATCGAGACCCAACCGGCGCCGAGGTTGGGGATGATCGACGGGATCGCGAAAGGATTGACTCGGTCCGGCCCGCGCTTCAGAAGCACGTCGTAGCAGTCCTGGAACGACTGCAGGCCGCCGATGCCGGTCCCGAT
>DAIMGZ010000065.1:0-4596 GCA_036723535.1 Gaiellaceae bacterium
ACGCCGTCCTTGCCGACCTTCTCGATCGCGTCGGCGATGACGTCGCCGATCTCCCGTTCGCGCGAGGAGACGGTGGCGATCCGGGCGATGTCCTCGCGACCGGAGACGTCCTTCGACTGCTCCTTGAGGTTCGCGACCACTGCGTCGACCGCCGTCTCGACGCCGCGCTTCAACCCCATCGGGTTCGCGCCGGCCGCGACGTTCTTCAGCCCCTCGCGGACGATCGCCTGCGCGAGGAGCGTCGCCGTCGTGGTGCCATCGCCGGCGACGTCGTTCGTCGCCGTGGCGACCTCACGCACGAGCTGCGCGCCCTGGTTCTCGAAGACGTCCTCGACCTCGATCTCGCGCGCGATCGTGACGCCGTCGTTCGTGATGGTCGGGGCGCCGAACTTCCTGTCGAGCACGACGTAGCGCCCCTTCGGGCCAAGGGTGACCTTGACCGCGTCGGCGAGGATGTTGACGCCGCGCTCGAGTGAGCGCCGCGCATCCTCGTTGAACTTCAGCTCTTTGTGAGCCATGTCTTCTTCTAACCTCCGTTTGCTTTCGTTAGGAGACGCCGGCCGGCTCGCGGTCGCCCACGACCTTGGCGAGCACGTCCGATTCGCGCAGGATCAGGTACTCGTCGGTGCCGACCTTGATCTCGGTCCCGCCGTACTTGGAGAAGACGATCTCGTCGCCCTCCGCCAGGTCCATCGGGACGAACTTTCCGTTGTCGTCCCGGGAGCCCGGGCCGACGGCGAGGACGCGGCCGCGCTGCGGCTTCTCCTTCGCGGTGTCCGGAAGCACGATGCCGCTCGTCGTCGTCTCCTCCTCTTCGAGGACCTCGACGATGAGGCGGTCACCAAGCGGCTTCAGGTTCATGCATGGCCTCCTGACTGCTCTCAGTGACATTTCCTGGCACTCTCCCCTCGAGAGTGCCGGAGCCATTGTAAGGCCGGCACTCGGGTCGCGCAAATGGCAACTGGTAGAACCGGGCCGGTGCAGCGGGAGTTCTCGGCCGGAGGCGTGCTCGTGCGGACGATTCGCGGCCGGGCGATGCTCGCCGCGATCCGTCCAGGCGGTCGAGAGGGCGTCTGGGCGCTACCGAAGGGCCGGATCGACGACGGCGAATCGGCAGCCGAGACGGCGGTGCGCGAAGTGCGGGAGGAGACAGGAGTAGAGGGTCGGCTCGTCGAGAAGCTCGGCGACGTGCGCTACGTCTACACCTGGAAGGGCGAGAGGATCTTCAAGGTCGTCAGCTTCTTCCTCCTCCGGGCGGGCCGCGGGCGGATCGGGGCGATCGACGAGTCGATGCGGATCGAGGTCGCGGAGGCGCGCTGGCTCCCCCTCGAGGAGGCGCCGCAGTTGCTCACGTACGGCGGCGAGCGCGAGATGGCCGCGAAGGCTCTGGAGCGAATCGAGCACGAATCGACGAAACTCGGATCGTGACGGTCGTCGGCCTGCTGCACCCCGGCGAGATGGGAGCGGCGATCGGCGCCGCTCTGCAGACTCGCGGCGAGACGGTCCTCTGGGCCTCGGCCGGGCGCAGCGCGGCAACGGCCGAGCGTGCGCAGCGGGCCGGTCTGGAGGAGGTCGAGGACATCGCCGAGCTCTGCCGCCGCAGCGAGGTCGTGCTCTCCGTCTGTCCGCCCCACGCAGCGGTCGACGTCGCCCGAGCGGCGAGCGGCTTCACCGGAATCTACGTCGACGCGAATGCGATCTCCCCGGAGACCGCCCGAGCGATCGACGCCCTGCAGAGCCGCTTCGTCGACGGAGGCATCGTCGGCTCGCCGCCGCACCGGCCCGGTACGACCCGGCTCTACCTCTCGGGCGGCGAGGCCGAGCCGATAGCCGAGCTGTTCGCCGGGACGAACGTCGATGCCCGGGTGATCTCGCCGGATCCCGGAGCGGCCTCGGCGCTGAAGGCCGCGTACGCCGGCTGGACGAAGGGCAGCGCGGCCCTGCTGCTCGCGGTTCGTGCGCTCGCACGTGCAGAAGGCGTCGAGAAGACGCTGCTCGCCGAGTGGCAGCTCTCCCTGCCCGAGCTGGAGGAGCGATCGCTCGCCGCGGCCCGGTCGGCTCGCGCCAAGGGCTGGCGCTGGATCGGTGAGATGGACGAGATCGCCCGCAGCATGGCAGCACAGGATCTTCCCGCCGGCTTCCACGAGGCCGCGGCCGAGATCTTTCGCCGCGACTCCACGGAGTCGTAGCCGGGTGGGAGATCCCCTCTCCATCGCGGACTACGAACGGCTCGCCGAGGAGCGGCTCGAGCCGGGGCCGTGGGCCTACCTCGCCGGCGGCTCCGGCGACGAGTGGACGCTGCGCGAGAACCGCGCCGCCTTCGAGCGGTGGACGTTCCGGCCCCGCGTCCTCCGCGACGTGTCGGGGGTCTCGACGGCGACGACCGTGCTCGGAACAGGGCTCTCGCTGCCGGTCCTCGTCGCGCCGGTCGCTTACCAGCAGCTGTACGACCCTGAGGGCGAGTGCGCGACGGCGCGCGCCGCAGCGGCAACGGGCACCGGAATGTGCGTCTCGACGTTCTCGACGAGAACGCACGAGGAGATCGCGGCCGCGGCGCCCGGCGTCACCCAGTGGTGCCAGCTCTACGTCTTCCAGGACCGCGGCGTCACGCGCGAGCATCTCGCGGGCGCGGCGGCCGCCGGCTGCAGCGCCGTCGTCCTCACTGTCGACACGCCTCGGCTTGCACAGCGGGAGCGCGACCTCCGCGTTGGCTTCGAGATCCCACCGGAGCTGCCGCTCCCGTACGCGCGCGCGGCGATCGGGGCGGCGCCGCAGAATCCCGCCGACCAGTTCGCGCTGCTCGACGCCTCCGTCTCGTGGCGCGATCTCGAGTGGATCGCGAGTGAGGGGCAGCTGCCCGTCATCCTCAAGGGGATCGTCACCGCCGAGGATGCGACGCTTGCGGTCGAGCACGGCGCCGCCGCTCTCGTGGTCTCGAACCACGGCGGCCGCCAGCTCGACGGTGTCCCCGCGACGCTCGACGCGCTTCCCGAGGTGGTCGAGACCGTCGCGGGTCGCGTCGAGGTCTACGTCGACGGAGGCATTCGCCGCGGCACCGACGTCGCGAAGGCCCTAGCGCTCGGCGCGCGGGCCGTGCTCGCGGGCCGGGCGCCGATCTACGGACTCGCCGTGGCGGGGGAGGACGGCGTCCGACACGTACTCGAGCTCCTGCGCGACGAGCTGGCGCTGGCCCTCTGCCTGCTCGGCTGCACGTCGCCGGAAGAGATCACGCGGGCGCACGTCCAACGGTCGCAGGCGTAGCTGGCAGACTCCCCAGAGCCACGATGTACGCCCTCAACTTCTACTCGCCGCTCGTCGCGGACCAGCTTCGGTCGGGGCGCAAGTCGGCCACGATCCGCTTCGGCGACAAGTCCGGCAAGTACAAGAAGGGCATGGTCGTCCGCGTCCTCTGCGGCGTCCGCTTCAGCCCACGTGAGCACGTCTTCGACGCGGTGATCGACAAGGTCGAGGTGAAGACGCTCGGCGAGCTGTCCCCGCGGGAGATCGAGCACGACAACCCCGAGACCCGACGCACCGAGGAGATGGCGAGCTTCCTCGGCCAGCTCTACAACCGCGAGGTCGGGCCCGACGACCTGATCACGGTGATCCGCTTCTCGCAGATCATGACCGGGCCGGTAGTGCCCGGCTTCCGCGAGGACGAGATCTTCTGACCCGCGGGAAGAGCTGCGCTCTCCCCGCGGTCTGACGGAACTCCGCGCAGAAGACCTCGCTTGCGCCGTGGTTGATCGAGGTTGCTGTGGAGTCGCGCCCGATCGTGCGCCTGCGGCGCAGGACCGGGAGCGCTGAGTCCAGCCTCCGGTCGGGCGAACTAGCTACGGCGGATCTTCGAGCCGAACAGCTCGTTCGGCCGCACCGGGGCACCGCACTCCTCGCAGTCGACGACCGCCAGGGAGGAGAACGCAGCGCCGCAGGCCTTGCAACGACGCAGCAGCTCACCGCCGCACTGCGGGCAGGTGTCGGGCAGCTGCGCCTCGAACTCCTCGAACCACCGGCGCGCAGCGCCGCAGCCGATACAGAACGCGACCCAGTCGCCAAGGACCTTCCGACGTTCCTCCCGCAGCCAGTCCGCCGCTTTCGCCACATCCTGACCTTAGCCGTCGCCGTCGTGGCGGCGATCGCGATCTACGTCGTGGCGCGCGACCTGATCCGAGGCTACTGGACGGCCTACGGCGCACGCATCGAGCACTACACGCTGCACAGCAGATTCGTGCATCGCGATCTGCACGAGATCCGCGTCGTGCCGTCGCGGCACGGGAACTGGACGCTCGTCCTCCTGCACGGCCGCGCCTCGGGGCCGTCGAGCTTCTTCAGCCAGCCGTTCTTCGACGCGCTCCACTCGCTCGGCGCCCGCGCGCCGATCGTGCTCCTGCTCGACGGCGGCGACCACAGCTACTGGCACAACCGTGCCGACGGCGCTTGGGGCTCGATGGTGCTCGACGAGGCGATCCCGAGGCACGGACGAGTCGCGATCGGAGGGATCTCGATGGGCGGCTACGGCGCACTTCTCCTCGGCGCGGAGAGGCACTTCTGCGCGGTCGGCGGCCACTCGCCCGCCCTCTGGTTCCATGGCGCCGA
>DAIMGZ010000065.1:4696-9366 GCA_036723535.1 Gaiellaceae bacterium
CGCCGAGGACTTCGCGCGCCACGACCTGCTGGCGAATCCGCCGCACTACGGCGCGCCTGTCTGGATCGACGTCGGCACCGCCGATCCGTTCCACGACGCGGCCGTCCACTACGCGCGCAAGATCCACGCGCAGCTGCACGTGTGGCCGGGCGGACACGACAGCGGATACTGGCACGCCCACATGCACCAGTACTTTGCGTTCTATGCTGCCCACTGCGCCTGAGCCGTTCCCGAAGATCGAGCTGCACGTCCATCTCGAGGGGACGGTGCGCCCGGACACGCTGCGCGCGATCGCGAGGCGGAACGACTACGCGCTCCCGGACGACCTCGAATCGCGCTACGAGTTCCGCGACTTCACTCACTTCCTCGAGGCCTTCGTGCTCACGAGCGGCGCGCTCCAGCGGTACGAGGACTTCCGCGACCTCGTCGTCGCCTACGCCGGCGAGGCGAAGGAGCATGGCGCTGTGTATCTGGAGGCGATCTTCGCGCCGCGGCTCAGGCACGGGATCGACTCCGACGAGGTGTTCGCGGGCTACTGCGACGGTGCGCAGGAGGCACGCGAGCTGCACGGGGTCGAGGTGTGGCTGACGCCCGACATCCCGCGCGTCTATTCGCTCGAAGAGGCGCTCACGACGGCCCGCTACGCCGTGAAGTACCGCGACCGTGGCGTGGTGGGAATCGGGCTCGGCGGGCTACCCGAGGACGGGTTCCCACCGGAGCCGTACGCCGAGGCATTCGCATTGGCGCGGGAGGGCGGGCTCGGCTCCGTGCCGCACGCGGGGGAAGGAGCGGGGCCCACCTCGATACGCGGAGCGCTGGAGGCGCTCGGCGCCGACCGGATCCGGCACGGCGTCCGCGCCGTCGAGGACTCCGGACTCGTTGCCGAGCTCGCCGGCCGCGGCACCGTCCTCGACGTCTGCCCGATCTCGAACCTCCGGCTCGGCATCGTCCGCTCGCTCGAGGAGCACCCGCTGCCGCAGCTCGTGGCGGCCGGCGTCCGCTGCTCGATCTCGACCGACGACCCGGCGATCTTCGACACCGACCTGACGCGCGACTACGAAGCGGCTGCGTCGCTCGGTGTTTCGCCGCGCGCCGCGTACGAGGCCGGGCTCGCGGGCGCGCTCTGCGACGGCGAGACACGCAGACGCCTACTGCAGATCGGCGAGTCGCACGACTGGGCTGGGCTGGAAGCGGCGCCGGCAAAGCCGGCGCCGCCCCGGCCATGAGACCCCGCGCCTAACGGCGCGGCCGGTCGCTAGGGTTCCGGCCGATGGCGATCGCGAGAGAGGCGGGGCCGGTGGGGTCGCTCCACGAGGTGCGCGAGGCGGGCCTCGACCGCGAGGACCTGCTCGGCATCTACCGCAACATGCTCGTCACCCGCGGGATCGAGGAGCGCGGCCACATCCTCTACCGCCAGGGCAAGATTCCCGGCTCCTTCTACACCGGCCGCGGCAACGAGGCCGCTGCCGTCGGCGTCGCGACGGCGATGCGACCGGAGGACGTCGGCACGCCGCTCCACCGCGACATGGGCGTCCACATCGTGCGCGGCGTCGAGCCGTGGCGGATCTTCGCCCAGTACATGGGCCGCCAGGACGGACCGACGCACGGCCGCGACGGCAACGTCCACATGGCCGACTCACAGCTCGGGCTGATCGCGATGGTCAGCCACCTGCCGGCGATGCTCCCCGTCGCCACCGGCTGCGCCCTCGCGTTCCGGATCCGTGAGGAGGCGCGTGTCGCGGTCGGCTGGTTCGGCGAGGGAGCCTCGGCGCGCGGCGACACGCACGAGTCGATGACCTTCGCCGGCACGCGCAAGCTCCCGGTCGTCTTCGTCTGCGACAACAACCAGTGGGCGTACTCGACGCCGACCCATCTCGAGTTCGCCACCGAGCACGTCGCCGACCGCGCGGAGTCCTATGGCTTCGAGGGAGTCGTCGTCGACGGCACCGACGTCCTCGCCGTCTACCGCGAGGCGAGGCGCGCGATCGAGAAGGCGCGCGCCGGCGGCGGCCCGACGCTGCTCGAATGCCTCACGCTCCGGATGGAGGGCCACGCCGTGCACGACGACGCCTTCTACGTCCCGAAGCCGCTGTTCGAGCAATGGGCGGAGTCGGATCCCATCGAGCGCTTCCGCACCTGGCTGCGCGACAACGCCGACCTGACCGACGAGGAGGAGGACGAGATCGAGAGCGGCGTCAAGCGGCTACTGACAACCGCGCTCGAGCGGGCGGAGGAGTCGCCGCAGCCCGATCCGGCAGACCTCACGCACGGGGTCTACGCCTCGCCCGAGGACCTCGACACCCCGCACCACAAGTAGCGATGGCGGAGCTGACCTACCTCCAGGCGATCTCGGACGGGCTCCGCACGGAGATGCGGCGCGACCGGCGCGTCTTCCTCATCGGTGAGGACGTCGGCGTGTACGGCGGGGCGTTCAAGGTCTCGCTCGGCTTCCAGGAGGAATTCGGCCCCTGGCGCGTCATCGACGCGCCGCTCGCCGAGGCCGCGATCGTCGGCGGCTGCACCGGCGCCGCGCTCATGGGCTTGCGCCCCGTCGCGGAGATGCAGTTCGCGGACTTCATCTCCTGCGCCTGGGACCAGCTCGTGACCGTCGCGGCGAAACAGCGCTGGCGCGCCGGTACGCCCGTGCCGATGGTGGTGCGCCTGCCGTCGGGCGGCGGCTTCTCGGGCGGGCCGTTCCACTCCCAGAACCCGGAGTCGTCCTTCGCGCACATCCCAGGCCTCAAGTGCGTCTGCCCGGCGACGCCGGAGGACGCGAAGGGCCTCCTGATCAGCGCGATCGAGGACCCAAGCCCGGTCCTCTACTTCGAGCACAAGCACCTCTACCGGCGCATCAAGGGCGACGTGCCCGAGGAGCGCTACACGACCCCGCTCGGCAAGGCGCGCATCCACCGCGAGGGCGACGACGTCTCGGTGATCACATGGGGCGCCATGGTGTACACCGCGGATGAGGCGGCCCAGCAGCTCGAGTCGGACGGCGTCTCCGTCGAGATCGTCGACCTGCGCACCGTGATGCCGTGGGACAAGGCGGCCGTGCTCGAATCGGCGCGGAAGACCTCGAAGGTGCTCGTCCTGCACGAGGACACCCGCAGCGGCGGCTTCGGCGGCGAGATCGCAGCGACGATCGGCGAGGAGGCGTTCGAGGATCTCGACGCCCCGGTGAAGCGGATCGCCGCCCCCGACACGCCCGTCCCGTTCTCGCCGCCGCTCGAGAAGGCGTTCATCCCGCAGGTCGAGGACGTCGTCGCCGGTCTGCGTGACCTCGCGGAGTATTGAGTAGGAGGAGTCATGGCCACGGAGACCGCAGTCGACGTCGTGATGCCGCAGATGGGCGTGTCCGTTTCGGAGGGGACGGTCACGCGCTGGCTGAAACAGGAGGGCGAGCAGGTCGAGGCCGACGAGCCGCTGCTCGAGATCTCCACCGACAAGGTCGACACCGAGGTGCCCAGCCCCGCCTCCGGGACGCTGACGCAGATCCTCGTCCAGGAGGGCGCGACGGTCGACGTCGGCACGAAGCTCGGCCAGATCGGCGGCGCGGCCGCCGAGACGGCGGAGCCGGCATCGGAGCCGGAGCCTCCGGCCGAGCCCGCGACGGCAGAGGCCGCCGCGGAGGCGGATGCCGCCTCTCCGGCCGAGACTCCCGCGCCTACGGCACCCGAGCCCTCCGCGGCCCCGCCCGCGGCCGAGCAGCCTTCGGGGAACGGAAAGGCTTTCGTCTCGCCCGTCGTCGCACGGATCGCCTCGGAGCACGGGGTCGACCCCGGCCAGGTGAAGGGAACCGGCCGCGGCGGACGCGTGACGAAGAAGGACATCCTCGCCTTCGTCGAGTCCGGCGGCGCGCAGCAGCCGCAGCAGGCTCCGGCTCCGGCGCCGGCCGAGCCTCAACCGCAGCCCGAGGCGCCCGCTCCGCAGCCCGCGGCACAGCCGCAGGCACCGGCACCGCCGCCGCCTCCGGCCCAGGCCCCGCCTCCGCCGCCGAAACCTCCTGCTCCGGCGCCGGTTGCGGCGGGCGAGACGCTGCCCGGCGAGACGGTCGAGCCGATAACCGCGATGCGGCGCGGCATCGCCGAGCACATGCGCCGCTCCCTCGACACCGCCGCCCACGTCACGAGCGCGATCGAAGTCGACTTCTCGCGCATCGTGGCCGTCCGAGAACAGCTGAAGAAGGAGTACCAGTCCGCCTACGGCGTCAACCCGACCTACCTCGCCTTCGTCGCGAAGGCATCCGTCGAGACGCTGCGCAACTACCCGTACGTGAACGCCGAGATGCGCGGCGCCTCGATCGTGACGCGCAACTTCGTCAACCTCGGCATCGCGGTCGAGCTCGCCGAGGGGAAGGGGCTGATCGTCCCGGTGATCCGCAACGCCGAGGGCTTGAACCTGCTCGGGCTCGCGAGAGGCATCGCCGAGATCGCTGCGAAGGCCCGCAACAAGCAGCTCGTGCCGGACGACGTCCAGGGCGGCACGTTCACCATCACCAACCCGGGCGGCTACGGCACCTTCCACGGCACGCCCGTCATCAGCCAGCCGCAGTCCGCGATCCTCGGCACATACGCGCTCGTGAAGCGGCCGTGGGTCGTAGAGGACGAGCTCGGCCAGGACGTGATCGCGATCCGGCCGCTGATGAACATCACGCTCACCTACGACCACCG
>DAIMGZ010000066.1:0-9335 GCA_036723535.1 Gaiellaceae bacterium
GCGTCCTGCTCTACATGGCGCAGGAGGGGCGCGGCATCGGCCTCCTCAACAAGCTCAGGGCGTACGAGCTCCAGGAGCAAGGGCTCGACACCGTCGACGCGAACCTCGCGCTCGGCTTCGCCGCCGACGAGCGCGAGTGGGGGATCGGCAACCAGATCCTCGCCGAGCTCGGGATCACGACGATGCGGCTGCTCACGAACAACCCGAAGAAGGTGTCCGGCGTCGAGGCGTACGGGCTGAAGGTCACAGAGCAGGTGCCGATCGAGATGCCGCCCCACCCTGAGAACGTTCGCTATCTGGCCGCCAAGCGGGATAAGCTCGGGCACAAGCTGCACCACCAAGATCTCAAGTTCGAGTCGGAGGGTGAATGAGCGCGACTGGGGGTTTCTGGCCGGGCGAGTCGTCGGCTGCCGAGCACGAAGACGTCGAGCACGAGGCCGCCCCGGTCGCGGAGCCTCTCGGCTGGCCGCAGCCGCGCGAGCAGGAGGACGCCGAGGCGGAGCCCGAGGCTGAGCCCGAGGGCGAGCCCGAGCCGGAGCCGGAGACGGCTGCCGTGGCCGAGCCTGCGTCGGAGCCAGAGCCCGAGCACGAGGAGGAGCCCGAGGCGGAGGAGCCAGAGGGCGCGACGGCGGTGCACGTTCCCGGTGAGCTCGACATCCCGGACGGCGTCGCCGTCCTCGAGGGATCGCCCTCGGGCTCCGAGCGCACGGTCGGCGTCGTCGTCGCCCGCTTCAACGGCGAGATCTCGAACCAGCTGCTCGAATCGGCGCTCGGCGCGCTCGAGGCGGCCGGTGTTCCCGAGGAGCGGATCACCGTGATGCCCGTGCCGGGGGCTTTCGAGCTCCCGATCGGCGCGATGGCGCTCGCAAAGACGCGCCGGTACTCGTGCGTCGTCGCCCTCGGCTGTGTCGTGCGCGGAGAGACAGCCCACTTCGACTACGTCGCGGGCGAGGCGGCGTCCGGGCTCCAGCTCGCCGGCCTCGAGACGGGCGTGCCGGTCGCGTTCGGCGTCCTCACGGTGGATACAGCCGAGCAGGCGGAGGCGCGTATCGAAAAGGGCGCGGACGCGGCACGCGCCGCGCTCGAGATGGCCGACCTGTTCGCGCAGGTGCGCGAGCAGGCCAAGGGGTAGCTCGCGGGAACTCCCGGCGGTCCCGTCGTCGTCCAACCGCCCGTAGGAGCCGTGTCCCGAGAGCACCTGTCCCGGTGCCAGGCACGCGGACACGGCTGATCGAGACAGGAGTCAACTCCAAACCCGTTTCGCGACCGCGCCTCGGACCCGTTCGGCCACGTCCCGGTGCCTGGCACCAGGACGTGGCCGAAGGAGACCCGTCGGCTATCCTGGGCCGCCGATGTCGAAGGTTTGCGCGATCTGCGGGAAAAAGCCCGGCTTCGGCAACAGCCGGAGTCACTCGATGGTGGCGACGAAGCGGCGCTTCGAGCCGAACCTTCAGCGCGTCCGCGTCCTCCTCGGCGGCAAGCCGACGCGGGCGTATGTCTGCACCCGCTGTCTCAAGGCCGGCAAGGTCCAGAAGGCCCTGTAGCTAGCGCCGGCCGAGCTGGCGCGCCTGTCCGTTCCCGGGAGCGAAGGGATCGGGACGGCGGTTCTCGGGCACCTTGATCGCGGAGCGTCCGCCGGCGCCGGAGAGCGGCTCGTCGTCGAAGCGCGGGATGACGTGGAGGTGCGCGTGCGGCGTCTCCTGTCCTCCGGCCGCGGCGCAGTTCCAGATCAGCGTGTAGCCGTCCGGCTCGAGGCGCTCGTCCCAGGCCGCCTTCGCGCCGAGCAGGAGCTCATGCGTCGCCGCCCACTGCTCCGGCGTGAAGTCGAACGGCGAGGCGCGGTGCTCGATCGGGACGATGACGCCGCAGCCGGGCAGCACGTCCGGCGGGTCGCGCGGATCGCGTGTCGACGCGTAGACGCAGTGCTCGTTCTCGAGGTAGACCTCCGCCGCGCCGCGGAGGAACTCGCGATTGCAGAATACGCAGTCACTCATCGCGCGGCTTCCCGACGTCGTGGATGAGCCAGAGCTGGTCGCCTGTCTGCGAGCGGGACGGGCCCTGCACGGTGATCTGGCCGAGCTCCGGATACTCCGCGACCTCGGGGGCCTGCCGGGACGACGCGACGAGATAGCGGCAGCGCCCCTCGCCCTCGTTGCGGAAGCCGTGCGCGCCCGCCGGCCCGACCGGAAAGATCACCACCTCGCCGCGCCGCACGAGCCGCTCGCCGTCCTCCGTCTTCATCGTCATCTCGCCGTCGAGGACGACGAGCATCTCCTCCGAGGCATGGTGGAAGTGATACGGGACGAAGTTGCCCGGCCCGATCTCGTACACGGTTGCGCCGAGCCGCTCGGCGCGAGGCAGCTGCTTGGCGTTGCCGCCGCCGCCCGACCAGTCCTCGCCCTCGTCCCACTCGTCCGTCCAGATGTTGTCGTCGCTCATGGCGGGATTCTGCTCGCAACCGCCGGCCGGGGTCGCCGGTCCAACCCCTCGATGGAAGCCGCGCATGCGCTTTCCTCGCGGCTGGGCCGGATCACGATCTCGAGCGAAGCGATCGCCCAGATCGTCGCGGAGACGGCAATCGAGTGTTACGGCGTCGTCGGGATGAAGGGCTCGCTGCGCGGGCGGCTGGCGCGCGCACGTGGCCGGCCGAGCGGGATCGAGATCGGCCGCGACGGCGGCGAGGTGACGGTCGACCTCCACGTCGTCGTCGAGTACGGCCTCAACCTCGCCGAGGTCGCCTCGAGCGTCAGCAATCGCGTCGCCTACGAAGTGGAGCGGCTCACGAGCCTCCCGGTTCGCGCGGTCGAGGTGCACGTCGACGACGTCCGGACCGGAGGAAGGTGAGCGCGAAGGCGGATCTCGAGCAAGTCCGCGGCCTCGTCGGCGGCGCCCTCGCCTCGCTCGAGGTGAGCCGCAGCCGCATCGACGATCTCAACGTCTATCCCGTTCCCGACGGCGACACCGGCACCAACCTGACGCTGACCGTGCGGGCGGTCGCGGACGCGGTGGCCTCGGCTGAGGCGGCCGAGCGGCCGGCGCTCGCGCACGCGGTCGCGCGGGCGGCGCTGATGGGAGCGCGCGGCAACTCTGGCGTCATCCTCTCCCAGATCGTGCGCGGCGTGGCCGATGTCCTGGCCGAGTCGACGAACGGGATCGATCCGCTGCTCGCAGCCCGGGCGCTGCGCGGAGCTTCCGACGCGGCCTACCGGGCCGTGCGGCGGCCGGTCGAGGGGACGATGCTCTCCGTCATCCGCGAGCTCGCGGAGGAGGCGGAGCGGCGCGCACCCGCGCCGGAATCGATCAGAGACTTGCTCGTCGAGCTCGTGCGGCACGGGGAGGAGGTCGTCGCCCACACGCCCGAGCAGCTCGAGGTACTGCGAGAGGCGGGGGTTGTCGACGCCGGCGGCGCGGGGCTCGTCGAGCTCCTCCGCGGGGTCGCCGCGGCCGTGGCGGGCGAGCCCGTGCCGGCGGCGCCCGTCGTCGCGACTGAGACAGCCGGCCCCGATGCGATCCACCTCGAGCCCTCGCTCTATCGCTACTGCACCGTCTTCGTGGTCGAGGGGAACGCGCTCGATCGCGATGGGCTCGAGGAGCAGCTCGAGTCGCTCGGAGACTCCCTCGTCGTCGTCGGCGACGAGACGGCGCTCAAGGTGCACGTCCACACCGACGATCCGGGCGCCGCGCTCTCCCTCGGCACCGCCGCCGGCACGATCGAGGGCGTCGAGATCGCGAACATGCACGAGCAGCAGGAGCAACGGGAGCGGCGATTGTCGCTCGTCCCGGCTGCGCGCGCGAAGAGCGGCGTGGTCGCGGTCGTCGCCGGCGAGGGAAACCGGCGCCTCTTCGAGACGCTCGCCGAGCCGGTCGGGACGATCCGGGTCGTCGAGGGGGGACAGACCGCCAACCCGTCGACCGCAGAGATCCTCGCGGCGCTGGGGGAGCTCGAGGCCGACGAGGCGGTCATCCTGACGAACAACGCGAACGTGCGGCTCGCGGCGGAGCACGCGGCCGAGCATGCAGAGCTCCCCGTCGAGCTCGTGCCCACGGAGTCGATTCCCGCCGGGCTCGCTGCGCTCGTCGCCTATGACGGTACGCGCGGAGCCGCCGAGAACGCCGCCGAGATGGCCGAGGCAGCTGCAGCCGTGGCAACCGGCGAGGTCACCCGCGCGTCCCGCGATGTCGCCCTGAACGGGCTGGCGATCCGGCGCGGCGACTGGCTTGGCCTCGCAGGCGGGGAGCCTGTCGCCGGCGGGGACGACTTCGCCGAAGTCGCGTTCGGCGTCGTCGCGCGCCTCCTCGGGGAGCCCCGTGCGGTCCTGACCCTTCTCACCGGTGAGGAGCCGGCGCCACTCGACGGGCTCCTCGAACGGCTCGCGTCCGCCCACCCCGCGCTCGAGGTCGAGGTGCACGAGGGCGGCCAGCCGCACTATCCCCTTCTGCTCGGCGCGGAATAACCTTGGCGCAGATGCGGCCAGTCCGGATCGTGCTCGTCGAGGACAACGACGTCTTTCGCGATGCGCTCGAGCTCCTGCTCGGGATGCGGGCCGACGTCGAGGTCGTCGCGTCGGTCGGGGACGGAGGGGCCGCCGTCGCCGCGGCGATCGAGCACCGGCCGGACGTCGTGCTGATGGACTACCGCCTGCCCACTCTCGACGGCATCCAGGCGACGGCGCAGGTACTCGCGGCCACATCGGGCGTCGCGGTCGTCGCGTTGACCGCGTCCGCGGACGCTGCCGAGCGCGAGGCGCTCATCGAGGCGGGAGCGGTCGCCTGTCTGGCGAAGGACCAGGAGCTCGACGAGATCGTGGCCGCCATCCTGCACGCCGCTGCTACTGCGTGAACCTCACTGCCGCGAACACGGCGATCGTCCTCGACTCGACGGCCGACCTGCCCGATGCCGCCGACCGCTTCCCGAACTGGCGTGTCGTGCCGCTCTACGTCCGCTTCGGCGACGAGAGCCTGCGCGACGGCGTCGACATCGACGCCGCCGAGTTCTACAGGAGGCTGCAGGAGGGAAGCGTCTTCCCCACGACGTCGCAGCCGACGCCGGGCGACTTTCTCGCGTGCTACGGGGAGCTCGGCGCGTACGAGCGGATCCTTTCGCTCCACGTCTCGGCGCACGTCTCCGGCACCTTCGCGAGCGCGGAGGCGGCGGCGGCAGAGCTCGGGGACGGACGCGTGCGGGCGATCGACACCGAGACCGCGTCGGCGTCGATTGCGATGCTCGCGCTCGCGATCCAGCGACGGCTCGAGCGCGGCACGAGCGACGAGGAGGTCGACGCCCTCGTCGAGCGCTACCGCCGCGAGCGCGGGCTCCTGTTCACGGTCGACACGCTCGAGTTCCTCGCACGCGGCGGCCGCATCGGCAAAGCCGCGGCGTTCGCCGGCACGCTCCTGCACGTCAAGCCGATCCTCTCGATCCGCGACGGCGAGGTCGTGCCGGTCAAGCGCGTGCGGGGGGAGAGAAAGGCGTTCGCCGAGCTCGCCGCGGCGCTCGACGCACAGACGCGAGACGAACCGGCGTTCCGGCTGGGCGTCGCGCACGCCGCGGCGCCGGAGCGGGCGGCCGAGCTCGAGGCCCTCGTCAGCGAGCGGCGGCCGCACGCCGAGCTCGAGCTGGTCGTCACTCTCGGCGCGGTGATCGGCGCCCACGCCGGCCCCGGCACGCTCGCCCTCTTCTGGTTCCGGGATGACGTCTCATCTCGCTGACGGCCACAATGGCGCCGTGCCTATCGCTGATGGTGAAGACCTGACGACCATCGAGCTGCTCGTGCTCTGGGAGGCCGGCGGCGAAAACACACTCGCCAGCGCTTACGGAGCTGTCCAGCTTTTACTCAGTCTTCAAGCGGGAGGAGGAGTTGCTCGAGGCCGCCCAGTGCGCTTTGTTACGGCTGTTCGATCTTGGCCTCGTGCGGTTCGTCGAGGCACCGGAGGATGTTGGCTACACGGCGAAGCGCGATGAGTTACCTGGGATAGGCCGGGATGAGCTGCTTGCGGTATTCGAGGAAGACCGCAACCACAGCGGCGCGGTGACGGACACGCAGATTTGGTTTGACGCTACGCCGGAGGGCGAAGCAGTGTTAGACGCGGTACCAATAGACCGCATCCCGCGGGTGTCCGGCCTGGTGCGGCGTCCCTGGCTCGACTAGGCCCCCGGCTGGACGGCGCGGGAATACGAGCCCTGACGTCCGGTCCGCGCGGGATACTCCGGTGCGCCGCGTGGCTCGAACGCAGACGATGACATCCGCCCGTCGACAGACGGTCTTCGCCGGTCTGGACCCGCCCGGGGCCTGGCCGCCGACGCCGCGTGCGCTGCGCCCGGAGCGCCTCGAGCTCGGCCTCGACTCGCTGCCCGGCGTCGCCGCGACGACGCAGCGGAAGCTCGGCCGGCTCGGCCTCGCAACGGTGCGCGACGTGCTCCAGCACCGGCCGCGCCGGTACGAGACGGCTGCGGACGAGGTCGCCATCGCAGCATTGCGTCAGGGCGAGGAGGTCGTCGTCACCGGGCGCGTGCTCAACGTCGAGAAGCGCCCGATGCGCGGGCGGCGGCGGACACGGATCGTGGCGCGCGTCGACGACGGGACGGCGACGGTCAGCGTCACCTGGTTCAACCAGCCGTGGCTCGCTGACCGCCTCCAGCCGGGGACGGAGGTCCGGCTGCGCGGGAAGCTCGGACGCTGGGGCTTCGAGCCCCGTTCCTACGACCTCGGCGAAGCGCGCGCGACCGCGGACTTCGCTCCCGTCTACCCGGCGGCGGAGGAGATCGCCGTCGCGACGGTGCGACGCGTGGTGGACGCAGCGCTCCCGCTTGCCGTCCACGTCCCGGATCCGCTGCCCGCCGAGCTGCGGGAGCGCGAGGGGCTCGCGCTGAAGCGTGACGCCCTCGCCGCGGTGCACCGTCCGCGCGACCTCGACGAGGCGGAGACGGGCCGTCAGCGGCTCGCCTTCGAGGAGCTGCTCGTCCTCCAGGTCGGCATCGCGCGACGCGCGGCAGAGAGGGAGCGGACGCTCGCGCCGTCGCTCGGCGAGCCGGGAGACCTGATCCGCCGCTATCGGGAGGCGTTGCCGTTCGCACTGACGCCGTACCAGGAGCAGGCGATCCGCGAGATCGACGGCGACCTCGCGCGCACCGTTCCCATGCAGCGGCTGTTGCAGGGGGACGTCGGCTCGGGCAAGACGGTCGTCGCGCTCTACGCGCTGCTGCGCGCGGTCGAGAGCGGGCGCCAGGGCGCACTCATGGCGCCGACCGAGACGCTCGCGGAGCAGCACTTCCTCACGATCGCCGACCTGTGCCTCGAGCTCGGGATCACCTGCGCCCTCCTGACGAGCTCGTCCGGCAAGCGGGAGCGCCAGGCGGCGCTCGGCGCCGACGTCGTCGTCGGCACGCACGCGCTCATCCAGGAGGGATTCGAGCTGCGCGACCTGGCCGTCGCGGTCGTCGACGAGCAGCACCGCTTCGGCGTCGAGCAGCGCTCCGCGCTCGTGGCGGGCCGGGCTCCGCACGTCCTCCACATGACGGCAACGCCGATCCCGCGCACGCTCGCTCTCACGGTGTACGGCGACCTCGCGGTCTCGGAGATCGCCAAGCCCCCGGCGTCGCGCAAGCCCGTGATCACGAGCTGGATCACCGAGGATCGGGCCTCGGAGGCGTACAGGCGGCTGACGCGGCTGCTGCGCGAGGGGCGGCAGGCGTACGTCGTCTGCCCGCTCATCGAGGCGTCCGAGACCTCGCTCGCTCGCGCCGCAGAGGAGGAAGCCGAGCGGCTGCGGCGGGCCGAGCTGCGCGACTTCCGCGTCGGCTGCCTCCACGGCAGGCTCAAGGCCGCGGACCGGCGCGACTTGATGGCCCGGTTCAAGGCGAGCGAGCTCGACGTGCTCGTGGCGACGACGGTGATCGAGGTCGGCGTCGACGTGGCGAACGCGACGGTGATGATCGTCCAGGAGGCCGACCGCTTCGGGCTCGCGCAGCTCCACCAGCTCCGCGGCCGGGTCGGGCGGGGCGCTGAGCAGTCGTTCTGCCTGCTCGTCTCGCGCGCGAAGGAGGAGCTGACCGAGTCCGCGCACTCGCGCCTGCAGGCGCTCTGCGACACGAACGACGGCTTCGAGCTCGCCGAGGTCGACCTCGAGCTGCGCGGCGGCGGCGCGCTCCTCGGCACGCGCCAGTCGGGACTCTCGGACCTCCGCTTCGCGCACCTCCGCCGCGACCGCGACCTGCTCGAGCAGGCCCGCGCCGAGGTGCCCGGCGTGGGGGCGGGGCCGCTGCAAGATGCGGCCGTTGCGCTCTTCGCCGAGGTCGAGCCGGAGGCGCTGGCATGAGGAGGCTGGTCGCACTCCTCTGGCGAGGCCGGTCGAGGCGCGCACCGACGCGGATCGACTCCGAGCGGCTCCTGAGGATCTACCGCGAGACCCATCGCCACGTGGAGGATCTCCGCCGCGCGGCTTGAGCCTAGGCTCCCCTCGTGCGCGTCATCGCCGGCAGCCGCAAGGGGCACAAGCTCGTCGCGCCGCGCGGTCTCGACACGCGGCCGACATCCGACCGTGTCCGCGAGAACGTCTTCAACCTCATCGGGCCGGTGGACGGTGCGCGCGTCCTCGACCTCTTCGCCGGTTCCGGCGCGCTGGGGATCGAGGCGCTGTCGCGCGGCGCCGCCGGCGCCGTCTTCGTCGAGCGCGACCCGGACGCGGTGCGGTCGATCGAGCGCAACCTCGACCGGTTACGGCTGACAGGGGCCCGCGTCGTCCACGGCGACGTCCTCCGGACGATCGCGCAGGAGGCGACGGCGGGCGCGAAGTACGATCTCGTGCTGGTCGACCCTCCCTACGGCATGCTCACCGAGATCCAGCCCCGCCTCGCCCGCCACCTGCCGCCGCTGCTCGCAGCGGACGGCCTCCTCGTCGTCGAGACGGACGCGCGGGTCGAGCCGGAGCTGCCGCTGCCCGTCCGCACGAGCCGCAAGTACGGCCAGACGCGCGTCACCCTGTTCGAGGCACCCGGCGGCGTAGGCTCGACGGAGCCGCCTAGTAGCGGAGGCGCCGGCGTGTACGGCGCCGGAGCGGGAAAGTGATCACGGCTATCGCTCCGGGCTCGTACGACCCGGTCACGAACGGCCACGTCGACGTGATCACGCGCGCGGCCGGGATCTTCGACCGTGTCGTCGTCGGTGTCGTCGGGACGCCTCACCACAAGGAGCCGACGTTCACGGTCGAGGAGCGGGTCGAGTTCCTCCGCGACGCCCTCTCAGGCCTCGGCAACGTCGAGATCGACGTCTTCCGGGAGCTCGTCGTCGACTTCGCGCGCAGGTGGGAGGCGAAGGTGATCGTCAAGGGGCTCCGCG
>DAIMGZ010000067.1:0-9260 GCA_036723535.1 Gaiellaceae bacterium
CCGGAGCTCGACAAGAAGTTCAAGCACACGATCGAGGTCGTCGTCGACCGGCTCGTGATGCGGGCCGAACTGCGGCTGCGGCTGACGCAGTCGATCGAGACGGCGGCCGGGCTCGCGGAGGGCCTGGTCGCGGTGGACCTCGTCGACACCGGCGAGCAGCTCCTCTTCTCGGAGAACTTCGCCTGTCCCGACCATGGCGTCTCGCTCCCGGAGCTCCAGCCGCGGATCTTCTCCTTCAACGCACCGCACGGAGCCTGCCCGCGCTGCACCGGCCTCGGCTCGCAGCAGGAGATCGATCCCGACCTGCTCGTTCCCGACCCCTCGCTCTCGATCGACGACGGCGCGCTCGTGCCGTGGTCGGTCGGCGGCTCGTCCGGCTTCTACGAGGCCGTGATCCAGGCGATTGGCGACCGCTACGAGATCGACACGTCGAAGCCGTGGACGGACCTGACGGAGGAGGAGCAGAACCGCTTCCTCCACGGGACGGACGGCGAGAAGATCTACGTCCAGTACCGCAACCGCATGGGGAGGCGGCGCCAGTACATGCTCGCTTTCGACGGCATCGTCGCGAGCCTCCAGCGCCGCTACAAGGAGACGGACTCGTCCACCCAGCGCGGGCGGATCGAGGAGTACATGTCGTTGCGGCCGTGCCCGGTCTGCGAGGGCGCACGCCTGAAGCCGGAGGTGCTCGCGGTCACCGTCGGGGGCCGTTCCATCCACGAGTTCACGGAGCTGTCGGTGACGCGCGCGCTCGCCTTCCTCGACGAGCTCGACCTGACACCGACCGAGGAGCTGATCGGCCACCGGATCGTGAAGGAGATCCGCGAGCGGCTGACGTTCCTCGACGACGTCGGCGTCGGCTACCTGACGCTCGACCGCGCCGCGGCGACGCTGTCGGGCGGCGAGGCGCAGCGGCTGCGGCTCGCGACCCAGATCGGCTCGCAGCTCGTCGGCGTCCTCTACATCCTCGACGAGCCGTCGATCGGCCTCCACCAGCGCGACAACGCGCGGCTCATCGACACGCTCGAGCGGCTGCGCGACATCGGCAACACCGTGCTCGTGGTCGAGCACGACGAGGAGATGATGCGCCGCTCCGACTGGCTCGTCGACATGGGCGTGGGCGCCGGCCTCCACGGCGGCGAGGTCGTCGCCGAAGGGGCGGCGGCGAAGGTCGAGCGCGTGGCGAAGTCGGTGACGGGCCAGTTCCTCGCCGGCAAGCGGTCGATCGCGATCCCCGAGCGGCGGGAGGAGGATCGCGGCTCGTTCCTCGTCCGCGGAGCCTCCCAGCACAACCTGAAGGAGATCGACGTCGAGTTCCCCGTCGGCAAGTTCATCTGCGTCACCGGTGTATCGGGCTCCGGCAAGTCGACGCTCGTGAACGAGATCGTCTTCAAGGCGCTCGCCAACCGGCTCAACCGGGCACGCGTCAAGCCGGGCGCGCACGCCGGCGTGGATGGGATCGAGATCTTCGACAAGGTGATCGAGATCGACCAGAAGCCGATCGGCCGCACGCCCCGCTCGAACCCGGCGACGTACACCGACCTGTTCACGCACATTCGCGAGCTCTACTCGCTCACGCCCGAGGCAAAGGTGCGCGGCTACAAGCCGGGCCGGTTCTCGTTCAACGTGCGCGGTGGACGCTGCGAGACGTGCAAGGGAGACGGACAGATCAAGATCGAGATGCACTTCCTGCCGGACGTCTACGTGCCGTGCGAGACGTGCAAGGGCGCGCGCTACAACCGCGAGACGCTCGAGGTGCGGTTCAAGGGCAGGTCGATCGCGGACGTGCTCGAGATGTCGGTGGAGGAGGCGTTGCGGTTCTTCGCCAAGATCCCGAAGATCCGGCGCCGCCTGCAGACGCTCCACGACGTCGGGCTCGACTACATCAAGCTCGGCCAGCCGGCGACGACGCTCTCCGGCGGCGAGGCGCAGCGCGTGAAGCTCGCCGCCGAGCTGTGCAAGGTCGCCACCGGCAAGACGCTCTACATCCTCGACGAGCCGACCACGGGTCTCCACTTCGCGGACATCGAGAAGCTGCTCGAGACGCTGCAGCGTCTCGTCGACGGCGGCAACACGATGATCGTGATCGAGCACAATCTCGACGTGATCAAGCAGGCCGACTGGGTGATCGACCTCGGCCCGGAGGGCGGCGAGGCGGGCGGGGAGCTCATCGCCGTCGGCACGCCGGAGGACGTCGCGCAGGTCGAGGACAGCTTCACCGGCGAGTTCCTCCGCCATGTGCTGCCGGCGCGCGCCGTCGCCGCCGCCTAGGCTGCACGGAGGCCAGACCGACCCGAAGAAGCGCTCCCAGCTGCGGGCCTGGGCCTGGGCGTCGGGCGGATGGCTGGCGTTCGGGGCCGTCCTCGTCGTGGTCCTGGCTTCGGTCACCTTGCATTGACCGATACGGGCTAACCTCACCGTTCATGGCGGCAACCGCCGACACCGCACGCGGCTCGGCGCTCGGGCGGAGCTGGTGGCTGCGCGCCCCAGCGGTGCTCGTCGCGCCGCGTGCCGTCTTCGTCTCGTTGCGCAACGAGTCGGAGGCTGCAGTCGAGGCGCGGCAGGAGCCGCTCATCGCGATCGCCGGCCTCGCGGGGATCGCGGCGGTTCTCGGGACGCCGGTCGCGCGCCACCTCCTCAACGACGCCTCGTTCTCGGTGGCGCTCATCCCGGTCTGGGCCTTCGTCGGCGGCGTCCTCTATGCGCTGGCCGTCTACTGGCTCGGCGGGGGGCTGCTCTACGGCGCGGCGCGGCGGCTCGGCGGGCTCGGCAGCTACTCGCGGGCGCGGCACCTGCTCGCGCTCTCCGCGGCGCCGCTCGCGCTCGCGCTCTTCACGCTCTGGCCGCTCCGGCTCGCGATCTACGGACAGAATCTCTTCCGCACCGGTGGCACCGACTGGGGGCCCGGCGACCGGACCTTCGGCGGACTCCTCTACTTCGCGTTCGCCTGGAGCCTGCTCCTGCTCGTTGTCGGCGTCCGCGGCGTGCACGGCTGGACGTGGGCGCGCTCGCTGGCAACCGTCAGCCTCGCAGCCTCGCTGCCGGCGCTCGTCGTGCTCGCGACACTCCTCCAGTCCTGACCTGTCTTACCTAGTAACAGACTGTTACTAGTAGGTGCGGGCGAATGCCCTGAATACGTTGCTGGGCATGGCCTCTCGGGCCGAGGTCCGACTTAGTAACAGACTGTTACTTGGGATTCGGGGCGGCCTCGAATGCGGCCTGCTCCTCCTCCGGCATCGCGTAGGTGTGGCGCTCATCGGGGAAGGCGCCGCTCCGCACCTCCTCCGCGTAGCGCTCGAGCGCCTCGACTATCGCATCGCCGAGCTCCGCGTAGCGCTTGACGAAGCGCGGCGCCCGGCCCTCGTAGAAACCGAGCATGTCGTGCCAGACGAGAACCTGTCCGTCCGTGTCCGCGCCGGCGCCGATGCCGATCGCCGGTACCGCGAGCGCCTGTGTCGCAGCGCGCGCCACTGCCGGAGGAATCGCCTCTAACACGATCGCGAAGCAGCCCGCGTTCTGCAGCGCGAGCGCGTCTTCGACGAGCTGCCGTGCGCGCTCGGCCGTCCGCCCCTGCGCCTTGAAGCCGCCGAGAACGGTCGCCGTCTGCGGCGTCAGCCCGACGTGTCCCATCACGGGAATCCCGGCGCCCACGATCGCCCGTGCCCGCGCGACCGACGTGCCGCCGCGCTCGAGCTTGACGCCGTCCGCGCCGCCCTCCTTCACGAGCCGCACCGCGTTGCGCACCGCCTGCTCGTCCGACTCCTCGTATGAGCCGAACGGCATGTCGGCGATCACGAGCGGCCGCTTCGCGCCGCGCGTCACCCACTGCGTCATGAACAGGATCTCGTCGAGCGTCACTTGAACCGTCGACTCGCGACCGTGGACGACCATTCCCGAGGAGTCGCCGACGAGGATCAGGTCGACGCCGGCGGCGTCGGCGAGGCGGCCGCTCGGCGCGTCGTAGGCGGTGACCATCACGATCTTGTCGCCGCGACGCTTCATCTCGGCGAGCTCGGGGAGCGGCAGCTTGCCGGTCGTCCAGGACGCATAGCGCTGAGGCTTCGACTCTTGGCTCATGTGAGCTCTCCTTCCACGAGGACGTTATCGATCAGGCGGGTGGAGCCGAGACGAATCGCGGCGGCGAGGACCTTGGCGTCGCCGAGGTCGAGCACCTCGACGTAGTCCGGGTCGAGGCCGTTCAGCGAGGCGCGAGCGGCGGCCACGGGATCGGGCTCGCGCGCGGCGGACGCGAGCGCCTGCGGCAGTCCGAGAGCGCGCTGCCGCTCCTCGGCCGAAAGGCGCGCGTTGCGGGACGAGAGCGCGAGCCCGTCAGCGTCTCGCACGGTTGGGACCATGCGGATCTCCACTGGGACGTTCAAGTCGCGGACCAGCCGCCGGATCACCGCCACTTGCTGCGCGTCCTTCTGGCCGAAGTACGCGCGCTCGGGCCGGACGAGGTTGAACAGCTTCAGGCAGACCGTCGCGACCCCCCGGAAGTGACCGGGTCGCGCCATCCCCTCGGCTCCAGTCTCGTCGGGCTCGACCCAGGTGGCGAAGCCCGCCGGATACAGCTCGTCCGGCGCGAAGACGACGTCGACTCCTTCGGTCTCGGCGAGCTCGAGATCGCGCGCCTCGTCCCGGGGATACGCGTCGAAATCCGCCTGCTCGTCGAACTGCGCCGGATTGACGAACAGCGACGCGACGACTCGGTCGTTCTCCGCCCGCGCCGCGCGGAAGAGAGCGCGGTGACCGTCGTGGAGCCCGCCCATCGTCGGCACGAGGCCCGTCTCCACAACCGTCTCCAGCTCCGCGATCGTGCGGACGACCTTCATGCGAGCGTCACCGTCGCTCCCGCGAGCGTCTCGTACAGGTGCTCGAGCTCGGGATGCGCGGCCCGGATCGCCTGCTTGTGCGCCTCGACCGTCGCCCAGTCGCCGCGCGCGATCGGCCCTGTCAGGTCGAAGCCGTTCTCGATCGTGCGCGTCATGAGCGGCGCGAGCCCTTCGGCCGGAACGCCGAGTCGCACGGCCGCCCGCTGCAGCGTCACGAGGTAGTTCGAGGCGAACACTGCGCCGGCGTGGTAGAGCGTTCGCGCGTCTTCGGCGAGCTCGAACGGCCGCACCCCGAGCAGCTCTGCGAGCTCTCGAGCGACGGTGAGCGCCTCGTCGGTCTCGCCGCTGATCGCCGCCCAGGCGCCGTCGAATTGGGCGGGGTCGCCGCTCCGGTCGAACGTCTGGAGCGGGTGGAGCGAGAACCGGCGCTCGTGCGGGTCGAGCGCGGCGAGCGGCGTGGCGCCTGAGACGTGTCCCACCCAGGCCCGTCCCGGTGCCAGGCACCGGGACACGTCGGGAATGGCCGTGTCCGGGACGCAGAGCAGGACGATGTCCGGATCGTCTTCGCCCACGGCGACGCCGCGCTCGCGCAGGCGGGCGGCGACGGCCGAACCGACGCGGCCGGAGCCGATGACATGGACTCTCTCGATCACGATCTCGCTCCAGCTCCGAGGCGGATGCCGGGCTGGCGCGAGTTTACCGACGTCCCCCTCGTCTGCGGCGCTACCGACCCGGGTTCGTGCGAGAATTCGGTTGCCCGGATGAGCTCCGCCGCCGCCAGCATCGTCGAGTTACCCGTCCTCTCGCGCCGCCGCGAACTGCTGATCGCCGCCGCCTTGACGGCCGCCTTCGCGGCCCTCGTCCTCTCCGTCGGGCCTGCTCCGGGGGATGCGCCGGTCCATCTCTACCGGACGTTCCTCGTCCACGAGGGCGCGCTGATCTGGGACAACTTCTGGTACGCGGGGACGTACCCGCTCGCGTCGTACAGCCTCCTCTACTACCTGCCGGCGGCGCTCGTCGGGAACCTGCCGCTCGTCTTCGTGGCCGCCGTCGCCTCGACCGTCCTCTTCTCCTCGATCGCGATGCGGGAATGGGGGAGGGCGGCGCTCTGGCCGTCGCGCGTCTTCGGCGTGCTCGCGGCCGCGCCGATGTTCACCGGGCTCTACGCGTACTCGCTCGGCTTCGCCACGATGCTCGCGACGCTGAAGCTGTTGCAGCTGCGGCGGCTCCGGCTCGCGGTAGTCATGGCCGCCCTTACCGTCGGCTTCAGCCCGCTCGCCTTCGCCTTCCTCTGCCTCGTCGTCGCCTCGTATGCCGTCTCTCGCCGGCAGATCGCGCGCCGTCACGTCTGGTTCGGCGTCGGGCTCGCGCTCGCTGCGGGCATCGAGGTGCTTGCGCTCGTCCTCTTCCCGGCGAGCACCGGCGCTTACCCGTTCCACTGGATCGACTTCGTCGGCGTGCTGCTCGTCACCGCGCTCGGCGCCCTCGTCGCGCGGCAGGCCCGCGGCGCCGCGCCGCTCGTCGCCTTCTACGCGCTCTGGGGGCTCGGCAGCGTCGTGGTCTACATCGTGCCGTCGCCGCTCGGGGACAACTGGACCAGGCTCAGCGCCTTCGTCTTTCCCGTCATGCTTCTCACCGCGAGTCTCGCGCGCTTCCGGCCGCGGCGACTGGTGGTGCTCGCCCTCGCCGTTGCCTTCGTCTACAACGTCGTGCCGTACGCGCTCCTCGTCCCGTCGCGCCTCGACAACAACACGCAGCAGGCGAGCTTCTGGCGACCCGCGCTCGGCTTTCTCCGCGTGCACGAGCAGCCCGGCTACCGCGTCGAGGTCGTGCCGACGGCGGAGCACTGGGAGGCGTACTGGATCCCGGAGTCCGGCTTCCCGCTCGCGCGCGGCTGGTACCGGCAGCTCGACGTCGCCGACAACCCGGCCCTCTACGAGAAGCATCTCGACGCCGCCGCGTACCGCAGCTGGCTGCGCTCCGACGCCGTCCGTTACGTCCTCCTGAGCACGACCGCGCCGCTCGACTGGGACGGCGGCCCGCAGGAAGCGCGCGTCTTGCGCTCGGCGCGTTCCGGCCTGAACGTCGTCTTCCGGAGCAAGAACTGGACGATCTACGAGCTACCACACGCGACGCCGCTCCTGTCGGGCCCCGCGCACCCGGTCGTGACTTCCTTCGGGCACACGGTGATCGGCGGGCGCGTGTTCGCGGCCGGCCGGTACCTCCTGCGTGCGCACTACAACCCGTACTGGCACCTGAACGGAGCCGGCTGTGTCGCGCCTGGGCCGAACAAGATGACGATCCTCGACCTGACGCGGGCCGAGCGGTTCGCGCTCGCAGTGCCTGGGACGCCGGAGGCACTCGTCCGGGAGATCGTCGGCGGCAAGCAGGCAGCCTGCTCGTCCTAGCGGCGCTAGCATCTGGAGCGGTGCCGATCTACGAGTACGTCTGCATGGAGTGCGAGTCGCACTTCGAGGAGCTCGTCCGCGGCGAGGAGCAGGTCGCCTGTCCCGACTGCACCGCCACGAACGTCTCGCGCCAGTTCTCCTCCTTCGCCGTGCACGGCCTGAAGAAGCCGGTCACCGCAGGCGGTGGTGGCTGCTGCGGCGGCTCCTGCGGCTGCGGGCACTAGCTTCCCGTGGCCCGGGGGGACGACGACGGGGAGGTGCTGACGCGCGCCGCCTACGAGCAGCTCGAGTCGGAGCTGGCCGAGCTCGAGGGCCCGAAGCGCACCGAGGCCGTGCAGGCGATCGCGACCGCGCGGGCGCACGGGGATCTCTCCGAAAACTTCGAGTACCACGCGGCGAAGAACGAGCAGGGACTGCTCGAGGCGCGGATCAGGGTGCTGCGCCACCGACTCCAGCACTCGACGATCGTCGACGAGAAGGCGGCTGCGGCGAGCGGCGTCGTCACGGTCGGCTCGCGGGTGGAGCTCGAGCGCGACGACGGCGAACGGCTCGAGATCGAGATCACGGGCGTCGGCGGCGTCTCGCCCGATTCGCCGGTCGGTAAGGCACTGCTGGGGAAGGAGCCCGGCAACGAGATCGAGGTCGAGGCGCCGCGCGGCCGCTGGCGGGCTCGCGTCGTGTCCGTCGGGCGCGCGCCTTAGACTCGCCTCCCGTGAGTGCCGTGCCGGTTGCGCCCGTGGAGACGCTCGAGGGGTACGCGGCTGCGACCGCCGGCTGCACGCGCTGCCGGCTCGCGGAGGGACGGACGCAGGTCGTATTCGGCTCCGGCAACCCGCACGCCGACCTGATGTTCGTCGGCGAGGCGCCCGGATTCCACGAGGACAAGCAGGGCGTCCCCTTCGTCGGGCAGGCGGGGAAGCTGCTCGACGGGCTCCTGACGGGGATCGATCTGACACGGGACGAAGTCTTCGTGGCGAATGTGTTGAAGTGCCGGCCCCCCGGCAACCGCGATCCCCAGGCGGACGAGATCGAAGCGTGCGAGCCGCACCTCTTCCGCCAGATCGAGCTGATCGAGCCGAAGGTGATCGCGACACTCGGCAACTTCGCGACGAAGCTCCTCTCCGGCCGCCCGCTCGGGATCACGCGAGTGCACGGCCAGGAGCAGGCGCTGACGATTGCGGGTCGCAGCGTCGTTCTCTTCCCGCTCTACCACCCGGCGGCCGCGCTCTACACGCCGGCGATGCTCAAGGTGCTCGAGGCCGACTTCGCCCGCCTGCCGGAGCTCCTAGGACGCGGGGTGCAACCAACCGCCGCGCCTGAGCCCGAGCCGGAAGCGGAGCCGGCGGTCGAAGCGCCGGCAGAGCAGCTGGGACTCTTCTAAGCGGCCCGCCTTTCGCCCCTCAGGGACGCGTCCGGACCGGACCCGTCCCGGTGCCAGGCACGCGGACGTGTCCGAAGCGGCCAGGGCACAGACCGATGCGGCGTCAACATGCGGCGCCATGTCCTTCGGGACGCGTCCCGGTGCCTGGCACCAGGCCATGGCTCTTTCGGAGGTGGGAAGCCACATCCGTGGTCGTCGGCGCGGGATTCGTAGGCTTGGCGCGATGGCCGAGACGGCGACCAGCTCGCCCGAGGAGACGGAGGCACTCGCGGCGCAGCTCGCGCAACGGCTGGCGGCCGGTGACGTCGTCACGGTCGCGGGCGAGCTCGGCTCGGGCAAGACGACGTTCGTCCGCGGCGCGTGCGGCGCGCTCGGCGTGCGCGAGCGCGTCACGAGCCCGACCTACACGATCGGCCACCGCTACCACGGCGATGGCGTCGAAGTCTCGCACCTCGACCTCTATCGCTTCGAAGGCATCTCTCCCGCGGAGTGGGGAGACCTCGAGCCGTACTTCGAGGAGGCGGCGATCGCGTTCGTCGAGTGGCCGGAGGCCGGGAAGGGCGTCCTGCCGCCGCCTCGCTTCGCGGTCCGTTTGCGGCATGCTGGCGCCGGGAGAGCAGTGGAGATCGAGGAGTGCTG
>DAIMGZ010000068.1:0-9041 GCA_036723535.1 Gaiellaceae bacterium
TCGTGATCACGCACCAGAAGCGGACGATGGAAGCAGCGGACGTCCTCTACGGCGTGACGATGGGCGGCGACGGCATCTCGCAGGTCGTCTCACGCCGCCTGCCGCGCGAGGAGGCCGAAGCGGCCTCGGCCGCTTAGCTCAGGCGAGCGCGCTCTCGAGGGCCGCGCGATCCACGGGCTCGCCGTGCGCCGGCAGAACTTGCTCGATTGGCAGGTCGAGCAGCGGTTGGAGCCGTCGGACGACGTCGTCGCGCGTCACGTGCTTGCGACCGCCCAGCTGGATGTCCAGCCCGTCCCCGAAGTCGGCGAGGGAATCGCCGGCGACGATCGCGCTGAGGGACGGCAGCCAGAGGATGAGGTCATTGGCTTCACGACCCGCGTACGCCTCGATCCCGAAAGGCCATGCTCCGGGACCGTGGAAGTGCCCCTCGCCTTCGCCTGCGCGCAGCCAGGCGAGGTCCTCACTCTCCATGCCTCGCACGCGGTCGGGGTCGACGCCGAACTTCTCGACCCAGTCCTCCCAGGTGTCCGCCGGCGGCGTGTGGACCGGGAGGCCGAGCCGGCGAGCGTCGCGCTCGTGGTAGGGCGCGGTCAGGACGACAGCGGTGGCACGTTCGCGCAGCTCGTCCGGAACGGAGAGCGGGTCGAACAAGACGATGTCGTCGCCGAGCTCGACCGCGTATGACGACACCTCCTGCGGCCACGTCGACTCGGCCGACCACTCGGGATGCGGCGCCTGCCAGTGCCAGAGACCGGGCTGAAGCTCGCGCATGTCGCGCGATCCTACTCGGCGCTTTCCATAGGATCAGAAGCGATGGAGGATCGTCTCGAGCGCTACGCGGAGCTCGTCGTCCGCGTTGGCGCGAACGTCCAGCCCGGTCAGGAGGTCTTCCTCTTCCCGGCGGTCGAGCACCACGACCTCGCGCGCGCCCTCACGCGCCAGGCCTACCGGGCCGGCGCGTCCTACGTGCACGTCCTCTACCACGACATGCACGCGCGGAAGGCGATGATCGAGCTCGGCCCGGACGAGGCGTTGACGTACGCGCCGGGCTGGCTCAAGGAACTAGTCAGGTCGTGTGCCGGCAACGCGCTGATCGCGACGACGGGCGATCCCGAGCCGGAGTTGCTCGGCGACCTCGACGGCGAGCGCGTCGGGCGGGCCGTGGCACAGGAGATCGTGCAGATGCGCATGCAGCAGCTGAGCGAGAACTCGGTCAACTGGTGCGGCGTAGGAGCCCCGGGTGAAGCCTGGGCACAGCAGGTCTTCGGCGAGCCGGACGTCGAGCGGCTCTGGGAGAAGGTCTCCTACTGCATGCGGCTCGACGAGGCGGACCCGCCGGCCGCATGGCGCGAGCACCTGGCGCGACTCGCGGAGCGGACGGCGCGCCTGAACGAGCTCCACGCCGACGCGCTCCACTATCGCGGCCCGGGCACCGACCTCACGGTCGGGCTGCTGCCGAACGTGGGCTGGATGTCTGGCTCTTCCGACACCTCGGCAGGGATCACGTATGTCGCGAACATGCCGACCGAGGAAGTCTTCACCTCGCCCGATGCGCGGCGCACCGAAGGGACGATCCGTCAAACGCTGCCGCTTCCGCTCGCCGGCCAGATCGTCCGCGGGCTGGAGCTGACGTTCGAGCAGGGCCGAGCCGTCCGGGTGGAGGCCGAGACCGGGGCGGACCTCGTCCGCAGCCACTTCGCGACGATCGAGAACGCCGACCGCCTCGGTGAGGTCGCGCTCGTCACGAAGGAGTCCCGCGTCGGCCAGACGGGACTGGTCTTCTACGACCCGCTCTACGACGAGAACGCCACCTGCCACATCGCCTATGGCGCGGGCCTCCCGTTCCTCCTCGAGGGCGAGCCCGACGACGGGTTCAACGTCGCGAACACGCACGTCGACTTCATGGTCGGCGCGCCCGAGCTCGAGGTCGACGCGTTGCTCGCAGACGGAACCGTGGTGCCGCTGATCCGGGACGAGGAGTGGCAGCTGGTATGAGCGGCGACGAGCGGCTCGAGCGCTACGCGGAGCTCGCCGTTCGCGTCGGCGCGAACGTGCAGCCCGGACAGGAGGTCTTCGTCCATCCGATGGTGGAGCACACGGAGCTTGGGCGCGCGCTCGTCCGGCAGGCGTACGAGGCCGGCGCTGCATTCGTCCATCTCATCTATCGCGACGACCACAACCGGCGGGCGATGATCGGGCTCGGGCCCGATTCCGCACTCACGTACTCGCCGGCGTGGGCAAAGGAGCTCATGCTCGAGGAGGCGGGGAATGCGTCCATCGGGACCACGGGCAGGCCCGAGCCGGAGCTGCTCGCGGATCTGGACGGGGAGCGCGTCGGCCGCGCGATCCAGCTCGAGCTCGCGGAGATCGCCCAGCAGCAGCATCGGGACAACAGCGTCAACTGGTGCGGTGTGGGAGCCCCGAACGAGGGCTGGGCGAGGCAGGTCTTCGGGGAGCCGGACGTCGAGCGGTTGTGGGAGAAGGTCGCCTTCTGCATGCGGCTGGACGAGCCGGACCCGGTGGAGGCCTGGCGGGAGCACATCGCCCGGCTCGACGCCCGCGCCGCGACGCTGACTGCCCTTCGCCCGGACGCGCTCCGCTACCGCGGCCCGGGCACCGACCTCACGGTCGGGCTCCTGCCGAGCGCGCGCTGGGGGAGCGCCCGCTTCCGCACAGCCGGGGGGATCGACTACGTCGCGAACATGCCGACCGAGGAGATCTTCACGACGCCCGACTCCCGCCGCGCCGACGGCACCATCCGCTCGTCGACGCCCCTCGTCCTCAACGGGCAGATCATCCGGGGCCTCCAGTTCACGTTCGAGGACGGGCGGATCATCGGCGTCGACGCCGAGCAAGGCGCTGACCTCATTCGCAGCCAGCTGGCCACGATCGAGAACGCCGACCGTCTCGGCGAGCTCGCGCTCGTCACGAGCGAGTCCCGCGTCGGCCAGTCCGAGACGCTCTTCTTCGACACCCTCTACGACGAGAACGCGACGTGTCACATCGCCTACGGGATGGGCCTCCCGTACGCGTTCGACGGCGAGCCCGACGCGGGGTCGAACGTCTGCAAAGTCCACGTCGACTTCATGGTCGGCGCGCCGGAGCTCGAGGTGGACGCGGTGCTGGCGGACGGAGGCGACGTCCCGCTGATCCGCGACCAGACCTGGCAGCTCGCCTAGCGGCCGCCGGCGCGGACACCGGCCTGACCGGCCATGGCCCGGCGCCAGGCACGCGGACATGTCCCGGTCGGCCCGCGCGCCGCACCACCAGCGGGAAACGGCGAGGTCTGTCCCGAATGACCATGTCCCGGTGCCTGGCACCGAGGCGTGTCCGCAGGAGACAGCACTAGGCTGACGCGATGGCGCGGAGCTGGGCGGAACTGCTGGGCGAGCCGGGCGCGGCGCCGGAGCCCGACGAGGAGGGCGGCGGCCGCCTCTTCTCGCGGCTGCGCGACTCGCTCTCGAAGTCGCGCCGCGCGCTGACCGGCGAGCTCGCGGCGGCAGCGTTCGACCCCGGGGACGACGCGGATTGGGAGCGGCTCGAGGAGGCGCTCATCGCCGGCGACGTCGGCGTGCGCGCGACCGCCGAGCTCGTGCGCAGGCTCGAGGCACGTGGGGAGCTCGCGGATCTCAACGCGGCGCTCGCGGAGGAGGTGACCGAGCTCTTCGGCGAGCCGCCTGTCCTCGACGTCGCGCACGAGCCGGCCGTGATCCTGGTCGTCGGCGTCAACGGCACCGGGAAGACGACGACGATCGGCAAGCTCTCGGCGAGGCTCGCGGAGCACGGCCGCTCGGTCGTCGTCGCTGCGGCCGACACATACCGGGCGGCGGCGGAGGAGCAGCTCGAGATCTGGGCGCAGCGGGCCGGCGCGGACTTCGTCGGCTCCGCGCGCGGCGCGGATCCGGCCGCGGTCGCGTACGACGCGGTGGAGGCGGCCGTGGCGCGCGGCCGCGACGTCGTCGTCGTCGACACCGCCGGCCGCCTCCACACCCAGACGAACCTCATGGAGGAGCTCGCAAAGGTCCGGCGCGTCATAGCCGGCCGTCTCGACGGCGCGCCCCACGAGACGCTGCTCGTCGTCGACGCGACGACCGGACAGAACGGCGTCCAGCAGGCGCGGCTCTTCGGCGAGGCGGTCGGCGTAACCGGGGTCGTGCTGACGAAGCTCGACGGGTCCGCAAAGGGAGGCGTTGCGATCCCGATCGCCTACGAGCTCGGACTGCCGGTCAAGCTCGTCGGCGTCGGCGAGGCGCTCGAGGACCTCCAGCCGTTCGACCCGCGCGACTACGCGCGGGCGCTAGTCGCCGGGTGAGGCGCCGGAGCTCGGTTAGCCGCCGGGGCCGATGATGACGATGTAGCTGTGGATCGGGTTCTCGGCGTCGATCTCGATCGACTCGACCACGAATCGCCCCGGCTCGGCACCTTCGCCCTTCGCCGTCGCCCAGGCCTCCTCGAACGCCGCCTCCAGGCTCGGGGCTTTGCCCTTCCACGGGCCCTTTCCGCCTTCCTCCATGTGCACCTCCTCTCGCACGGACCCTACTCCTACGTGGGCGCTCCTGCCTTGGCGAGCAGCGCCGCCTGTCCTGCGCCCACGATGTTCCCCTTGCGCTCGTAGACCGCCTGTGCCCGGGCGGCGACGTTCGCGGCCTCCGGCGACCCTGCCTCCCGGAGGACGCGCGCCAGCGCGACCAGCGTCGTCGCCTGCAGATCGAGGAAGTCGGTGGGCGCCGCCAGCTCGACCGCTTCGCGCGCCAGTCGCTCCGCGTCCGCGGCCTCTCCCGCAGGCGCCTGCACCTGAGCGAGTGCGACCCGCCACATCGCCTGCGTCACGATGTCGTCTTCCCAGGCGTGCGACTCCGCGAAGCGCGCGAGCTCTTCCGCCTCGCTAAAACGGCCCTCCTGCGCGAGCACCGCCGCAAGGTAGGCGGCCACGGTCGGCCGGACGTGTGTCTCGCTCATCTCCACGAGCATCCGGTAGCCGGTTCGCAGCTCGCGCTCGGCGGCCTCGGGGTCGCCGGCCAGCAGCTCGATCGTCGAGCCGTCGATCGAGCGGACGGCGCGACGGTGCGCCATCCCTAGCTCGTCCCAGAGCGTCCGCGCACGCGACCATTCCTCGCGCGCCTCGGCGGGCTCACCACGCATCGCAAGCAGAACTGCGAGCGAGCTGAGGATCGAGGCGGTGAGCAGGCGGTCACCCTGCATCTCGCGCAGGAAGAGACGTGCCCGTTCGATCGCCGTATCGACCGGGGTCGGCCCCAGCTGGACAGCGTGCATCAGCGACGCCGCGACGAACGACGCCTCTCGGGTGTCTTCCGCGCGCCGGGCGTGCTCGAGCGCGCGTTCGAGCGCGACTGCGCGGTCTCCCCAGCGGCAGGCGAGGACGGGCGGCTCGCTCAAGAGGTGCCACGCCTTCGCCAGCCCGGCGTCGTCGCCAAGGGATTCGAGCTCTGGAATCGCGGCTTCCGCGACGCGCGTCATCTCCTCGGCCGAAGTTCCCGCGTTGGTGAAGATCCGGAAGAACTCGCGCTCGATCAGCGTGCGTAGCTCGAGCCGCCGGTCACCGCCGGCACCGGCGAGAGCGAGCGCCTCCTCGAGGGCCCCCTCGGCGGCCGCGAACGCCCCCGACCTCATGAGAGCGATCGCGAGCTCGAGGAGGACGTAGCCGCGCGAGTCGTTCGTCCGCGGCAACAGCGCAACCCCGCGCTCGAGCAGGTTGGCCGCGGCCGGCACGTCGTCGAGCGCCAACGCACGCCGGCCTGCGGAGGTGAGCAGCTCGCCTGCCCGCTCGCCGAGCGCGCGCGCGCGGTCGTCGAGCGCCCCGAGCTCGTCTCGGTACCGGTAGACCTGCTCGAGGTGGTAGCCGCGGAGCTCGTCCCTGCCCCCGTGGAGCTCGAGCCACCCGGCGAAGCGCTCGTGGAGGTCGGCGCGCGTCCGCTTCGGGATGCCGGCGTAGGCCGCGTCGCGGATCAGCGCATGGCGGAAGCGGAAGCTGTCCTCGCCGGGGAAGCTCGGCGGCGCGGGCTCCACCAGGTCGCGCCGGACGAGGTCGAGGAGCTTGGTGCCGACGGCCCCGTCGCGCGGCTCGCCGAGAGCGGCAACGGCTCCGGGCCAGAACTCCTTGCCGACGACGGCGGCGCGCTCGAGCACGTCCCGCTCGAACGGATCGAGCCGATCCAGCCGCGCGGCGAGGAGCGCCTGGATCGTCGGCGGCAGCGCGGTCACCGCGTCCGCTCCCTCCTCGGCGAGCATCGCGACGAGCTGCTCCGCGTAGAGCGGATTTCCCTGCGCGGCTTCCGCGACCCGCACCCGCAGCTGCGGCGAGAGCGCCCCGGCTGCGTCGAGTGCTTCGAGCAGCTCCGACGCGTCGTCGGCCGACAACGGCTCCAGCCGGACGTGCCTCCCTTCCCACCGAGGTCGCTCCTCGACGAGCTCGGGCCGGGCGAGGCAGAGGAGGAGAATCGGGGCGTCGCGGCTCCAGTGGCTCACGTGCTCGACGAGGTCGAGCAGCGTGGGCTCGGCCCAGTGGACGTCCTCGAGGACGACGAGGAGCGGCCGTCGTCGGGCCAGCGCCTCGAGCAGGCGCCGCACGGCCCAGAAGAGCTCCTCCGTCGAGCCGGCGCCGTCGCCTTCGAGCGCCCGTAGGCGCTCCACGACGAGAGCACCGTCGGCCTCGCCGTCCACCGCCTCCGCTACGGCCTGCTCGCCGCCGAGGCGCCGGATGAGCTCCGTCAGCGGCCAGAAGGTGATCCCGTCGCCGTAGGGGAGGCAGCGACCGGCCGCGACCGTCGCGTACGCACCGACCTCTGCGACGAGCTCGGACACGAGCCGCGTCTTGCCGACGCCGGCTGCGCCGATCACCGTCACCAGCCGGCAGTCGCTGCCGCTCGCACTCGCCCTCAGCTCGTCCCGGAGGACGACGAGCTCACTCGTCCGGCCGACGAGCGGCGTGTCCCAGCGGCGCGCGAACGAATCCGCTCCTGCGACGGCGGAGAGCACACGCCACGCCTCGACGGGAGCTCGCTTCCCCTTTGCCTCGACGGCGGGACGCGGATCGAGGCGAGAGGCGTGGCGCACGAGCCGCTCGGTGACCGCGCCGATCAGGATCTCGCCGTCGGCCGCAGCCTCCTCGAGCCGCTTGGCGGTGTTGACCGCGTCGCCGGTCGCGAGCGTCGCGACCTCGTCGCCCGTCACGACCTCCCCCGTGTTGATCCCTATCCGGATGCGCAGCAGAGGCAGTCCGCGGTCGGCGAGCGAGGCGTTCAGCCGCTCCACGGCCGCCTGCATGTCGAGCGCCGCGCGTACGGCACGGAGCGCGTCGTCCTCGTGCGCCCGCGGCAGGCCGAAGACCGCCATCACGGCATCTCCGACGAACTTTTCGACGGTGCCGCCGTGGCGCTCGATCGTCGCGCGCATCGCCTCGTACCACGAGCCCATCAGCTCGCGCAGCGGCTCGGGGTCGAGGCGCTCTCCGAGCGCGGTCGAGTCGGCCAGGTCGCAGAAGAGGACACTGACGGTCTTCCGCGCTGCCGCGGCGGAAACCATTCGCCAAGTGTGACTCGCGCGCGGGCCGGATTCCAGCCCGGGTACCCTGGCCGGCGATGTTCGACGCGCTCAGCGAGAAGCTCCAGAGTGCCCTCGGCGATCTCCGCGGGCGCGGCGTCCTCGACGAGGAGGCCATCTCCCGCGCCATGCGCGAGGTTCGGCTCGCCCTGCTCGAGGCCGACGTCAACTTCGGGGTGGTAAAGGAGTTCGTCGCGCAGGTGCGTGAGCGCGCGCTCGGCGAGGACGTGCGCAAGAGCCTCACCCCGGGCCAACAGGTCGTGAAGATCGTCCACGAGGAGCTGACCGAGCTCCTCGGCTCATCCGACTCCCGTCTCGCCTTCTCGCCCCGCCCGCCGACGACGATCCTCCTCGCTGGTCTCCAGGGCTCGGGAAAGACCACCGCAGCCGGCAAGCTCGCGCTCCTGCTCGAGAAGGAGGGCCGGAAGCCGGCGCTCGTCGCCGCCGACCTGCAGCGCCCGGCCGCCGTCGACCAGCTCGTCCAGCTCGGAGCGCAGGTGGGAGTGCCGGTCTACGCCGACGAGCGCTCCGACCCGGTCAAGGCGGTCCGCGACGGGATCGAGCGGGCGAAGACCGAGGCGCGCGACGTCGTGATCCTCGACACGGCCGGCCGTCTCCACGTCGACGAGCCGCTCATGGAGGAGCTCGCCGCCGTGCGACGCGAGGCGAAGCCGACGAACGTCCTCCTCGTTCTCGACGCGATGACGGGACAGGAGGCGGTCAACGTCGCGCAGGCCTTCCAGGAGCGGATCGATTTCGACGGCGTCGTCCTAACGAAGCTCGACGGCGACGCGCGCGGCGGCGCAGCGCTCTCCGTCCGGGCGGTCACCGGGCGGCCGATCAAGCTCGCCTCGGCCGGCGAGAAGCTCGACGCCCTCGACTGGTTCCACCCCGACCGGATGGCGTCGCGGATCCTCGGCATGGGCGACGTCCTGACGCTGATCGAGCGCGCCGAGGCGGCGATCGAGGAGGACGAGAAGGAGGAGCTCGAGCGCCGCATGCTCAAGGGCGAGTTCACCTTCGACGACTTCCTCTCGAGCTACAAGATGCTGCGCCGCATGGGGCCGCTCCAGGGCGTGCTCAAGATGATCCCCGGCCTCGGCAACCAGCTCGAGGGTCTCGACCAGGTCGACGAGCGCCAGCTGAAGCGGGTCGAGGGGATCATCCTCTCGATGACTCCGCACGAGCGGCGCGTGCCGCACGTCATCGACGCCTCCCGCCGCAAGCGGATCGCCGCCGGCTCGGGCACCGCGGTGGAGCAGGTCAACCAGCTGATCGACGCGCGCAAGCAGATGGCGAAGCTGATGAAGATGGCCGGATCGGGCAAGATGCCGCAGATCCCCGGCGTCGGTTCACCCGGCAACGGCCTCCCAACTCTGAACCAATTGGGAGGGGGACCGCCGCGGGCGAGCGCAACACGCAAGTCGAAGTCCAAACGGAAGAGGAAAGCGAGAAGGTAGAAGATGGCAGTGAAGCTCAGG
>DAIMGZ010000069.1:0-8980 GCA_036723535.1 Gaiellaceae bacterium
CGCTTGACGCGCTGGAGCGCGTTGTCGATCGTCTTCGTGTCGCAGCCGAGCTGGTCGGCCATGTCCTCGTACGACGAGCCCTCGAGGTAGAGGCGCAGCGCGTCGGCCTCGAGCGGCGAGAGGCCGGTGCCGAGGCTGAAGACGAGGCTCTGCAGCTCCTCGGTCGAGATCACCACGAGTGGTGGCTCGTGCACCGCCGGGCCGGGCAGTGCGTCGCCGAGCGTGCACTCGCCCTCGCCGTCCTGCCCCGCGGGTGTGTGGCTGAACGAGATGTACGTGTTGAGCGGCGCGTGCTTGAACCGGGTCGCCGTCTTGATCGCGGTGATGATCTGTCGCGTGACGCAGAGCTCGGCGAAGCTGCGGAACGAGGTCTCCTTGTCCGCTCGGAAGTCGCGCACCGCCTTGTAGAGGCCGATGAGCCCCTCCTGCAGGAGGTCGTCGTTGTCGCCGCCGGCGAGGAAGTACGAGCTCGCCTTGAGGCGGACGAAGCCTGTGTAGCGGCGGATGAGGGCATCCATCGCGACGCTGTTGCCGTTGCGAGCCTTGAGGACGAGCTGCAGATCCTCGAGCTCTCGTTGAACTTTCTGCGGCGTGCGCGCTGTCGCGGTGCGAGCGGCCATGGCCCCTCCCGGCATCAGAGGGTGAAAGTCTCACCCTGTGGTCGAGGCGAAGATAGCAAGGGGTCCAAGGTTTTACAAGTCCAATTGCTTTGGACCCAGCTTGTCGTGGACCCAGGACGCTAGGAACCCCTAGCGTTCGCCGCGACGTAACCGCTCGAGCCGAGCGAGAGTCTGCGGATCGAGGCGGTCGCGGAGATCGCCTCGTCGCGACGGCGGCTGGCTCGGCCGCGCCAGCTCGGAGAGGAAGGTCTGGGACGCGACCTTCCTCACCTCCATCCCCGTCGTGCCGCGGAGCGCGGCGTCGGAGGAGACAATCGCGACCTGCTGGCTGCGCCGGTTCTCGGCCGCGAGCCGCTCGAGCAGCGTGTCTGCGTCCTTCGCCCAGCGCACCTCGAGCGGGCCGTGCCGCTCGGTCGGACCCTGACCGTCGAACACGAGCACGCCGCGAGCGCCTTGCGCCGCGACCCAGCTCGCGAGCAGGTCGCGCAGCTCCTCCGGCGAGCCGAAGCCGCCCGCGTGCAGGAGGTTGAAGCCGTCGAAGAGGTAGAGGGTCGTTTCAGCCGTCTCTTTGCCTCCGCGCTTCGTAGAGCAGCACCGCGGCGGCGACGCTGACGTTGAGCGACTCGACCCGCCCGAGCATGGGGATCGAGACCTCCAGGTCGCAGGTGCGCCGCACGAGCGGACGCAGGCCCTTGCCCTCTGCACCGAGCACGAATGCGATGCCGCCGGACAGGTCTGCATCCCACATCGGCGTCCCCGATCCGCCGGTCGCGCCTGCGATCCAGAGGTCGCCCCTCTTGATGTCGGCGAGGTACCGGGCGAGATTCGGCACGACGGCGACCGGAAGATGCTCGACGGCTCCCGCCGAGGAACGGCAAACAGCGGCAGTCACGCGCGCCGAGCCGTGCGCCGGCACGACGACGCCGCTCGCACCGGCCCCCTCGGCGCTCCGGATCACGGCGCCGAGGTTCCGCGGGTCGCTGACCTGGTCGAGGCAGGCGAGCAGCGGCGCTTGACCCGCGGCCAGCTCCAAGGCGTCCGCGTAGCGGTACGGCTCGCACCAGGCGACGACTCCCTGGTGGTCACGCGTCCCCGCCGCCTCCGACAGGTCGCGCTCGAGCTTCGTCTGCACCCGCGGCCGGTCGACTTCCTTGAGCCACTGCTCGCTCCGCACCGCCCGCTCACTCGCCCACAGCTCGAGCACCTCGCGCGGTCCGCGCAGCGCCTCCCGCACCGAGCGCCGGCCGTAGACCAGCTCCCGCGTCACGAGCGACGGACGAGCACGTAGCCGGGAGGCTCGGCCACGTCGCGCACCTCCCAGCCCGAGGCTGCGATCTCGTCGCGCAGGCCGTCCGCTCCCGAGAAGTCCTTCGCGTCCCGCGCCCCGCGCCGCCGCTCTGCAAGCTCCGCGACCTCCGGCGGCGCCTCCTCGGCGTCTGCTATCGACGCAAGACCGAAGACCTCAAAAGCGCGCCGCAGCAGCTCGTGGTCGCGCCAGCCGTGCATCACGGCGAGAGCCTCCGGCGTGTTGAAGTCGTCGTCGAGCGCAGCCTCGAGCTCCGCCCAGTCGCCGATCGGCTCGCTCGGGGAGCGGAACACGTTGCGAAACGTCTCGAGCTGCGCCCTCGCCTGCTCGAGCGTCTCGTCCGAGTAGTCGAGCGGCTTTCGCCAGTGGCCGGTGAGGAAGAAGAAGAGGAGCGTCTCGCTCCCCCAACGGTCCAGCGCGTCCTTGAGCGAGACGTCGTTGCCGAGCGACTTATGCATCTCCGAGCCGCGCATGCTCAGCATCCCGTTGTGCATCCAGATCCGCGCGAAGCCGTGGCCGAGCGCGCGCGATTGCGCGATCTCGTTCTCGTGGTGCGGGAACTTGAGATCGAGCCCGCCGCCGTGGATCTCGAAGCTCGTGCCCAGGTACTTCTCGGCCATCGCCGAGCACTCGATGTGCCAACCCGGGCGGCCGCGGCCCCACGGCGACTCCCACGACGTGTCCTCGCCCGGCTTGTTCGCCTTCCAGAGCGCAAAGTCGCGGGGGTCCTCCTTGAGCGGGTTCGGCTCCTGCTCCTCCATCTGGCCGAGCTGCTGCCGCGAGAGCCGGCCGTAGTCGGGAAAGCGCCCGACGCGGTAGTAGACGTCGCCCTCGACCTCGTAGGCGAAGTCGCGCTCGAGCAGCCCCTCGATCAGCGCAATCTGCTCGGGAACCGTCTCGACCGCGGTCGGCTCGACGTCGGGACGGCCGAGCCCGAGCCGGTCCGTGTCCTCGAAGTACCAGCGCGTCGCGTCGGCCGCGAGCTCGGCGCTGTGCCCGGGCGCCGCGTCGTAGATCTTGTCGTTGATGTCGGTGATGTTGACGACGATCTTCGTCTCGTAGCCGCGATGCTCGAGCCACCGCTTCAACCACATCGGGAGGACGTTGACCGCGTAGCCGTTGCCCACGTGGATTCGCTGGTAGACGGTCGGGCCGCACCAGTAGATCCCGACCGGGCCGGGCGGAGGCGGCAGCTCGACGAGCTCGCCGGTGAACGTGTCGTGGACGCGCACGGGGCCTAGCGTACGGCCCGCCGTAGCAGCTCGTCCTTGGGGAGCGCGGCGATCACGGCCGCGAGCTCCGGGCCGCGCTCGTGCCCGGTCAGCGCGAGGCGGAGCGCCTTCAGGTCGCCGCCGACGGCCTTCAGCTCGCGCACGACCGCTCGCGGCTCCATTCCCGCCTCGACGAGCTCGCGGAAGCGCGCGAGCGTCTCCGGCGAGTCGACCTCCGCCTCAGCCGGCTCGAGCACGAGCGTCGCGTAGGCGCGCGCTTCGGCGAGATCCCGCGCACCGCGCAGCACGGGCGCGACCGACACAGGGACGCCGACACGCGCTGCGAGCTCCTCGTCGCTCAGCGCCGCGAGCGCCTCGGTCGAGAGCCGCCGCAGCCGCGCGAGGTCGAGGTGGACGTCGTGACGCGGCACCCCGAGCTCCTCGAGGTACGCCCGCACGGCCTCGGCCGGGATCCCGTCGTCCCGCAGCGACCCGACGGTCGCACCCGGCGCCCGCTTCGCGAGCTTGCGCCCGTCCGGCCCGAGAATCAAGCCGTGGTGGACGAACTCCGGTGGCGTCGCGCCGAGAGCCTCGAACAGGCGCCGGTGCAGTTCCTCGTTGGGCCGATGGTCGTTGCCGCGCACGACATGCGTGATGCCGAAGTCGATGTCATCGACGACGGACGCGAGGTGATACGTCGGCGAGCCATCCTCGCGGAGCAGCGTGAGACCGTCGAACCGGTCGTCGAGCGGTGCGCCGACCTCCCGGTGACGCTCGGCGCGCTCGCTCTGGCGCACGGGCCCTTCGTCCCAGGCGATCCCGAGCCACTCGAGGTCCCCCAGGATCGCCTCCTCCCCGCCGGAGACGTTGCGCCGAGGATCGGTGTCGTCGATCCGGAGCAGCATCCAGTCCCCGAGCCCCCGGTTAGCGACCGCGCTCAGCGCGTTGCCGAGATGGAGCGAGCCCGTCGGGCTCGGCGCAAAGCGGACTCTGGCCACGCGGCGAGTCTAGGAGCTAAGCTCGGCCCGCGATGGAGTCCTGGCGCGCAACGGTTCTCCGCCAAAACGGCTAGTTCGCCGCTTCCCACCACAGCGTCCTAGGGAAGCGGCGGGACGCGACGCGATCCCGCCCCGACAACGGAGGTGTACGTCGCGATGCCGATGCCACATCGCACCCAGCAGCAACTGATCAAGCGCCGCCTCACGGGCAAGGAGGGCGCCGAACGAATCCGCGAGCTCCGCGCGATCCTCTCCGAGCTGCCCGGCTACCGCAACGGCCCGTACGCCGACCTCCGGAAGTGGGTCGAGGGGGAGCTCACTGCGGCCCGCACGCGCAAGCGGGTCGTGAATCGCGACTCGATCGCCGTTCGGCGCGAGGGCGCAGCGCAGATCGCGCTCGTGGGGCCGCCCAACGCCGGGAAGTCGTCGCTTCTGCAGGCGCTGTCGTCAATCCAGATTCGCACTGGCGAGTACGCGTTCACCACGACGCGTCCGGTCGCGGCGACAACGCGCCTCGGCGGCGTGCTCGTCCAGCTCGTGGAGATCCCCGGGCTGATCGAAGGAGTCGCCGACGATCGCGGCGGCGGTCGAGCGTTGCTCGGCGTCCTTCGCAACGCGGACGCGATCCTCTGGTGCCACGCCTGCGACCGGCCGGTCGAGGAGCTCGAGGTCATCCGCGCCGAAGTCGCGTCCGCGGAGATCGACCTACCCGCGATCGTCGCTGCCACGAAGTGCGACGAGGCACCACCTCCCAGCCATTCGGAGCTGCGCGTGGTGCCGGTGTCGGTCCTCGACGACGCGAGCCTCGACCGGCTTCGCGAAGAGCTGTGGGCGATGACGGGGCTGGTGCGGGTCCACCTTCGCGACGGTGGCGGCCCGGTCGCGCTGCGACCGCCGGCGACGGTTCTCGACGTCGCCGACACCATCCACCACGAGCTGCGCGAACGCTGTACCGGTGCACGGATCTGGGGCCCGTCCGCGCGGTTCGAGGGACAACAGGTCGGCAGCCAGCACGAGCTGCGCGACGGCGACACGGTGGAGGTTCTCTCTCGCTAGCAGGTTTCGCGCTAGGCGGCCAGCGCTCGTAACAGCTCCGCCGCGGCGTCGCCGAGACGGTCGTGACGCTGACGCTCCTCCTCGAGCACCGCGCACAGCGCGCCCACCTCGCCGGAGTCGAGCCTCGCGTGCCCCGACTCGAGCGCGCGGACGAGGAGCAGCGAGAGGTCGCGGTGGCGCGCGGAGACGCCCGCGCGGGCGGCAGCGCCTGCCGCGAGACGCTCGACGAGCTCGCGCGGGGCGCTGACGACGGTGCCGTCGATGTCGAGCTCTACGGTCTCCTGCGTCATACCTACCTATGGCCCGGAATTCTGAGCTTGCAACCTTCGAGGACTGAACGCATACACCTTCCCCCAGCCGATGACGTAGAGCCGCCGTCCGTCGGTCACGACCGGCGTGAACGCGCCGTCCGGATACGTCCACACCTCCTTCCCCGTGCGGGCGTCGAGCCCGTAGGTGCGCCGCTCGAGGGTGGCGAAGTAGACGATGCCGTCGACGACCGTTGCCGAGCCGGAGATGGGACCGTTCGCGCGGAACTTCCACAGGACGGATCCGGTCGCCGCGTCGAAGGCGTAGAACGTGTGGCTGTACGAGCCGACGAAGACCCGGCCTCGCCAGACGGCCGGCGAGCCGTAGACGAACCCGCCGGTGACGTGCGACCAGCGCAGCTTGCCGCTCTGCTCGCCGAACGAGTAGAGGTGGCCGTCGGTCGACCCCAGATAGACCCGGGAGTAGGCGACGGCCGGAGTCGAGTAGAACGTGCCGTGGCGGCCGAACCAGTCGCGCGCGGACTGCGCTCGCCAGAGCAACGCGCCGTCGCTCGCTCGCAGGGAGTAGAGGCGGCCGTCGTAGGCGCCGAAGAAGAGGCGGCCGCGGTCGTAGGCGATCGCTCCCTTCACGGCCCCGCCGGCGCGGTACGTCCAGACCGTCTTGCCGTCGACGGTGCGGAGGCAGTAGACCCTCCCCTCGGCGTCGCCAACGTAGAGCCGGTTGCCGACGATGAGCGGCGACGTCTCGCTCGCCCCGAGGCGCTTGCTCCAGCGGACGCGGTGCGACGGTCCGGCCGCGACCGTTAGGAGCTCGCCGTCCCCCGCCCGCGCCGCATTCCTGCCGCATGGATGCCGGTTGAGGAACGTCTCGAAGACCGAGCCGCGGCCGAGCCGGTCGACAGCCGGCGAGGAGGCCTCGCAGCGGCCCACGTGGACCGTCCACAGCCGGCGGCCGTTCCTCGTGGACACGGCGATCAGGTTGCCGTTGAGGCTCGCGTAGTAGAGGTAGTGGAAGGCGACCGCCGGCGGGAACTCGACGAGCGACGTGCCGCCCGAGACCCAGTCACGGTGGAACGGCGGCCTGACCCGGCCGACGCCCACGTGGAGGTGCTGCGACTGGCCGCCGAACATCGGCGAGACGAGCGAGCCTGGCTGCGGCGCCGCCGCGGTAAGGGTCGGGACGAACTCGGTCGACGTTCCGTTGACGTTGCCGCCGAAGCGGTGCGTCGACTCGTAGTACGCGGTCCCGATGCCGGCGGCGAGCACGACCAGGACGCCGACGACGACGATGAGACGGCGCATCCGCCGGATATTGCCTGCGGCGGCGGGCAGCCCGGCGCGCTACGTTCGCGCCGTGGAGGATCTGCTGCTGGCGTGGTTCCGCGACCACGAACGCGACCTCCCGTGGCGGCGGACGCGCGATCCGTACGCGATCCTCGTCAGCGAGGTGATGGCGCAACAGACGCAGATGGAGCGCGTACTGCCGCGCTGGCGGCGCTGGCTCGACCGCTGGCCGACGATCGAGGCGCTCGCGGAGGCGCCGGCCGCCGACGTCATCCGCGAGTGGCAGGGCCTCGGCTACAACCGCCGCGCGCTCGCCCTCCACCGTGCGGCGCAGCACGTCGCGGCTCACGGCTGGCCCGACGACCTGACCGAGCTGCCCGGAGTCGGTCGCTACACGGCGGATGCGGTCGACTGCTTCGCGTTCGGCCGCCCGGTCCTGCCCGTCGACGTCAACGTCCGGCGTGTCTCGGAGCGCACGGGCCACGCCTTCTCGCCTGCCGCAGCCCAGGCGCTCATGGATCTCGGCAAGACGGTCTGCCTTGCACGCATCCCACGCTGTGGCATCTGTCCGCTCGCCGCCGGCTGCCCTTCGCGAGGAAGCCGCTTCGCGGCGCGCCGTCGGCAAGGGCAGTTCGAGGGCTCCTTCCGCCAGCGGCGGGCAACAGCCCTCCGCGCAGTCGTCGCGGGCTCGCAGCCGGAGGACTCCGAGGCCGTCGCCTCCCTGGCGCGCGACGGGCTCGTGCGGGTGGACGGAGAGGTCGTGTCCTTGCCGGAGTAGCGGGGTACCATCTTGCCGATGCTTGCCACGTCGATCCTCACGCTGCTGATCCCGGTCTGGATCGTGCTCGGGCTGCTCGCGATCATCGGCGTTCTCGGCGTGCTCGGCCGCATCCAGAACGGCCGCTATCTGCGACCGCTGTTCGCACTGATGTCGAAGGTGCCTTTCTTGAAGCGCATGCTCGAGAAGGCGTCGAAAGCGGCAATCGAGCGGTCGAATCCCGAGCTCGCCAGCGCGATGCGGAAGCTCGAGCCACACGCGAAGCAGCTCCACGATCCCCAGACGGCGCAGAAGGTGATGTCGCGGCTGACCCGCGAGGAGCGCGCCGCACTGCTCGAGATGCAGGAGCAACAGGGCGGCTCCGAGCCTGAGGTGACGAACCGGCAGATGCGCCGCCAGCTAGAGAAGCAGAGGAAGCGCCGCTAGAACTCGTGCCGGACCCAGATGTTCGGTTCGACGTAGACGCCGCGACCGTTCTTGAAGTGGACCGGAACGAGCGCGCCCGGAACGACATAGTTGCCGTCCTCGGGGAACACCATCCCCGTCCACTCCTCCCAGTCCGTGCGTGTGCCCGAGATCGTCATCGAGCGCGGCGCGGTCGCGAGCAGCTCGCCGCCCAGCCGCTCGTGGGTCCGCAGCCAGGGGTCGTACGGGAGGCCGTCGCCGCGCCGCCAGGTCGCGTACCGCTCCAGCGCGACGAGCGGGTAGCGCTCCTTCCACGTCGGCCGCACCGGCGCCACGAGCGCGTCGAGCCCGTGCCCCGAGGCGATCGCCGCGAGCCGCCGCAGGATCGCCTCGGCGATGCCGTAGCCGCGGTACTCCGGCACCACGCCGGCGACGATCGCACACAGCGTCGTCGGCGTCCCCTCGACGCCGTCGGTCAGCGCCCAGTCGATGCCGCGCGGCGACGGGCTTCCGTTCCAGCCGACTGGGACGCTGCACGCGTAGCCGACGGTCCGTCGCGGGCCGACCTCACGGTCCACGACCCAGAGCTGGAAGTCCGGGTACTCGTCATAGAGCCGGGGCCAGAAGGACTGGACGACGGAATCGTGCGCCATGAACTCGGGCCAGATGCTCGGGAGCGTGGCCCGCAGCTTCGGATGCTCGGCGTGCGTGACGAGAGCGAGCTTCATCGGACGAGGAGCGCCACCGCCTGCGCGGCGAGCCCTTCGCCGCGGCCGGCGAAGCCGAGGCCGTCGGTCGTGGTGGCGCGAACGGCTACGAGCTCCGGTTCCACGCCCAGCGCCGCTGCGAGCCGCCGCCGCATCTCGTCCCGGTGCGGCGCGAGGCGAGGTTCCTCGCCGACCAGGACGACGTCTGCGTTGGCGAGCCGCCAGCCGTCAGCCTGGACGCGCTCCCAGGCCCGGGCGAGCAGATCGAGCGAGTCGGCGCCCGCGAGCGCAGGATCGCCGGACGGGAAGAGCGCGCCGATGTCCTCGAGCCCGGCGGCCCCGAGGA
>DAIMGZ010000070.1:0-8821 GCA_036723535.1 Gaiellaceae bacterium
GCGCCCGTAGCTCAGTGGACAGAGCGGCGGACTTCTAATCCGCGGGTCGGAGGTTCGAATCCTCCCGGGCGCATCTTTCGTGTCTAGCGGAGAGACAAGGAGGCGATGACGCGACCCGCTTGGCGTAATCGGCGGCGCGGCCCGTTCGCCGTGCTGATGGCGCACCACCGCGAGCACGAGGCGCACGACGTCGTGATGCTGATGCTCCTCGCCGGCGCCCTGTCGCTGATCGCGGCGATCCTCGTCGCGGGCGCCGCCGGCTACGTAGCGGTGGCCTCCGTTCTCCGGCACGCGAACACGTACTGGTTCCCGTTCGCGATCGCCGGAGCCGTGGCCACCCAGTTCGGCTACACCCTCGCCTACCGCGAGGTCGCGAACGTCGGCCGGAACGCCCGGCTCGGAGGGCTGCGGGCGAGCGCGATCGTTGCTGCGGGCTTCGGGATGTTCATCCCGCGCGGCGGGTTCGCGGTGGATCTCGAAGCGCTCCAGGATTTCGGCGTTCCCCGGGAAGAGGCACGAGTCCGAGTGCTCAGCCTCGGCTCGCTCGAGTACGCCGTCCTCTCCGCGGGCGCGTGTGTCTGCTCGATCCTCCTGCTCATCGAGCACGCGCCCGCGCAGCGCGCGGTGACGCTCTCGTGGACGATCGGAGTCCCCTCGGGCACCGTGCTCGCGCTGGTCGCGGTCCGCTACCGCGACACGATCTGCCGCGGCCGCATCGGCCGAGCCCTGCGGCCGGCACTCGACGCGATCGCGGTCGTGGGGAGGATCGTCGCGTCGCCGCTCCGGCACGGCGCCGCCGCCTTCACGGGCATGGCGGTCTACTGGGCCGGCGAGGTGTTCGTGCTCTGGGTCTGCCTCGCCGCCTTCACACGTCACACGCCGTCGGTGGAGGCGGTCGTCGTCGGCTATGCGACGGGCTACGCGCTGACGCGGCGGACGCTGCCGCTCGCCGGCGCCGGCGCGGTCGAGGCGCTCCTGCCTTTCGCGCTCACCTGGGTCGGCTACAGCCTGCCCGCCGCCGTCCTCGCCGTCTTCGCGTACCGCATCTTCAACCTCTGGCTGCCGCTCGGCCCGGCGGCTGCCGCGCTGTACGCGCTGCAGCGCCGTCCCCCCGAGACGCCTCCCCAGTCCGTCGGTGCGCTAGCGCCGGACGCCGAAGTCGGTGGTGACGATCGTGACGCGCAGCCAGTGGAAGATGCCCGGGGCGCCAACGACATGAACGGATGAGACACCCAGCTGGCGCCACTGCGGAGTCAGCAGGTTCCGGAGGTGCTCCGGGCTCGCGATCCACAGCTTCAGCGCGCCTCCGGCGCTGACGGTCGGCGCGGCCCACAGGAGGTTCTCGCCCACCGACCAGTACGAGTAGTTCCGCGCGCCGTAGTAGTGCCGAATCCGCCGCCAGAAGGCGGCACCGTCGGCCGAGGAATGGCCGAAGTAGCCGAGCCTGCCCATCTCGAGCGAGTGCTGGCGCGCCGAGCGGTCCAGAGCCGACGACTCACGCAGGGGGACGAGGCCGTGCGCGACGCGGAACGTGTTCACCGCCGCCAGGACCTGGTGGTTCATTGTCTTCAGGCTCCGCTCGGAGCGACCGGTGGCGAGCGCCGAGGCGGCGAGGAGGCCGGCTGCGGCGAGGGCAAGAACAGCGGCCACTCCGAGCATGAATGTCCTGGGCGAGATGTTCACACGGATACCGTCGGCCAAGTCCTGCTGACCCGCCATGGGCAATTCGGGGGAACTTCGAGGTCCAGTGGGGCTAATCCTCAGCGGGTTTGGAGGTGGCTGACTCCCGGCAGAAGAAGCGCGTGAGTCTACGCGGGGCACCGGTCGAGCGGGAGGTAACGCTGCCGGACGGCCAGGTCGTCGCGGTTCGCGTCGGCGTCGCCGAGGATTCGTACATTCCGCGACGGGAGCTCGACACGGTCGTCGTCGAGCTCTGGGACGAGGGCCGCGGCGAGCACCTGGCCGGCGTCGCGACCGTGCTCTCGGCGAGCGATGTCGACGGTGCCCGCGCGCTCCTGCACGAGGTTGTCGAGGGGCTCGCGGACGGGTCGCTCGAACCTACCGCCGGCGCGCTCGAGCCGCTCGCCGATAGCGTTCCGCCACGATGAGCGTTGCGACCCTGCACACGAGCCACGGCACCCTCGAGCTCGAGCTGTTCGACGGCGATGCGCCGAAGACCGTCGAGAACTTCCGGAAGCTCGCCGCGGACGGGTTCTACGACGGCGTCGTCTTCCACCGCGTCATCCCGGACTTCATGATCCAGGGCGGCGACCCGACCGGGACGGGCTCGGGCGGGCCCGGCTACACCTTCGAGGATGAGTTCAACGACCAACCGGTCGCGCGCGGCGCGCTCGCGATGGCGAACTCCGGCCCCAACACGAACGGCAGTCAGTTCTTCATCGTCACCGCCGAGGCATGCCCGTGGCTCGACGGGAAGCACACGGTCTTCGGCCGCGTCACGGACGGGATGGACGTGGTCGACACGATCTCGCAGTTGGAGACGGACGCGAGGGACCGCCCCGCTGAGACCGTCTCGATCGAGCGCGTCGAGCTGAGCTAGCGCCCGCGGATCCGGGCGTAGAGCGGCAGGCCGTACCAGAGGCCGAGGACCAAGAGCGCAAAGCCGGCGGTCGCGCCGATCGCCGCCCCGGTCGACACGACGTAGTCGATCACGAGCAGCACGACCGCCTCGAGCGACACGGCCGAGGCCGCGATTCCGGCGATCGTCAGCCGGTTGCCCACGCGGACGAGATGCTCCTTGTTGCCGGCGCGGAAGCGGAGCCGGTGGTAGGAGCTCGGCGCAGTCAGCAGCGCAACGGCGATGCCGGTGGAGAGGAAGGCGACGAGGAAGACGTCCCGCTGGAACGGGGTGACCCGATCCCAGCCTTTCGCGAACGGAACCGCGAGGAGAAAGGCGAATAGGACGGTGACTCCCGGGAGGACGACCCGCAGCTCGTTCAGCAGCTCGATCAGCTCGCGGTCGGCACGCTCCTTCGGCGTTTCCTCCTCCAGCCGCCTCTCACCCACACGAGGGACGCTACTCGTTGCCCGAGATGCCGAGACCCTTACACGGCTCTTGCAGACTGCTTAGATGCGGCTCATCGACACCTGCTCTCATGCTCTCGTGCCCGGACTGACGCGACGCCTCCTGCTCGCCGTCCTGGCGACGCTGGCGCCGGCCGTAGCCGCCTCTCCGGCCGGCGCCGCCGGGCACACCATCCACTCCGTGCGGGCGAACCCGAACGTCGGCATCGTCGACATCTACACCACTCTCGGCTACGAGAACGGGGCCGCCGCGGGCACCGGGATGATCCTCTCGCGCACCGGCGAGGTCCTGACGAACAACCACGTGATCCGCAGCGCGACCTCGTTCCGCGTCGTCGACGTGACGACCCACAAGACGTACTCCGCCAACGTCGTGGGCTACTCCGTCTCGCGGGACGTCGCCGTGCTCCAGCTCGTGCACGCCACGCACCTGCAGACGATCAGGCTCGGCCGCACCGTGCGCGTGCGTGTCGGGCAAACGGTCGTCGCGCGCGGAAACGCCCAGGGCCGAGGCGGGGCCCCGAAGGCGGCGCGCGGCCGGGTCACCGCCCTCCACCGGCATATCCTGGCGAGGGACGAGACCGGCGACTCCGAGACGCTGAGCAACGTGATCGCAACCAACGCGGCCGTTGAGCCGGGCGACTCCGGCGGGCCGCTCGAGGACGGCCTCAACCGTGCGATCGGCATGGTGACCGCCGGCTCGACCGCGGGTATCCACCGCGGGTTTGCGATCCCGATCAAGCAGGCCCTCTTCATCGCGCGCCTGATCGAGAACGCGAACTCGAGCGCGACCGTCCACGTCGGACCGACGGCGTTCCTCGGCGTGGTGCTCGAGAACGTCTCGGGCGGCGCCAAGATCTCTCAGGTCGTGCCCAATGGTGCGGCGGACGCGGCCGGGCTCGTCGCCGGTGACGTCATCACCTCGCTGAACGGAGGAACGATCTCGTCGAGCGCCGACGTCCGCAAGGCCGTCCTCTCGCTCGTGCCCGGAACTGCCGTCCCGATCGCGTGGACGGACACGAGCGGCACCGCGCAGACCGGCACGATTACGCCGCAGAGCGGTCCGCCGCAGTAGCTCGCTACGCTGCCCCCTCCGCGGGCGTAGCTCAGCTGGCAGAGCACCGGGTTTCCAACCCGGATGTCGCGGGTTCGAGCCCCGCCGCCCGCTTCTTCCTCCGTCCGGCGGGCGCGATACTCTGTTTTCCGAAATGAAAACAGAGGAGAAGAGGCGCGCGCAGCAACTCAGGCGAGAAGGGCATTCCGTGAAGCAGATCGAGCGTCGCCTCGGGATCGCCCGTTCAACGGTGAGTCTGTGGGTGCGCGAGGTCGAGTTGCCTGATCACCAGCGGGCCGTGATCGTTCGACGAGGCGTCAAGACCGGCCACGTGGCGCGGAGCGCCTACTACCGGACGAAGAGACGAGCAGCTCAGGAAGAGGGCCGCCAAGCCGCCCGGAGGAGGGAGTCCCTCCACGTCGCCGGCTGCATGCTCTTTTGGGGGGGGAAGGCTCGAAGCACCGCAACATGGTCCAGCTCGCCAACTCCGATCCGGCGATGGTTGCGCTGTTCGCGCGCTTCCTCCGCCGCTACTTCGAGCCCCCTGACGACTCGTTGCGGCTGATGTGCAACCTCTTTGCCGACCACGAGGAGCGTCAACGGGAGATCGAGGACTTCTGGCTCGCAACGGCCGGGCTATCGCGGTCGAGTCTGACCAAGAGCACCGTGAACAGGTACTCGCGTGCGAGCAAACGAACGCGCATCAACAGGCTCCCGTATGGCACGTGCCGCCTGACCTTCTACAGCACGAGGGCGGCGCAGCACATCTATGGCGCGATTCAGGAGTACGGGGGCTTCGAACGCCCCGAGTGGCTCGACTGATCTCGCGCAGGTAGATCTACGGTACGGAGATGCATCCCTCAGCGGAGGCCGTCGGGCTCGTGCCGGCGCTCGCGGTCGGGCTTGTCCTCGTAACCCGCGGCAGCCCCATCTCGCGGCCGCGTCTGGCCGCCGGCGCGCTCGGGATCCTCCTTGTGTTCGCGGCGTTCTTCACGCAGCTCGAGCCGCTCGCGAACCACACGTTCCTCTGGGCGCACCTGCTGCAGAACGTCGTTCTCGCAGAGTGGGCGCCGGCACTCCTCGTGCTCGCTGTCCCGCCGAACCTTGCGCACCGCGCGGTCGGCTTCCCGCTCTTCCGGCCGCTCGTGGCGCTGCCGCTCTGGCTGGCGGTGTACTACACGTGGCACTTGCCGTGGATCTACGACGCTGCGCTCCGCCACCCGCACTCGCTCCTCCACGTCGAGCACCTCACCTACCTCGCTGCGGGCATCTGCGTCTGGTGGCCCGTCGTCCGCGGGACGAGCTCGGCCGGGGCGAAGGCCGCGTACCTCTTCGCGGTGTTCGTGCTCGCCTCCCCGCTCGGCCTGCTGCTCGCGCTGATCCCGCGCGCGATCTTCTCCTTCTACGTCCACGCCCCGCGGACGTGGGGCCCGCGGCCGCTCGTCGACCAGCAGATCGCCGGCGTCACGATGGCAGCCGAGGAAGCCGTGGTCTTCTTCGGGGCGTTCGCCGCCTACCTGCTGCGCTTCCTCGCCGACGAACAGGCGAGCGGGGCGCTCAGAGCTTCGACGGCTCCGCTGCCTGCGGCTCCCGCACCCGTTCGACCTCGGCATTGAGCTCCGCCCCGAGGAGCAGCGCGACGGCCGCGAGCCACAGCCAGGTGAGCATGACGATCACGGCAGCGAGCGATCCCCACGTCTTGTTGTACGAGCCGAACATCGAGGTGTAGACGGCGAAGGCGCCCGAGGCGGCGAGCCAGACGAACGCCGCGAGGAGCGATCCCGGGGTCAGCAGGCGCCGGCGCGGACGGACGACGTCCGGCCCGAGGTCGAGCAGGACCGAGAACGCCGCCACGAGGCCGGCGACGAGGATCGGCCACTCTGCGATCCACCAGATCCACCCGATAGCGCCGGAAGCGCCGCCGGCGTGGGAGGCGACGAGCTGCTCTAGCGGCGGCCCGAAGATGAGCAGCACCGCGACGAGCAGGAAGGCGATTCCGATCACGGCGACCATCGTGAGCGCGACGAGCCGCTTGCGGACGAACGAGCGCCCGTCCTTCCTCTCGTACGCGAGGTTGAGGGCGGTCATGTACGTCGTCATCGCGCCGGTCGTCGACCAGAGCGCGAGCACAGCCCCGACGACCGTCATCGCGATCCCGGTCGACGGGTGCCGGTCGAGGCGGTGCAGGCTGCCGCCGAGGAGGCTCGTCGCCTGGGCGGGCATCACGTGGGAGAACTGCGCCATGAGGGACGAGATGGTGTCCGGCCCGACGACGAGCGTGAAGACCCCGACCGCCACCAGCAGGACCGACGGGACCGCGAAGAACGTCGAGTACGCGAGTGCTGAGGCGAGCATCGTCCCGTTGTGGGCCAGGAACCGCTTCAGCACGCGGACGAAGATCCCGCGCCAGTCGCGGAAGGAGAGGTCGCGGGGGCCGGGATCGGCCGGCCGCGGCTCGTCCCCTAGGCGCACCTCGGCCATGCGAAACAAACGCCTCCCGGCGTGTTGCGGTTGCGGAATCGGGGCGGCGAGATTCGAACTCGCGGACCTCCCGGCCCCAAACCGGGCGCTCTGACCAGGCTGAGCTACGCCCCGACCTGCTCAGTGTAGGACGCGCGGCGGCCTACTCGGTCTCCATCAGCATGCGCAGCTCGGCGATCTTCTCGCCGCGAAGCTCGTCGCGCTCGCCGCGGTCGATCCGCGCGAGCAGGTCGCGCACGAGGGGAGCGAGCTCGAGCGGGTTGAACGGCTTCGTCACGTAGTCGACGCCGCCGATGTCGAGGCCGCGCGCGCGGTCGCGGAATTCGGCTCGCGCCGTGAGGAAGATGATCGGGATCCCGCTCGTGCGCTCGTTCTCGAGCAGCTCCTCGGCCACTCGCCAGCCGTCGAGGCCGGGCATCATCACGTCGAGGAGGACGACGTCGGGCTGCTCGTCCCGCGCGAGATCGAGCCCCGTCGTCCCATCCGCCGCCTCGAGCACCTGGATCCCCTCGGCCTCGAGATTGACGCGGCAGAGCAGCCGGATCGGCGCCTCGTCGTCGATCACGAGCACCCGCGTGTCGTCCTCAGCTTGCACCGGCCGCCTATACCCCTCCATCTCCGCACTCATACCCGCTCCGAGCCTGTCGTGACGGACTCGGCAACCGCCGGGAGCTCGAAGGCGAAGCGGGAGCCCTCCCCTTCCTGCGACGAGACCCAGATCCGGCCGCCCATCGCAGTCACGAGACCGCGAGCGATGAAGAGGCCCAGCCCTGTCCCGCCCGCGCCGGCCCGTAGCTCGGCGTCTGCACCGCGGTAGAACTTGCGGAAGATCTGCTCCTGGTCGGCCTGCGGAATGCCGATCCCCTCGTCCGCGACGCTGACCTCGACGGTGTCCTGGCGTCGGGCAGCGCCCACCGTCACCTTGCCTCCGTCCGGCGAGTAGCGGAGCGCGTTGTCGACGAGGATCGAGCACACCCGCCGCAGCTTCTCGGGATCCGCCTTGGCCGCAAGCGGCTCCTCGGGCAGCTCGACGACGAACCGGTGCCCGTTGACGTCCGCCGCTTCGACTGTCTCGAGCACCTGGCCGACGACTTCGCAGACATCCGTCTCGGCGAGGTTGACCTGGAGCTCGCCCGTGTCCAGGCGGGCGACGTTCAGGAGCGTGTCGACGATCGACGTCAGCCGCTGCGACTCTGACGCGATGTAGCGGAGGAACGTCTGCCGTTCCTCTTCGCCGAACATCACGTCCTGGCGAAGCAGCGTCTCGGCGAAGCCGTAGATCGAGGTGAGCGGCGTGCGGAGCTCGTGCGAGACGGTGCTGACGAAGTCGGACTTGACCTGCTCGACGAGCCGGTCTCCCGAGATGTCGCGGAACGCGAAGATGCGGCCCGCGACGGTGCCGAGCGGGTCGCGCATCACCGCCTCGGTGACCGACAGCCACACCTCCTCGCGCCCGCGCATGATCGGGACGAGCCGGTCGCCGCGTGCGCCCTCTTCGGGCGCCTCGAGGCTGCGCTGCAGGACGTCGACGGGCGCACGGCCGAGCGCGACGGAGGCGGGAACGCCGGTGATCCGCTCGGCGGCGCTGTTCCAGAGGACGACGTCGCCGTCGCGATCGACGGCGACGATGCCGTCGGCGATGTTGGCAAGGATCGCGACCGACCGCTCTCGCTCGAGCGCGACGCGCTGGTACAGCTCGGCGTTCGAGAGCGCAGCCGACGTGCTGGCGGCCACCGCGAGCAGCGCCTCGATCTCCTCCTCGCGCCAGTTGCGCGGCACGGTGGCATAGACGGCGAGAACGCCCACGATCTCTCCTTCGGGCCCGCCGACGGGCACGCCGAGGAAGGCGGCGTGGCCGGCCTGCAGCATCGGATCGAGGCCGCGGAGGCGCTCGTCCTCGCCGGCCTGTGCGAGCGCGACCGGCGCGCCCGACTGGACGACGTCGCCCGAGAGCCAGCCGCCCGCGGGGCTGCGAGAACCGAGCGCGCCCTCGGCGCCGAGCCCGTCGGCCGCCGTCACCACGAGCTCTTCCTCCTCCTCCTCGAGCAGACGGAACGCAGCGGCGTCGGCCTTGACGAGCTCCGGCGCCTGCTGGACGACCTCGTCGAGCACCGCCGCCGGGTCCAGCTCGCTCGTGAGAAGGCGGCCGGTACGCGTCAGCTGTTGCGCGAGGGCACGGGCGCCGCGCTCGGCCTCGAACAGCTCGCTCCGCTCGAGGGCGCCGCGCGTCGCGTCGGCGAG
>DAIMGZ010000071.1:0-1264 GCA_036723535.1 Gaiellaceae bacterium
TTGGCATACGCGGCGCCGCTGTTGCCGCCGGCGGCGAAGACCTCCGCGACGACGACGCTGCCCGAGCCACTGCCGCTCGCAGACGCGGCGGCGAGCGGCAGGGCGAAGGCCGAGAGCAGGACGAGCAGGTGGATGCGCTTCATGGAGCCTCCGATCCGGGACGACATGACGGCTCCCTTGCTACCGCTCGCCGAGCGGCGCCGACAGTGTCCTTTGCGGAGTCGGCACGGAATCGGCACGGATACGCGTGCGCCGCGTGCGGGCGGCTAGATTCCGCTTGGTGGAGGCACTCGAGCGGGCACGGCAGGTCGCAGCAACGTGGGACGAGCGGCTGCGCGCGGCTCTCCCCGTCGACCTGGACGTCTTCGACGCCCACACGCACCTCGGCACGGACATCGACGGGATGGTGGGCCACTACGAGGAGCTCCTCGGCTCCATGGACCGCTACGGCATCTCGCGAGCCTTCGTCTTCTGCCTCGACGAGCCCGACCGGCACCCCGGCTTCCGCGCCGGCAACGACCGGACGCTCGAGTTCGCGGCACGCTCGGCCGGTCGCCTCATCCCGTTCGTGCGGCTCGCGCTCGACGAGAGGCCTATCGAGGAGGCGCGCCGGTGCCTCGACCTCGGCGCGCGTGGGATCAAGCTCCACCCACGGGCCCAGAAGTTCCTCCTCAACGACGAGCGGCTCGCGCCGGTGTTCGCGCTCGCAGCCGAGCGCCGCGTCCCGATCCTCGTCCACGCCGGCCGGGGACTGCCGCCGATCGCGGCGGCGCTCGAGCGCCTGTGCGACTCCCACCCCGGCGCGCAGTTGATCCTCGCCCACGCGGGCATCGCCGACCTCGCCAACCTCGCGAACCGTTTCTCGGGCAAGCGCGGCGTCTTCTTCGACACCTCGGTGTGGAGCGCGATCGACCTGCTCGGCCTGCTGCGGCTCGTGCCGCCGGAGCAGGTCGTCTACGCCTCGGACTACCCGTACGGCGGACAGCCCGGCTCGCTCTTGCTCTCGTTGCGTGTCGCGCGCGCCTCCGGCTTCGACGAAGCCCAGCTTCGGGCGATGTTCGCAGGCAACGCGGCCCGAATCGCGGGCGGCGAGGAGCCGCTCGAGCCGTCGCAAGCGCGTGGGCCCGACGTCCTCGAGCAACCGCTCGCGCAGGCACGCATCCACCAGTACCTCTCGATGGCGATGCCGCTCCTATTCGTCCGGCAGCCGGACGCCTTCGGCGCGCTCGGGCTCGCGCTCAACGCGACCGAGGAGCCGAACGGC
>DAIMGZ010000071.1:1364-8698 GCA_036723535.1 Gaiellaceae bacterium
TGCGCGAGGAGCTCGGCCTGACGGGGACGAAGATCGCCTGCAACGAGGGCCACTGCGGCGCGTGCACAGTCCAGGTCGACGGCGTGCCGCGGCTCTCCTGCATCACGCTCGCGCACGCGGTCGAGGGCGAGATTACGACGATCGAGGGGCTGTACGAGCATCCGCTCGTCGACGCGTTCGTCCGGGCCGACGCCGTCCAGTGCGGCTTCTGCACGCCCGGCCAGGTCGTCTCGGCCGCCGCACTTGTCGCGGCAAGCCCGCAGCCGACGCGCGAGGAGATCCGACACGCGATGGCCGGGAACATCTGCCGCTGCGGCACCTATCCCAAGATCGAGGAGGCGATTCTCAGTTGGCAAGGCTGATCCGCACCGAGAAAGAAGTCGAGGGACGCTTCGAGGAGGTGTGGATCGTCGTCGAGGAGGACCCGCTCGAGCAGTGGCCCGCCGGGCCGCTCGCAGTCGTGGGCCGGCCGGCGCCACGGAAGGACGGACACGAGCGGGTGCGCGGCGAGGCGCGCTACACGGCCGACATCAAGCTGCCGGGGATGCTCCACGCGGCCGTGCTCCGCTCCCCGTACGCGCACGCGAAGGTGCGGCGGATCGACCTCGCGCCGGCACTCGCGCTGCCCGGCGTGCGCGCCGCCCTGCGGCCGGGCGAGGCGAACGGGCTCGAGGAGGAAGCTGGCTTCGCCGGCGCGCCCGTCGCCGCCGTCGCGGCCGACACGTTCGGGCAGGCGCAAGCCGCGGTGGAGGCAATCGACGTCGAGTGGGGGGAGCTCGAGGTCGTGCTCGATCCGGACGAGGCCGTCCGGCGGGAGATCTTCACGGCCGAGCCGCGCCGCTACGAGCGCGGCGACGTCGAGCGTGCCTTCGCCGAGGCGGATGTCGTCGTCGAGGCGACGTACCGCACGCAGTCCGTCCTCCACAACTCGCTCGAGACACACCAGGCCGTCTGCGAGTGGCAGGGCGACACGCTCCACGTCTACATCTCGACGCAGTTCATCTGGGGCATCCGGCAGGCGGTCGCCGAGACGCTCGACCTACCCGAGGACAAGGTGCGCGTCGTCTGCGAATACATGGGCGGCGGCTTCGGGTCGAAGAACGGCCCCGACGAGTACACGTTCGTCGCCGCAGAGCTCGCGAAGCGGACTGGGCGGCCGGTTCGTTGCGCGCTCACACGGCGCGAGGAGCACACCTCGGCCGGCAACCGCAACGCGACGATCCAGCGCCTCCGGGCCGGCGCGCGCAGCGACGGGACGATCGTCGCCCTCGAGGGCGAGTTCACGAACTCCGTCGGCTGGTCGGGCTGGAACGCCTCGACCGAAGGCCCGATGCGGATGCTCTACGACTGCGAGAACGTCCGCACCGTCACGTACGGCGCGCAGCTCAACACGCCGCCGATGAAGGCCTTCCGGGCACCAGGCTTCGTCGAGGGGACGTTCGGCCTCGAGTGCCTGATCGACGAGCTCGCCGCCCGGCTCGACGTCGACCCGCTCGAGCTGCGGCACCGTAACTACGCGGGCTCGAACGAGGGCACGCCGTTCTCCTCCAAGAACCTCGAGGAGTGCTACCGCCGCGCCGAGCCGCACTGGGAGCGGCGGCACGAAGTGCGCGGCCGCTCCGACGAGGTGTGGAAGCGCGGCGTCGGCATGGCGAGCCAGATCTGGTACGGCGGCGGCGGCCCGCCCTCGTACGCGTGGGTGCGCCTGGCCTCCGACGGCCGGGCGACGGTGATCACGGCGATGCAGGACATCGGCACCGGCACCCGCACGGCGATGGCGCAGATCGCGGCCGAGGAGCTCCGCCTGCCGCTCGAGCGGGTCGAGGTCGTGCTCGGCGACTCGGCGCGAGGGCCGTACGCCTCGATTTCGGCCGGCTCCTCGACGTTACCGTCGATGGGACCGGCGGTGCGGGCGGCTGCCGCCGACGCGCGAGAGCAGGTCGAGGACATCGCCGAGCAGCGAGGCCTGCCGAAGGACGCGCCGGTCGAGGAGGTCGTGGGCCTGCTCGAGGAGGCGCAGATCCTCGGCAAAGGCGCGCGCGGCCCGAACCCGACCGGGATGAGCGTGCTCACCTTCGGCGTCCACGTCGTCGAGGTCGCGGTCGACGTCGAGACCGGCGAGGTCGTGGTCGATCGCGTCGCGGCGATCCACGACGTCGGCCGGATCGTCAACCCGCTCGGCGCCTCGAGCCAGGTCGAGGGCGGGATCATCCAGGGCATCGGGCACACGCTCTCCGAGGACCGGCTCCTCGACCCGGAGACGGGACGCGTCCTCACCACCTCGCTCGACGCGTACCGGATGCCGACGATCGCGGACGTGCCGGAGATCGTGTGCGAGTTCGTCGACACCCCCGACGAGCACCTGACGAATCTGGGCTCGAAGGGCCTCGGCGAGCCGCCGATCGTCCCGGTCGCAGCCGCGATCGCCAACGCGATCCGCGACGCCACCGGCGCCGACGTGCACGAGCTGCCGATTTCGCGCGAGGAGATGCTGCGCGCGCTGCGCGACGCCGATGCGCGCGCAAAGAAGAAGGAGAAGCGTGGAGATCCTGCGGCCGTCTAGCCTCGAGCAGCTCGCGACGCCGGCTGAAGGGGCGGTCATCGTCCACGGCGGCACCGAGGTCGTGCCGCTCTTGCGCGAGGGCCTGCTCAAGACCGAGCGACTCGTGGACGTCCGCGACATCGTTCCGCGCGGCATCCACGGAGCCGTGATCGGTGCCGGGACGACGCTCGCCGAGCTCGAGGTCGAGCCGTCGGTTCCCGGGGCGCTGCGCGAGGCGTGCCGGCTCGCATCGTCGCCGCAGCTCAGGAACATGGGCTCCCTCGGCGGCAACCTCCTCCAGGCGACGCGCTGCTGGTACTGGCGGCTGGGCTATCCGTGCCGCCTGCACGGCGGGGATCGCTGCCACGCGAGGGACGGCGAACATCGCGAGCACGCGATCTTCGCGAACGAGTTCTGCGCCTCGGCCCATCCGTCGGACATCGCGGCCGCGCTCGTCGCGCTCGGTGCGCGGCTGCGAACGAACCGGCGCATGCTCGAGGTCGAGGAGCTCTACCGGCTCCCGGACGAGGGCGACCGGAGCACGACGACGCTCGAGGACGGCGAGCTCATGCTCGAGGTCGAGCTGCCGCCGGTGGAGGCGAGCGCGTACCTCAAGGCGATGGACCGGAAGCGGTGGTCGTTCCCGCAGGTGGGCGTCGCCGCTGCGCGACATGCCGACGGCTCCGTGCGGATCGCACTCGCCGGCGTCGCGCCCATCCCGTGGCGGATCGACGGCATCGAGGCGCTCGACGCCGCGACGCCGCTGCCGCGGACGGAATGGAAGGTGCCGCTCGCGCGGACACTCGTGCGCCGCGCTCTCGCCGCGCTCGGTTAGGCCTGTCCGTTCGCGACACGGCCGGAACCTGGTACCGGCCGTGTCCTCGTCGGACGCGGCCCCCGCAGACGCCGAGGAGTCGCCTGCCGTAAATCGGGCTGTCCGCCTTGCCTCTCACGGACATGTCCGGTACCAGGTACCTGACATGTCTGTTTACGCCGTGGTCCTCGCAGCGGGCGCTTCGTCTCGCTACGGGACGGAGCCCCCCAAGCAGGTCGAGCTACTCCCCAAGGTGCTCGCGGCGCTGCAGGAGAGCTCGGTCGACGGGATCGTCGTCGTGAGCGGAGCGCATGCGGTGCCGGTGGAGAGCGTCCTCTGTCCCGACTGGGAGCGCGGACCCGGCGCCTCGCTCCGCTGCGGCCTCGCCGCCCTTCCGCCGGACGCGGAGGCGGCAGTCGTCGTCCTCGCCGACGGCCCCGCCCTCGACGCGCGCTCCGTCGACCGCGTGATCGACGACTGGCGCGCGAACGGCGGCGACGCGGTGGCCGCGAGCTACGGCGGCGTCCGCCTTCACCCCGTCCTGCTTGCGCGGTCGATCTGGGACGAGATTCCCGACGAGGGCGCGAAATCGCTGCCCGCGAGACGCGTCGCATGCGACGACTTGACCTCGCCCGGCGACGTCGACGTCGCTACTCGAGCGGGATCCTGAGCGCGGCCAGCTTCTGCCGGAGCTCCGCCGGCATCTGCTCGGTGGCCGCCTTGCGCACGTACACGCGCAGGCTCTCCTCGAACCGGTAGCGCCTGCGGCAGGGCTCACACTCGGCGAGATGCGCCTCCGCCTGGGCCATCTCCTCGTCGGTGAGGACGTGGTCGAGGTACGGCTGCATCATCTCCTCGCAGTGCGCGCAAGGGTCCTTCATGTCGCCTCCTCCAGTGCCGACTCGGCGAGCTCGCGCTTCAGGATGCGGCGACCGCGGTGAAGCCTCGACATCACCGTCCCGACCGGAATGTCGAGGATCTGGGCCGCGTCCTGGTAGCTGAAATCGCCGAGGTCGACGAGCACGAGCACGTCGCGGAAGTCGTGCGGCACTGCCGAGAGCGCCGCCACGATGTCGTCCTGCGACAGCCGCTCCACGACCCGCTCCTCGTCGGAGACGCCGTCTCCGCTGTCGGCGAGCCGGTCGTAGAGGAAGTAGTCGTTCGCCTCGAGCGGCTGCATCTGCGGCGCCCGCTGCTGCCGCCGCCCGCGGTCGATGTTGAGGTTCGTGAGGATCCGCAACAGCCAGGCGCGCAGGTTCGTCCCCGGCTGGAATTGGCGCCAGCTGCGAAACGCCCGGGCGTACGTCTCCTGCACGAGCTCCTCGGCGTCCTCGCGCGAATTCGCGAGGTGACGCGCCACGCGGTAGACCTGGTCGGAGAGCGCGAGTGCGTCCTCTTCGAACCGGACGCGGTCCCGCGCCTCGGTCGCCAGCCGCTGCGCCTCCTCCGGCTCGGCGTCCACGCGGTCCACCGTACCAGCCGATCCCACAGCCTCCCCAACGGGCGTGGCCGCGGACGTATTCCGCGCTAGACCGCTGCGAGCTCGGGAAAGCCCGACTTCGCGAGCCGCTCGAGAATCGCCTCGCGGGTCGTCCGCTCGTCGTCCCAGGCGAGCGTCACCTGGCCCATGAGGTTCGCGTTCGCGCCCTCGAGGCCCTCGTGGCCCTCGAGCGCGTGCGCGAGCCGCATGACACACCGCTCGCAGCGGACGCCGCCGACCTGGATCGTCTCCGTACGGGTCGCCACGTCCTCAGCCTAACGTCAGCGTGGCGATCTCTCGTACAGCTTGCTGCGGGCCGAGCTCGAGCTGCCGCTCCGCCTCCGGCCCGCCGCCTTCGCGCGCGGCCAGCTGGCGTTGCGCCGCGTACTCGTGACGGTCGAAGGGCTCGCCGTCCGACTCCGCGGCCTCCTGCACGAGCCGCTGCACCTCGGCGGCGAGCTCCATGGTGCGACGGAGCAAAGTCGGCTGGTCCATGACGCGCACCTCGAGCGTCCCGTACTCGGGCCGCGGCCAGGCGTCCCAGTGCCGGCGCGTGCTGTCGTCGCGAGTCGCTGCCCGCCAGTCGTCCCAGCCGCGCAGCACCGGCGGCGTCCCGCCGGTCGGCATCTCGAGCAGGATCTGCGAGCGGATCGAGCGCCAGCCGCTCTCGGCGCCGTCCCAGAAGGGCGAGTTCGCGGAGGCGGCGAGGAGCCCAGGCAGCCGCGGTACGACCCCCTCGAACGCCCGCAGGCACGTGTCGGGATCCGGCATGGCGACGTGCACGTGGAGCCCGCAGACCCTCTGCCGGTAGAGGCGCGGCCCGAGCTTCGCCTTGAGCTTCTCGTAGCGCGCGACCGGGACGATCGGGACGAGGCCGCGCGCGGTCGGATGCGAGCCGGTGGCAAGGAGCGCTAGCCCGTGCTCAGCCGCCCGCTCGGCGACCTCGCGTCGCAGCGCTCGCAGCTCGGTCTCCGCCTCCTCGGCCGTCTCGACGACCGCGGTCGTGATCTCGACGAACGACTCGAACAGCTCGGGCTTGATCCGCTCGGTCGCGTCGCCGAAGACGCGCGAGAAGCCGTCCCGCGCAGGCTCGAGCGTCTGCGCGTCGACGAGCATCAGCTCCTCCTCGACCCCGAGCGCCCACGGCGGGGTCGCGCCGAAGCGGCTGAGATCCATGGCTACTTGCCGCGAACGCCGTGCACCGGCCGGCCCGCGGCCTCCCACGCGTAGTACGAGGCGCTCGGGCCGAAGTCGCTCTCGTAGGAGACGATCCGCGGGTTGCGGCCGACCTCCTTCGCGCGCTGGGCGTGGCGGAGAAGGTTCGGGTCGTCCTGCTCCTCCCAGACGAGCACGAGGTGGGCTGCGGTCATAAACACGGCCACGAAGGAGCAACCGGGCGCAGGACACGGGAACGGATCGGTGCTGACGCAGAACCAGCCGACGTGCTCGGAGCCGTCCTCCGTCCAGAGCTCGGGCGTGGGAACGGCGTGCTCGACGGTTCCGGCGGTGCCGGGCTGAATCTCCTCCCGCCTCACCCGGGCAAAGGTAGCGACAGGCCGTCGGCGGTCGTCGGCAGCGTGCTCTGGAGCGCCGTCCGGAGGTCGTTTGCTTGAATCGAGGCATGGAGCAGCTGCGCGTCGGGAACGAGAGCTACGGGTTTCACAAGCTCGACGCGTCCGCGACGCGCCTTCCGTACACGCTCCGCATCCTGCTCGAGAACGTCCTCCGCAACGCCGGCGAGCAGGAGGTCGAGGCGGTCGCCGGCTGGATCGCCGACGCGGAGCCCTCGCACGAGATCTCCTTCCACCCGGCGCGCGTCCTGCTGCAGGACTTCACCGGCGTGCCCGCCGTCGTCGACCTCGCCTCGATGCGCGACGCGATGCGCACGCAGGGCGGCGACCCGAAGGCGATCAACCCCCAGATCCCGGCCGAGCTCGTGATCGACCACTCCGTCCAGGTGGACGAGTTCGCGTCGCGGCTCGCGATCGGGCGGAACGTCGAGCTCGAGTTCGAGCGCAACCGCGAGCGCTACGCCTTCCTCCGCTGGGGGCAGGGTGCCTTCGACAACTTCCGCGTCGTGCCGCCGAACACCGGCATCGTCCACCAGATCAACCTCGAGTACCTCGCGCGCGTCGTCGAGGTGCGCGACGGCGTCGCCTTCCCCGACACGCTCGTCGGCACCGACTCGCACACGACGATGATCAACGGGCTCGGCGTGCTCGGCTGGGGAGTCGGCGGGATCGAGGCCGAGGCGGCGATGCTCGGGGAGGCGCTCTCGATGCTCGTGCCTCAGGTCGTCGGCTTCCGGCTGACGGGCTCGCTGCGCGAGGGCGCTACGGCGACCGACCTCGTGCTCACGGTGACCGAGATCCTCCGCAAGACCGGCGTCGTGGGGAAGTTCGTCGAGTACTTCGGGCCGGGCGTCGGCTCGCTCGCCCTCGCCGACCGCGCGACGCTCGGGAACATGAGCCCCGAGTACGGCGCGACGTGCGGCTTCT
>DAIMGZ010000072.1:0-8691 GCA_036723535.1 Gaiellaceae bacterium
GCGCTGCGGCGAGCGTGCCGACGCCTGGCTCGTCGAGCAGGTGCGGTGCGAGCTGCCAGAGGGTCGGTCTTGCCGCCCGCGCGGCGTTCTCGCCGCAGCCGGCCAACCTCGAGGACGTCCTCGCCCCGAGCGGTGAGGAAGCGGGTCAAGCCGCGGCGTGGTGGGTCAAGGATCTGGCATCGGAGCTACAGGAGTTGCGTGAGCGAGGCGTCCGCATCGAGGAGTACGACCAGCCTGGGCTGAACACGGTGGACGGTGTGGCCGACCTCGGATTCGCCTTGGCTGCATGGATCGTCGATCCGGGAGGAAACTGCCTCGGCATCCTGCAACTGAAATGAGGCTCGCCAAGGCCGTCCGGTTCGGCCTCACTCGCCTGGGCCAGTGCTCGGGAATGACCCCTGAGCGGAGCGAGGCGCCGTGAGCGGCCCGGAGGGCGGTATCCGTCGTTGCGGCCCAGCGTTACCGGCGGCTTTCCGCTCCGGCCTGGTAGCGCACCGGCTGCGACAGATGGCACCGGACTCTTAGCGCTAGCTCTCTCGCCCCTCGCTAGTCGACGCGCTTGACGACGAGGATGTTGTACGGCGAGCGAGGCACCTCCGGCACCTGTTCACGAAGGCTGACACGCCATGGGCCGGACCCGTCGGATAGATAGAGCTCCTGGCCTTCCACCGGCTCTTTATCGGGAACCTCATAGACGTACTCCCTCATGACCACAGGACCATCTAGGGATCCTTCGCGGACGGTCCAGGTGTAGGGCGCCATGCGCGGATCCTCGCAGGTCTGCGCGCACAGATCCCTCGCATAACCGCCGCGCTACTCGCCGCGCTTCTTAGGAGCCTGGGGAGCGCTAGCTGCAGGGGTGGGACGACGAGGACGACTTCTGCCTTGGGTCCGCTCCCTGATCGCCGCCTCCCGCGTGGCATCCAGGCGAGAGGCAGCAGGCCTGGGCCAGCGTCCTTACGCCTGAGGCGCGCTAGCTCTTCGTGCCCGAGAGGATGAAGGCGACGAGGTCGTTCAGCTGGGAGCTCGAGAGCGACGTACCGAAGTTCGTCGGCATGAGCCCCTTGGTGAAGCCTTTGGCGATGTAGGCGTCCGGGGCTTCGATCGACTGCTTGATGAACGCCGCTAGCGCCATGTTGTGGTCGGCCTTTGCGTCGGCGGCCGGCGCCGAGTCGAGGTCCGGACCGATGGTCCCGGTCGCGCGTGCGGGCTTGAAAGTGTGGCACGAGGCGCAGCCGTTCGAGGCGAAGACGGTCTTGCCCGCAGCCGCATTGCCGCCGCCCGAAGACGTGGTCGTCGCGGCAGACGTCGTGGTCGCGGCAGACGTCGTCGGCGCGGCTGACGTCGTCGTCGCAGCGGACGTCGAGCCCTCGGTGACGGTGTGCACGACCGTCGCGGACGGTTTCCCGAGCGAGGTGTAGTGGCCGACGGCCCAGCCGGCGAAGCCGGCCGGGAAGAGGAGCGCAGCGAAGAGCACCCAGAGGAGGACCTCGCCAGTGGAGGTCCACGGATTCCGGCGTCTCGGGCGCGGCACGGGCGAGAGGCTATCGAGTCGCGCGACGTGACTGCGCCGGTACCTGGTAGGTAGAGGAACCATGAGGACTGCGGCCGTCAGCCTCGCGTCCATCCGGCGGCTCGTCGTGTCCGCCCAGGCGTACGCGCCGCGCTTCCGCCGAGCGCGAGCCGGCGACGTCGAAGATGCGATCCGCTGCCTCGGCGCGGTGCAGCTCGATTCGATCTCGACCGTCGACAGAGCACACCGCCTCACGCTCTCCAGCCGCATCGGGGCATTCGACGAGCCCGAGCTGCAGAGCCTGCTCGCCTCCGGCCGCGTCTTCGAGTACTGGGCACACGAGGCCTGCCTTCTCCCCATCGAGCTCTGGCCGCATTGCCGCCGGACGATGGAGGGAGACGGCCACTGGGGCATCCACGACCACGCGCTGCGCGAGCACGGCGACCTCGTCGAGCCGGTGCTCGAGCGGATCCGCGCCGAAGGGCCGCTGGCTTCACGCGACTTCGGGGGCGCCCGCACCGGAACGGACATGTGGAGCCGGACCCCCGCGAAGGCGGTGCTCGAGGCGCTCTGGGACCGTGGCGTGCTCGTCGTCGCAGGCCGCGAGTCCTTCCAGCGCCGCTACGACCTCGCGGAGCGCGTGATCCCACGCGCGACTCTCGACACGCCCGTGCCGGACGAGGACGAGACGCTGCGCACGCTCGCGCTCCTCGCCGTTCGCGCCCGAGGCGCGCTGACGGAGCCGGCGATCCGCGAGCATTGGCGGCTCAAGGGCGGACGCGCCCGTCTCCACCAGCACGTCCTCGCGCTCGTCGACGAGGGCCTGCTGCGCGAGGTGCACCCGGACGACGGCGGCCCGCCGTTCTACGTCGACGCCGAAGCCGAGCTCGACGGCGCCGCCGCGCCGCCCGTCCTCCTCTGTCCCTTCGACAACCTGCTCTGGGACCGGCCGCTGCTCGAGCGGCTTTTCGGCTTCCGCCACGTGATCGAGGTCTACAAGCGCGAGCACGAGCGCGCGTACGGCTACTACGTGCTGCCGCTGCTCGCCGGCGACCGCATCGTCGGGCGCGCCGACCTCAAGGCCGACCGCGGCGAAGGCGTGCTCCACGTCCGGCGCTTCCACCGCGAGCCGCGCACGCGCGGGAACGCCGCGGCGAAGCTCGAGCGCGCGGCGGTGCGTCTCGCGCGGGTGCTCGGGCTCGAGGAGGTCCGGTATCCGTGAGGGACCGGTGGACTCGCATGGACGGCGGCGTGCCGGTCTCGCTCGAGGAGGCGCGCCGGATCGCCGTACGCGCGCAATGGCTCGACGGCCGGGCGCGCGGCGTCCTCCAGACCGTCCGCCGGCTCGGCTTCCTCCAGCTCGACCCGATTGCGAGCGTCGCGCCGCCGCAGCACCTCGTCCTCTGGAGCCGGCTCGGGCCGTTCGACACCACGAAGCTCGAGCGCCTCCTCTGGCAGGAGCGGAAGCTGGTCGAGTGGCGCGCCTTCGTCTACCCGAGCGAGGACCTGCCGATCCTCAAGGCGCTGATGCGCCGCCGCGACCGGCCGCTCGACCTCCGACTGATCGCGTTCCTCAAGGAGCACGCCGCCTTCCGCCGCTACGTCCTGAAGGAGCTCCGCGAGCGCGGCCCGCTCCTCTCGCGCGAGATCGAGGACGCTCCCGGCCACCGCCGCGAAGGCCACCGCTGGTGGGGCGAGCGGAAGATGGGCCTCATGCTCGATGTGCTCGCGGGGCGCGGCGAGGTCGCCGTGGTCGGCCGCCGCGGCAAGCAGCGCGTCTGGGATCTCGCCGAGCGCTGGTACCCCGAGACCGAGACGCTGCGGCTGCCGACGGCGCTGCGGCTGTACGAGGAGAAGCGCTTCCGCGCGCTCGGGGTGCGGCTCGACCGCGGCCGCCTCGTCGCCCATCCGGAGGCGCAGGACGGCCCCGTCCCCGAGCGCGTCACGTTCATTTCTCCCTTCGACCGGCTCGTCCACGACCGCGACCGGCTGGAGGCGCTCTGGAACTTCCGCTACCGGTTGGAGATGTACGTCCCAGCGGCGAAACGCGAGTACGGCTACTACGTCCTCCCCATCCTGCACGGGGACCGGCTCGTGGGCCGCATCGAGCCCGTGTTCAAGCGGCGGGAGAAGGTGCTCCGCGTGAACGGGCTGTGGTGGGAGCCGGGCGAGGAGCCGGTCGACCTCGAGGAGCCGCTCGCCAGCCTCGCTGCGTTTCTCGGGGCGAATACAGTCGTCGCGTGAGCGAGGAGGCGTTCGAGGTCGCAATCGGGGCCGGCGTCCTCCGCGGCCATCTCGGCGGCGACGGCCCTCCCGCGCTCCTCCTGCACGGCGGCGCGGCCGTGCCCGACTACCTCGAAGGACTCGCTGCCGAGCTCGCGCCCCTCCTGACGACCTACCGGTACACCCAGCGCGGAACGCCTCCGTCGACCGGCGGCCCGCCGTTCTCGATCGAGGCGCACATGGCCGACGCGCTCGCCGTGCTCGACGCCTTCGAGATCCCGCGCGCCTGGCTCGTCGGCCACTCGTGGGGCGGGCACCTCGCGCTCCACCTCGCCGTTTCGCATCCCGAGCGGCTGCTCGGCGTGATCTGCATCGACCCGCTCAGCGCCTACGGCGACGTCTTCGCGGAACAGGACGCGGGGCTCCGCCGCGGGCTCCCGGCCGAGACGATCGCGCGACTCGACGAGATCGAGGCGCGCAGGCGGGCGGCTGAAGTGACCGAGGAGGAGCTCGTCGAGCGGTTCGCCGTCCTCTGGCCGCAGTTTTTCGCTGATCCAGACAATCGGCTCGCGCCGAGCCCGGTGACCCGCGTCGGCGTCGAGGCCTCAATCGGCGTCAACCGCTCCCTCGCGGAGCACTTCGAGCGACAGACGCTCGTGCACGGCCTCCCCCACGTCCGGCTGCCCGCGCTCTTCGTCCACGGCGAGCTCGACCCAGCCCCGTCGCGGTCGTCGGTCGCCACGGCGGCGCTCATCCCGGGAGCGCGCGTCGAGGTCATCCCGGACTGCGGCCACTTCCCGTGGCTCGAACGCCCCGGCGAGATCGCGCGCATCGTGGCGAGTACAGTGACCGGCTGATGGACTTCGAGACCCGCGCGATCCACGTCGGGCAGGAGCCCGACCCTTCGACCGGCGCGATCATCCCGCCGATCTACCAGACCGCGACGTACGTCCAGGATGCCCCCGGCGAGCACAAGGGCTACGACTACTCGCGCGTCGCGAACCCGACCCGGCACGCGCTCGAGACGGCGCTCGCCTCGCTCGAATCCGCCGAGCACGGCCTCGCCTACTCCTCGGGCCTCGGCGCGACGACGACGATCTTCCACCTCCTGAACCCGGGCGACCGCGTCGTCCTCATCGCCGACGTCTACGGGGGCGTCTACCGGATGACGTCGCAGGTCTACGAGCCGAAGGGCTACCGGTTCGACTACCTGCCAGCGGAGGAGTTCTCGAACCTCGCCGAGCACCTCGACGAGACGACGCGACTGGTCTGGATCGAGACGCCGTCGAATCCGTTGCTCAACGTCGTCGACATCGCCGCCGCTGCCGAGGCGGCGCACGCCGCCGGCGCGCTCCTCGTGGTCGACAACACGTTCGCGACGCCGTACCTGCAGCAACCGCTCGAGCTTGGCGCCGACATCGTGGTCCACTCGACGACGAAGTACCTCGGGGGCCACTCCGACGTCGTCGGCGGCTTCGCTGCGACGAACGACCCGACCGTGGCCGAGCGCCTGCGCTTCCTCCAGAAGTCCCTCGGCGCGGTGCCGGGGCCCTTCGACTGCTGGCTCGTGCTGCGCGGGATCAAGACGCTCGCGGTTCGGATGCGCCAGCACTGCCAGAACGCGATGGAGATCGCCGTCCTCCTCGACCGTCACCCCACCGTCGAGCGCGTCTTCTATCCCGGCCTGCCGACGCACCCCGGGCACGCAATCGCGGCGCGCCAGATGCGCGACTTCGGCGGCATGGTCTCGTTCCTCGCCGAGTCGCCTGAGGAGGCGGAGGCGATCGCCGGGCGCACGCGCCTCTTCCAGCTCGCGGAGTCGCTCGGCGGCGTCGAGAGCCTGGTCGAGGTGCCGGCGCGGATGACGCACGCGGCAACCGCCGACGCGCCTTTCGCCGCGCCACCGAACCTCGTCCGCCTCTCGGTCGGGATCGAGTCGGCCGAGGATCTCGCCACCGACCTCGAGAACGCCCTGGTCCCGGCGCCAGCGCGCGCTCGCTGATGAGCGGCGAAGCGGTCGTCTTCGTCGAGATCCCGTCCGGCTCGCGCAACAAGTACGAGTGGGACGCGGAGCTCGGCGGCATCGTGCTCGACCGCCGGCTGTTCACTGCGATGACATACCCCGCCGACTACGGCTACGTCGAGGGAACGCTCGCCGAGGACGGCGACCCGCTCGACGCGCTCGTGCTCGTCTCCGACCCGACCTTCCCCGGCTGCCGGATCCGGGTCCGCGCGATCGGCGTCTTCCACATGGAGGACGAGAAAGGCCCCGACGAGAAGCTCCTCTCCGTGCCGCTCGGCGACCCCGCGTTCGAGCGAATCCGCGACGCCGACGACGTCGCCGCCGAGCTGCGCGACGAGATCGAGCACTTCTTCCAGCGCTACAAGGACCTCGAGCCCTCGAAGCGGACGGAGACTCGCGGCTGGGGCGACCGCGAGGAGGCGGAGAAGATCCTCGCCGCCGCGCGCGAGCTCGAGGCGAGCCGCTAGACCGGCTCGAGGGCCGCAAGTCGCTCGCGCACGCGGTCGGCGAGCGGGACGATCCCCTTGCGCTCGTATCGGTCGAGCGCCTCTTGCCAGGCGGCGATCGCTTCGTCGCGACGGCCGGCGGCTTCGAGTACCTCGGCGAGGTCGCAGTAGGCGTCTGCCTGAAGCTTCGGTGAGTCTGTCCGATGCGCATGCGTCAGCGCCTCTCGCGCGAGCCTCTCTGCCTCGGCGTGCTCTCCTCGGTGAGCGCTGACGAGCGCGGCGGCCTGCCGCCAGAGCGCCTGTGCGAGCCAGGCATCGTCGTCGAGCTTCCGCCCCCGAGCGGCGCGTTGTTCCGCCTCCTCGTAGCGTCCGGCTAGACAGAGTTCGCGACCATGCATTCCGACGTAAGTGGCAACTCCCGCCACGAGGCCGCGTTCGGCGAGCCGGTCGCACCAGAGGCCGAACCGCTCCGCCGCGGCCTCGTGGTCACCCGCGAGACTCTCGATCTCACCGATCTCCGGGTCGGCGTCATCCCCCAACTCGCCGGCGTGCTCCTCGGCCGCACGGGCGAGAACACGCGCCTCGTCGATCCGGCCGCTCATGGCCAGCAGGATCGCGCGCATCAGATCGATCCGGAAGGTGGAGTCGAGCCCCTCAAAACGTTGCAACCCCTCCCCAACCGGCCGCGGCCCGTACACGAGCCCCATGCCGTATAACGAACTGGAGCGATGATGCGGCCGCCCGGCGAGGGTTTCATAGCTTCGTGCCATCTCGGCCGCGTGAACGATCTGCTCGAAGCGGCAGTCGTAGTTGTAGACGCCGTTGGCCAGCGAGTACCAGACATCGGCGAGACCGACATGATCCTGCCCCGTCTCGAGCAGTGGCAAGGCGGCGAGACCGAGCTCCTCGGCTTTCGCGCCGCCTCCTGATCGCCGCGCCAACGCCCGCGCTCTCCGGCGGCCGCCAGTCGCCTGGAAGCCGTCTCGGCAAGGGCAGCGTCTGAGCGACCGAGTTCGGCCAGGTAGAGAGCAGCTTGCTCGAGGTGATAGCCGAGAATCTCGTCCAGCTCGACGAGGCTCTCGCCGTGCTCCTCGAGCCAGTCGGCGAAGCGGCGGTGGAGATCGGCGCGGGTCGCCTTGGGGAGTGCGTCGTAGGCGGCGTCGCGGATCAGGAGATGGCGAAACTGGTACGCGTCCTCGCGGGGGAGCAAGGGCCGGTCGGGCCGGACAAGGCCGCGCCGCACGAGCGCCGCCAGCCGCGGCGTCACCTCCGTCTCCTCGGGCGCGAGCGCCTGGACGCTGCCGCGATGGAAGAGCTCACCCTCCACTGCTCCTCGCTCGAGCACCCGCCGCTCTGGCTCGTCGAGCTGGTCGAGCCGCGCCGCGAGCAGCGCCCGCAGCGTTGCCGGAACCTCGACCTCGCCGCTGCTCGCGTCGCTGAGCGCGACCATCTCCGTGAGGAAGAGCGGGTTGCCGCCCGAGGCGCGGACGATCTGCTGCCGAACCTCATCCGGAACGGCGTCTCCGACGAGCGCGCCGGCATCTCCCTCCGGCAGCGGTTCCAGCCGCAAGGTCGCCGGCCAGCCCGGGCGGCGATCGAGCAGCTCCGGCCGCGCCATACAGACGAGCAGGAGCGGTGCGCCGGTCGAGAGGAGCGCCGTCGACTCCACGAGCTCGAGGAACGTCTCCTCTCCCCACTGGATGTCGTCGAAGCAGACGATGAGCGGCGCCTGCTCCTCGAGCAGCTTCCGGAACGCCCAGGCGATCTCGTCGGTGTTGGCCGGCGTATCGCTCTCCCCGAGCAGCGACCGCGTCGCGCTCGCCGCCGCTTCGTCGCGCGGCAGCGCGTCGAGCTGCTTCACCACCTCCACCACCGGCCAGTAGGTGATTCCCTCGCCGTAGGAAAGGCAGCGGCCGCGCACGACCCGGGCCTCGATCCGGGCGAGTGCCTCCGCAACGAGTCGCGACTTGCCGACCCCTGGATCGCCCACAACCGTGACCAGCTCGCAGCGCAGACCGGCGACAGCCCGATCCCACGCGTCCACGAGCTGCTGCAGCTCCCGCTCGCGGCCGACGAAGGGCGAGGCGTGCGAACGCTCTGCCACTTCGCGGACCGCAACGAGCGGGTAGGCGGCGACGGTCTCGCTCTTGCCCTTCAGCTCCAGCAGCCGGACCTCCCCCACCTCGACCGCTCCCCCGGCGAGCCCGAGCGTCTCGGCACCGATCAGCACCTCACCCGGGGCCGCGGCCTGCTCCAGCCGCGCCGCGACGTTGACCGCGTCCCCGGTGGCGAGCCGCTCCTCGGTGCCCGTGAGCACCTCGCCGGTGTTGACGCCGATCCGGCCCTCGACCCCGAGCTCCGGCAACGCGTCGCGCATCTCGACCGCGGCTCGGCACGCCCGCAGCGCGTCGTCCTCGTGCGCGACCGGCACCCCGAACACCGCCATCACCGCGTCGCCGATGAACTTCTCCACCGAGCCCTCGTGC
>DAIMGZ010000073.1:0-2894 GCA_036723535.1 Gaiellaceae bacterium
CCGACGGCGTTCGTCGTCAACGAGCGGGTCCCTTCATTTCGGTGCCAGTTCTTAGAGCGCGGGAGGCACGGCGAGCGGCTCGAGCTCGAAGAGGAGCTGCCCGAACTCGACCGGCGTCGCGTTCTCGGCGTGGACGGCGCGCACAACTCCCTCGACGTCCGCCTTGACCTCGTTCATGAGCTTCATCGCCTCGAGGATGCAGAGGGTCTGCCCCGGCGCGACGACGTCGCCGACCTCGACGAACGGCGGCGCGCCCGGCTGAGGACCGCGGAAGAAGGTGCCGACCATCGGCGACTCGATTCGGACGAGGGTTCCGGTGACGGCGGCGGCGGCCGGCTGGTCCAGCTCGGGCACCGCGAGCGGCGCCTCGCCCGGTGCGACGGCGGGGAGGTCGGGCGTCGAGCGGACCGAGATCCGCATCCCGTCCTCCTCGATCGTGACCTCGCCGATGCCGGACTCCTGCACGATCCGCACGACCTCCTGGATGCGCCGGGCACGGTTCTCGTCGATCCCTGCGGGCTCGGCATCGCGGCGACCGCGGCTGCGGATCCCGCGGAGGAGCTGCTCGGCGTCCTCCCCGAAGAGGCCGAGCAGGAGCAGCTCCTCCTCGCTCGCCGCCACTCCACCGGCGCGCTCGCGCACCTCGTCGAGAGGAGGCGTGACGTCCTCCTCGCTCTCGGGGTCGGCGGTCAGCTGGACGACGCGCACGAGCGCCGGGTCGATCGGCGCCGGCGGCGTGCCAAAGGCCCCGGCGACGAGGCTGCGCACCTCGTCGACGAGAGTGAGGTAGCGGCTCGCCGAGAGGACGTTGATGATCGCCTGCGTGGCGAGCACTTGGCCGATCGGCGAGGCGAGCGGCGGCCAGCCCGTGTCCGCCCGGATCCGGTCGAGCTCCTCGAGCACCTCGTCGAGCCTGTCGTCGGCGCTCTCTGCCCGCAGCGAGTGGTCGATCCCGGCGACGACGCTGGCCGGCACGTCGTGGCGGGCAGCGAGGACCGCGATGCGCGGCACGAGCGGAGTCACGAGCTCGTCGCCGATGTGCTCGTCGAGGAGATCAGTCGCCTCCCAGAGCGCCTCGACGTCGACACCTGGATCGAGCCCGGCGCCGCTGAGCGCCTCGGCGAGCGCCTCGCCCGAGACGCGGTGGAGGGTGAGCGCGAGCGGGTAGATCGCGCAGGCGATGAGCTGCGCGCCCGCCTTCGCCGCGGCGAGGGCAGCCGCGAGGGCGCTCCCGCCGGCTCCCTGGACGTAGATCCCGACCGGCAGCCCGCTCGCCTCGCCGAGGGCACGCGTGAGCTCCTCCGCGGTGTGCGGTTGCAGCGATCCCGTCGGATCGTGGAGGAGGACGCGCACCGCGCCGAGCTCGGGCAGCATCCGCGCCCGTTCGATCAACGTCTCGATCTCGCCGGTGCGTCCCGGGCTGTAGACGAGCCCAGCCTCGAAGTCGCGGTCGGCGGCGACGATCGCCTCAGCCGCCTCGCGCAGGTTCGATACGTCGTTGAGCGGGTCGTGGAGCCGGAAGACGTCGATCCCGTTCGCGGCCGCAGAGGCGACGAAGCGGCGCGCGAAGTCGGCGTCCACCGGCCGCGAGCCGACGAGGAAGCGGCCGCGCAGGGCGAGCCCGAGTGGCGTCTTGACGCGCGCCTTGAGGGCGCGGATCCGCTCCCACGGGCTCTCGACGCCGCGCTTGACGGCGGCGTCGAAGCAGCCGCCGCCGGAGACCTCGAGGTATGCAAAGCCCGCCTTGTCGAGGATCTCGGCGAGCCGCAGCTGCTCCGCCGCGGGAACCCTTCCTGCGAGGGGCTCCTGGCCGAGCAGGCGGATGGTGGTGTCCGCTAGGGAAGGCATCCGGCGGAATCTACCGCGGAACCACCGCGCCGTTTCTCGGCGAGAAGGACGCATCGTGCATCCGGAGGTGTGAAGGCCGGAGCGGAAGCGTGCGCACAGCGCCGCTTCCGCGGAGGCCCGGCGTGGCGCGCGGCCGCTCCTGCGCCGCAGGCGCACGACCGGCCGCGCCTCGAAGTAGGCGCTCCGCATGCCGAGGCGCAAGCAAGCCTTCCGCGCGGAGCGAGCCGGAGACCGCGCTCTCCGGCTCGCGGAGCACCGCTCAGATATCTCGCGGGCTATGCCCGCGAGATATATCTCCCTTCGCGGGGGTCCACCTTGAGCCTGTCGCCGACGTTGACGAAGAGCGGCACGTTGACGACAGCACCAGTCTCGAGCTTCGCCGGCTTCGTCGTGTTCGAGACCGTGTCGCCCTTGATGCCCGGCTCCGTCTCCACGACCTTGAGCTCGACGGACGACGGGAGTTGCAGGCTCGACGGCTTTCCGTTCACGCTCAGCACCTGCACCGATGCGTTCGGCTGCATGTACGGCAGCTCGTCGGCAAGGTCTGCGTGCGGCAGCGCGAACTGCTCGTACGTCTCCGCGTCCATGAAGTGCACGTCGGAGCCGTCGTCGTAGAGGTACTGGACGTTTTTCGTCTCGGTGTGCACGCGCGGGAACTTCTCCCCGGCGCGGAACGTGCGGTCGACGACGGCGCCCGCGTCGAGGCTCTTGAGCTTCGTCCGAACGAACGCGCCGCCCTTGCCGGGCTTGACGTGCTGGAACTCGACGATCCGCCACACCTTGCTGTCGAGCTCGATGTGCATCCCGTTCTTGAAGCTGTTCGTGTCGACTGTCTCGGCCACCGGCGGGAGGGTAGCCGTGCCGCTAAACCCGGGCGCAGGTGCGCAGCCCGAGTTTCTTGGCACGCGAGTGGATTCGCCTGCCGAGGAAGTTCAGGCGCCTTGCGGGCCGTTTCGCTTGCCCGATCTGACGAGCATCGATCGAGTCCAGGGCGCGGTGGAAGGTCAGGTCGAAGTAATTGAAGGTGGCGAGCATTCGCCGGTAGG
>DAIMGZ010000073.1:2994-8374 GCA_036723535.1 Gaiellaceae bacterium
GGGTGGCTTCAGCTTCGTCGAGCCCAAGACGTCGCAGCCGGTCACGCAGAATGCGACGAGTCCCAGGCAGGCGAAATAGGCGATGCCGCGCATTCCACGAAGGTGAACGCTCCGGCTGAGGCTGTCAAGAGCGCCACCCGAGCTACGAGACGTTGACGAGCTCCTTCGTGAAGCGGACCGGGTTCTCGATCCCGTCGTCGGTGACGATGACGTCGTCCTCGATCCGGATCCCGAAGCGTCCGGGGAGATACACCCCCGGCTCGACGGTGACGACGTTGCCGGCTGCGAAGGCGTCCTCGCTCTCGGTCGAGAGGCGCGGCGACTCGTGGACGGCGAGCCCGATGCCGTGCCCGAGGCCGTGGCCGAACGTGCCTGCGAACGAGCTCCCCTCGATCACGTCGCGCGCTGCCAGGTCCGCGTCGACGGCCAAGACGCCTGCCCGGATCGCGTCGAGCCCGGCTTGCTGCGCGGCGAGCACGACCGCATACGCCTCCCCCATCTCGGCGTCGAGCTCGCCGGTCGCCAGGGTCCGCGTGTAGTCGGAGACGTAACCGCCGGCTCGGCAGCCCGTGTCGATCACGACGAGCTCGCCTGGCCCGATCACCCGGTCGCCGGCGCGCGCGTGCGGCAGAGCCCCGTTCGGCCCCGAGCCGACGATCGCCTCGAAGGCCGGCTCGTCCGCCCCCTCCTCGTGGTAGAGCCTCGTCATGTCCCAGGCGACGTCGCGCTCGCGGCGGCCGAGGAACCGCACCTCGCTCACCAGCCGCTCGAACATCCGGTCGGTGATCGCGCATGCGCGCCGGATCGCCTCGAGCTCACCGTCCTCTTTGACGGCGCGCAACTGCTCGACGAGACCCTTGCGGGGCACCAGCTCCACACCGCCCTTCCGCAGCTGCTCGGCGAACGACCACGGGAGCACGTTTTCCTCGAAGCCGACCTGGCCGCTCAGCTCCTCCGCGAGCCAGCCGATCAGCGAGCGCTTCGTCTGCACCGCCTCGACGCCCTCGAGTGCCTGTGCCGTCTCGATGTAGCGGAAGTCGGTGAAGAGTCGCACCCGGTCCGGCTCGACAAGGAGCGCGGCATTCGAGCTGTCGAGACCGGTCAGATAGAGGACGTTGACGAGATTCGTGACGAGGAGCGGCTCCTCGAGGAGCCCGCGAAGCCGTTCGATCCTGGAGCTCACTTGGGTGCCTCCTTGAGGTGCTCGAGCGCCATCTTGTAGCCCTCGGGGCCGTGGCCGACGAAGCGCGCGGCGACGAGGTCGGCGACGACCGACTTGCGCCGCCACTCCTCGCGCTCGTCGACGTTCGAGAGGTGCACCTCGACGATCGGAATCGTCAGCGGCTCGAGCGCGTCGTGGATCGCCCACGCGTAGTGCGTCCAGGCCGCAGGGTTGACGACGACCCCGTCGACCGTGTCGTACGCGTCGTGGCACCACTTGACGAACTCGCCCTCGTCGTTCGACTGGCGGCACTGGACGGTCAGCTCGAGCTGCCGCGCCCATTCGTAGATGCGGCTCTCGAGCTCGGCGATCGTCAGTCCGCCGTACAGCTTCGGGTCGCGGCGCCCCAAGACGTCGAGGTTGACGCCGTTCAAGACCGAGATCCTCACGCGATCAACCTATCCAGTTCGCGCCGGACGTCGTCCTCCGGCACGGCGACCCCGCTGTGCGGACCGTCGTCGCCGAGGAGGACGAAGCGCGGCTCGCCGCCGCGCGCCTTCTTGTCGCGCCGCATCGCCTGCCAGGCGCGCTCGCGGTCGACGCGCACGGGCCGGGGCCGCAGCACCTCCTCGACGACCCCTGTGTCGCGGCCGGACAGGCGCAGCGCGGCGAGGAGCCCGAGCGCGACCGCGCGCCCGTGCGTGAGCCCCTCGTAGCCGGCGGCCGCTTCGAGCGCATGCGCGAACGTATGGCCGAAGTTCAGCAGCGTCCGCTCGCCGCGCTCGGACGGATCCCGCAGGCAGATCGCCGCCTTGAACGCGATCGAGCGGCGGACGAGCTCATCGTCTGGGAGCTCCCAGAACGGCTCGTCCGCGAGGAGGCCGGCCTTCACGACCTCCGCCATCCCCTCGAGCCGCTGCGGCTCGGGCAGGGTCTCGAGAAGCGCCGGGTCGACCATCGTCCGCGCCGGCCAGTGGAAGGCGCCGACGAGGTTCTTGCCCTGCGGCAGGTCGATTGCCGTCTTGCCGCCGATTGCCGCGTCGACCTGGGCGACGAGGCTCGTCGGCACAGGCGTCCAGGCGATGCCTCGAAGGTACGTCGCGGCGGCGAAGCCCGCCGCGTCCGTCGTGCAGCCGCCGCCTAGCGCGACGATCGTCCCGCTCCGGTCGAGGCGCAGCTCCTGCCAGAGCCGGTCGACCGCCGCCAGAGTCTTCGCCTCCTCGCCGGGAGGCAGCTCGTGCGTCTCCGCGAGACGCGCCCCGAGCGCGAGCTGCGCGTCCATGCCGTGGATGCCCGCGACATGCGGATCCGAGACGAGGGCGACCGCGCCGTCTCCCGGGACGATCGTGCCAAGCCGCTGCAGCGCGCCGCGCTCGACGTGGACCCCGGCGGCGGCCAGGACGACGTCGTCGACGTCATGCGCAACGACATCGGCAAGCTCGGCATAGAGCGGCCGGCGCTCTTCGTACAGCCGGGTGAACTCCTCGTGATCCTGCGCGAGCGGTCGGTCGCTCCCGCGTGTCCGCTCCCACGCCGTCTCGAGGTCGACGTCGAGCCAGACGACCGTTGCCCGTTCCTTCAGCAGGCCGCGCACGGCGGGGATGGTGACCGCGCCGCCCCCGAGGTCGACGACGACGGGCTCGGCACGGTCGAGCACGCTCCGCACGACCTCCTCCTCGCGCGCCCGGAACGCCGGCTCTCCCTGCTCGAAGAGCGCGAGCGGAACATCCTTGTCGGTTTCGACGTGCGGCAGGCCGAGCGCTCTCGCGGCCGTGGTCTTGCCGGCGCCCATGAAGCCGACGAGTGCGAGGTGCTTGTCTAGCGCGGGGCCCAGTCGATCCGCTCCAGGTACGCGCGCCAGGCGCTCACGAAGTCGCCGAGCGCGTCGCCGCCGAACTTCTCGCGCGCCGCGCGAGCGAGCTCCCAGGCGACGGCGGCCTCCGCGACGACGGCGAGCGCCTCGACCGCCGAGACGTCGCTCCGCTCCACGAGCGCGTCCGCCGCCTCGCCGGTGTCGAGGTCCACGGAGCGAAGAGGACGCATGAGCGTCGGGAGCGGCTTCATCCCGGCCCGCACGACGATCTCCTCGCCGTTCGAGACGCCGCCCTCGATGCCGCCGGCCCGGTTCGTCTCCCGGCGCAGGCCGCGCTCGTCGCGGACGATCTCGTCGTGCGCCTCGGAGCCGCGCACGCTGGGGAGCGCGAAGCCGTCGCCGATCTCGACACCCTTCACCGCCTGAATTCCCATGAGCGCCGCCGCGAGCCGCGCGTCGAGGCGGTCCTCCCGCCGCGCGTAGGAGCCGAGGCCGGGCGGCACACCGAGCGCCCGCACCTCCACGCGCCCGCCGAGCGTGTCGCGATCCTTCCGCGCCTCGTCCACCGCGGCGGGATCCGCCCCCGCCTCCGGCAGTGCCTCCCCCTCGACCTCGATCCCGATCTCGCGGAGCAGCGCCTTCGCGACGGATCCGGCCGCGACGTAGACCGCCGTGTGCCGCGCCGAGGCGCGCTCCAGCACGTCGCGGACGTCCGAAACTCCGTGCTTCTGAGCACCGGCGAGATCCGCGTGCCCGGGCCGCGGCAGCGTCACCGGCTTCGTCCCCTTCCCCTCGGGCTCGCCCTCCGGCGGCCAGGGGCTCATCCCCCACGTCCAGTTCTTGTGGTCGCGATTGCGGACGACGAGCGCGAGGGGCGTGCCGAGCGTGCGGCCGTGGCGGAGGCCCGCGAGTACCTCGACTTCGTCCGTCTCGATCTGCTGGCGCGGCGAGCGCCCGTAGCCCTGTTGGCGGCGCCGGAGGTCGGCGTCGATCGCCTCCTGCTCGAGGACAAGGCCCGCGGGGAGGCCGGAGACGATCGCGACGAGCGCAGGCCCGTGCGACTCGCCGGCTGTTGCCAGCTCGAGGCTCATGCGCGAGAGCGTAGTGGCCTAACGGCGCAGGAGCACCCGCGAGACGAGGCTCCGTTGCCGGTGCGGCGCCGTCGCGCGGAGGAAGCGGGCGAGCCGGCTCGCCTCGGTGGGGTCGAGCGAGATCGCGGCCTGCGCCTCGTCACCGCGCCACACGCTGAGGCGCGCGTGCCTCGGCTCCGTCAGATAGACGGAGACGCGCAGCCCGCCGTCTCCCACGTCCGGGTGGCCCCGGAAGTACTCGACGATCTTCGCCCGCTGCGACTTGCCGCAGTGCGGGCAGAAGCGGAACTCGTCCTGCACTCCTCCCCCACATCCGCTGCAGCGGCGCATCGTGCTCGTTCTATGCCCCCTGCCGTCTCAGGTCAAGCCGACGGCGCGGCGCATGACGTCGACCGGCGCCGAAAACTCCGTCCAGAGCTCGAAGCTCGCGGCGCCCTGCGCGACGAGCACCTCGAGCCCGTCGAGGACGCGCGCTCCCGCAGTGGCCGCCGCCGCCGCCGTCGCCGTCCGCGGATACGGGAGGTCGATCAGCGTCTGCCCCGGCCCAAGCTCGAACAGGATCTCGTCACGCACCGGCGTCGCCTGGATCACAAGGTCGGCGTCGCTGACGTCCGGCGGCCAGTCGCCGCGCCGGGAGAACACGCGCGCCGCCGGCAGCGCGTGCCGGAACGCTGCCGCCGCGCCGCCGTCTCCCACGATCACCGGCTTGTAACAGTCTGTTACTTGCTCGAGGACGGCCGTGTCCGTCGACCATGCGCGCCCGCGCACGATCGTGTTCACGGACGGCAGGTCGCTGCCGAGGATCCGCGCCGCCTCGAGCTTGTACGGCGCCGTCACGTTCGCGTACTCGACCTCCCGCACAGCGGCCTCGAGGTCCTCCGGCAGGACGTCGCGGAGGACGTACTTCCAGTCGAGCCCGGCCGCCGCGAAGGCCGCGCTCTGCATCCGGGGCGAGAGCGAGTGCGCCACCGGATGCCCCAGTAACACGACCTCAGTAGCCGTACTGGGCCTCGTGCTGGAGGAAGTCCTGGTAGTTCGCCGTGAAGTAGTGGTGCCTGTGGTCCGGCTTGCGCACGAAGTAGAGATAGTCGACGTGCGCCGGATGCGCCGCGGCCTCGAGCGACGCGAAGCCCGGGTTGTCGATCGGCGTCGGCGGCACGCCCGGCCGGTGCCGCGTGTTGTACGGGTTCGTGCTGTTGAGCTCCGTGTTGGTGAGCGATTGCGTGGGCGGGATGTGGAGGCCGTAGCGCGTGGTCGCGTCGATCTGGAGCGGCATGTGGAGGCGGAGGCGGTTGTAGATGACCGCGGCGACCA
>DAIMGZ010000074.1:0-8252 GCA_036723535.1 Gaiellaceae bacterium
GGCGCGGAGGGCTTCTCGCCGCCCCTCGCCGGCAGCATCGACCAGATCCTCGTGCGCGGGCTGACCGTGCTCGAAGGGCCCTCCGCCTGGCCGGTCGAGTGGAGGACGCTCGCAGGCCGGGTTCTCTCCGACCACGCGCCCGTCGAGGCGGTGCTCGAATGACGTTCGACGAGGCTCGTAGCCAGTTCCCGGTGCTCGACCGGCTTGCCTACCTCAACACCGGCTCGGCCGGCCCGCTGCCCCGGCAGGCGGCCGAGGCGGTGCGGGCGAGGCTCGAGCGCGATCTCACGCAGGGCCGCAGCGGCACGGCCTACATCGAGGAGATCCTCGAGCTGCGCGAGCACGTCCGCGCCGGCGTCGCAGACGTTCTCGGAACCTCGCCGGAGCTCGTCGCGCTCACCGACTCCACGACGCGCGGCTGCCAGATCGTCCTCGCCGGTCTCGGGCTGGGCGCGGGCGACGAGGTCGTCACGAGCAACGAGGAGCACTTCGGCCTCCTCGGCCCCCTCCACGCGACCGGTGCTCACGTAGTCGTGGCGGAGGCGAACGAAGAGGCGCTGCTCGCCGCCGTCACGCCGCGGACTCGGCTCGTCGCCGTCTCGCACGTGCTCTGGACGACGGGGCGCAGGCTCGATCTCGCCCGGCTGCGGCAGCCGGAGGGGCCGCCCCTCCTGGTCGACGGCGCCCAGTCGGCGGGTGCGATCCCCGTCGACCTCGGCGGCGCCGACTTCTTCACCGTCTCGGCGCAAAAATGGCTCTGCGGGCCAGACGCCTCGGGTGCGCTCTTCGTGCGCGATCCGGAGCAGCTGCGCGTGACGCTTCCGAGCACCTTCTCGCGGCAGAGCTATGCTTCCGACGGCTCCTTCGTCCCCAAGGACGGCGCGAGGCGGTTCGACTCCGGCTGGATCGGAGCGCCGGCGCTCACGGGCCTCGAGGCCGCCCTCGCGGTGCATCCCGATTGGAGGTACGACGCTGCCGCAGCTGCGGCTGCCCGCTGTCGTGAGCTACTCGCGCCGGTCGTGGACGTCGTGACGCCGTCGGGCCACTCGACGCTCGTCTCCTTTCGCCCGGCCGGGGATCCGACCGCGCTCGTACCGGCGCTCGCCGAGCGGAAGGTGATCGTCCGGGAGATCCCGGGCCGCAATCTCGTCCGCGCCTCGTGCGGCTGGTGGACGAGCGAGGACGACCTGCGCCGGTTGACCGAAGGCCTAGCCGGGTAGGCCGAGCTCGGCTGCGATCGGCTGCATCGCCCCGACGATGGTGCGGATGTGGTCGTCGAGGTCGACGCCGAGCTCCTCCGCGCCCTTGTAGACCTCGTCGCGGTGGACGCCCGCCGCGAAGGACGGCTGCTTGAGCTTCTTCTTGACCGACTTCGGCTCGAGCCCCTCCAGCCCGGTCGGGCGCACGAGTGCGCACGCATGGACGAAGCCGCTCAGCTCGTCGCACGCGAAGAGCGCCTTCTTCAGCGGCGTGTCGCGCGGCAGCGCGAGGTGCTCCGCATGCGAGAGCACGGTCTCGACGACCTCGTCGGGATAGCCCTCCTCGCGCAGGATCGGGGCGCCGTCCTGCGGGTGCTTGTCGAGCGTCGGGTGCATCTCGTAGTCGAAGTCGTGCAGGAGAGCCGCGACACGCCACAGCTCCTCGTCCTCGCCGAGCTTCCTCGCGTATGCGGCCGTCGACGCTTCGACGGCGAGCGCGTGGCGCAGCAGCGACTCGCTCTTCGTGTAGCGCGTGAGGGTCTCCCAGGCGCGTTCGCGCGTCGGCTCCATCGCGGGCCATCCTAGCCGGGGGCCGTGCGCGATCACGAGAGTGCGCCAATGCGGTCGCAGAATTCCGGAACGCCTTGCGCTGCAAGAGCACGCGACGTACACCGATTACCGATCGCCCAATTCTCGCGCCGAAAGGAGTCGGTTATGCGTCACGTCATTCTCTCTGTCGCCTTGACGACCGCTCTCGTAATCCTTCTGGTTGTTTCGGCCGGCGCCGCGCGCGCCGACGACAGCGCCTGGAAGGCCGCGAACGACACCGATCCCCACCTGCCTCTCACGCAGCAACAGCTCGAGATGACAGCGGAGAAGCGCGCAGCGGAGGTTCAGTCGGGCGCCGGATTGACGGCGTGGACGGGCCGCTCGTCGACGTGTGGGGCTGCGTGTGGGGGAGGCGGCGGCTATCCGGGCTCGGCGTCTCTCGCCGCCAATCAAACGCCGCAGGCAACGAGTTACTACTGCGGTCCGGCCGCGGTACACGAAGCCCTGGGCGCGGTCGGAGTCTGGCTTTCGCAGTCAGCCGCTGCGGCGGCGCTCCACACGTCATCCGAAGGCACCGCGTGGTCCGGTGGTGGAACCTCGCCGTCGGGCTATCCGGTCCCGGACGTGCTGAACAGGTACCAGGGCCGCAACTTCTACGTGCCGCAGCCCGTCTCGTCGCCCACCTCGAGCGCGATCGACACGTACGAGAGCGATCTCGAGGCCGATATCTACTCCGTCAGGGCGCCGCTGGTCGGCGACGCCTGGGAGACGAGGTACTCCACGTACCACCTCTCGGGACATCCGGCGGACCGGACGATCTTCCACTGGTTCGAGATCCGCGGCTATCAGAGTTACGGTGCGTCCACCATGTACGAGGACTCCGTCCACAACGCGGCGTCGGTCTCCTGGTATGCGAGCGTCCCTGCCTATTCGACGATGGCGAGCTCCGCGATCGTGTCGATCATCTCCGGGCGTGGCTACGTCTGGTAGACGACTGCGGCACCTGAGCTATGCGCTGGCCCTCGCAGCTGCGCTCGTCGTGTCGACTGCCGCCGGCGCCCCCGCTCGCCAGCAGCGGCACTGGTGCGAGGCGCACATGAGCGCGGCGTGGCGTCGCGCGCTCAGGCGCCGCGTCGTGCCGCTCTCGCGTACCACCTCGCTCGACCCGTGGACGCTCGCCCACGACGGCCGCTCGTTCTTCGCCACCGTGTACTCGCCGAGCTTCTCCGGCGTCGCGAGAGTCAGCGCGACGACGAGACGAATGACCGAGATCAAGGCCTTTCCCGACCCGCGGAACGATCAGGCGGACGGGGCGTTCGACGGCCGCTGGCTTGTCTGGAACGAGTACCACGGGTTCTCGAGCTTCGACGACTTCACGGTCTGGGCCTGGGATTCGCGCACCGGCCACGTCCGGCAGATCGGCGCCGCGACTCGAGCGCCCGACGGCGAACTCTGGCCGAGCCCGTGGCGGCAGCCCGATGTTCGAAGCGGGATTGCGACCTGGGTTCAGGGCTCCGGAGCGGACGAACTCACGGCGGTGCACGTCTACAACCTGCGGACGGGACGCGACAGGGTCGTGCGCCAAGGCCACGCGCAGGGCTCGTTCCTCCTCGCCGGGCACCTCGTTGCCTGGCCGGAATCGCCTTTCCGGGGGGCGAGAACGAGGATGTACGTGGCCTCCGCCATCACGGGCGTCCGCGTGCGAGCGCCGCGGGCTCTGCGGGTCCTGCTTGGCGTGTCGGGCCTCGCCACTGACGGCCGCCGGATCGCATATCCCAACGGTGCGTACAAGTCGCTCTGGTGGTCGCGCTCGCTCCGAGAGACACCCCGCAGGATCGTCGCCGCCCACGAGGACGACCACGTCGACAACTCGGTGCAGATCGGCGGTCGCTATATCGGCTTCGGGATCCAGCCTCGCGTCTTCGTCGGCGACACGAAGACGCGCCGCTACCTCGCGATCACCGGCAGCGGAGGCTGGACGCGCGTCGACTCGAAGTCGCTGCTCGTGCTCTACGCAACGGGCTCGAAGGCGATCGACGCCCGTGCACCGATCGCCTTCGTGCCGCTGCACGACCTGCCGCCGATGCCCGCCTGCTCGTAGACGAGACCGGCTCCGAGGCCCGGCTATGCTGGCGCGGCATGTCCGTCACGACGGCGCCGCAGGCTCTCGTCATCGAGGGCGGAAACCCGCTCAGCGGCCGCATCCGGGCCTCCGGAAACAAGAACGGCGCCCTGCCGATCCTTGCTGCGTGCCTGCTCGCGGACGATCCGGTCACGCTCTCGAACGTCCCGCGCATCCGCGACGTCGAGTCAATGCTGGAGCTGCTGTGCGCGACCGGCGCGAGCGCGGAGTGGACCGGCCAGAACGAGGTGCGCGTGGATCCGCAGGGTCTCTCGTCGTACGAGGTCGATGCCGTGCTCGCGGAGCGGATCAGGGCGTCCTTCCTCCTCGCGGGCCCGCTTCTGGCGCGGCTCGGCCGCGCGAGCGTGCCGCCGCCGGGGGGCGACGTGATCGGGCGGCGCCGGCTCGACCCGCACATCCATGCGCTCGAGCGGCTCGGCGCGCACATCGAGGTCGACAGCACCTACGAGATGGAGACGGACGGCCTGCGCGGCGCCGCGATCTTCCTCGACGAGGCGAGCGTGATGGCGACCGAGAACGCGGTGATGGGTGCCGTCCGTGCCCCGGGCGAGACGACGATCGGCAATGCCGCGTGTGAGCCGCACGTGCAGGACCTTTGCCGCTTCCTCGTCTCACTCGGCGCCGAGATCGACGGGATCGAGTCGAACGTTCTCCGGATCCGCGGCGTCGAGCGGCTCCGGGGCGGCGACTGGTCGATCGCTCCCGAGCACATCGAGGTCGGCAGCTTCATCGGCCTCGCCGCCGTCACGAACAGCGACCTGACCATCGACGGTGTCGAGCCGCGCGACCTCGCCTCGATCCTCACGGCGTTCAACCGGCTCGGGATCGAGGTCGAGCTCGGGGAAGGTTGGCTTCGCGTTCCGCCACACCAGGAGCTCGTGATCCAGAACGACCTGGGCGACCAGGTTCCGAAGATCGAGGACGGACCGTGGCCGGCGTTCCCGGCGGACCTGACGTCGATCGCGGTCGCGGTCGCGACGCAGGCGTGGGGGACGGTCCTCGTCTTCGAGAAGATGTTCGAGAATCGGCTGTTCTTCGTCGACAAGCTCGTGTCGATGGGCGCGCGGATCATCGTCTGCGACCCGCACCGCGTCGTGGTCAGCGGGCCGTCGCGCCTGTACGGACAACGTCTGACCAGCCCGGACATCCGTGCCGGGATGGCGATGCTCATCGCCGCGCTCTGCGCGAACGGCCGGTCGGTGATCGGCAACGTCGCGGAGATCGACCGTGGCTACGAGCGGATCGACGACCGCCTGCGCGCCGTCGGCGCCCAGATCGAGCGCGTCGAGGCGTAGAGCTAGGCTCCGCAGGGATGAGCGAGCAGGCTGCGGCGGGTGTTCGCGTCAACGTCTACGGGCGTGGCGAGTCGACGGTGGAGACGGGGCTGCCCGTGCTCAACCGGCTGCTCACCCGTCTTGCGGAGACGGCACGGTTCGACATCGTCCTCGACATCGAGCCGGGCGACACGCAGGCCGAGGTCGAGGCGGCGGCGGCGGCGCTGGGCCACGCGCTCGCCGGGCCGCTGCGGATGGAAGGCGCACGCGGCCACGGCGCCGGCGCGCTGACCTCCGCCGAGGCGCTCGCCTACGTCGTGCTCGAGACGAGCGACGAGCCGCTCTTCGTCACGAACGTCGACCTGACGGAGGCTCGCGTCGGCGGGCTCGGGACCGACGTCGTGCGGACGTTCCTCGAGGTGCTCGCCGAGAACGCCGGGCTCGTCCTCCACGTGCGGCTTCTGAACGGCACCGACAGCGGCCACGTGCTCGACGCGATCTTCAAGGGGCTCGGCGCAGCGCTCGCCGAGGCGTGCGAGAGACTCGAGGCACGGCCGTGAGCGACAAGAACATCGTGCGCACCGAAGCGGCGCCGGCGCCCTTCCAGGGCGCGCCGTACTCCCAGGCGATCGCAGCCGGCGGCTTCGTGTTCGTCTCCGGCCAGCTCGGCCTCAAGCCGGGCGACAGCGCGATCTCCGGAGAGATCGAAGAGCAGACGGAGCAGGTCTTCGCAAACCTCGAGGCGATCCTCGAGGAGGCGGGCAGCGGGCTCGACCGAATCGTGAAGACGACCGTCTACCTCCAGCACCTGGACGACTTTCAGGCGATGAACGCCGTCTACGCAAAGCACGTGGGCGACCAGCCGCCCGCGCGCGCGACTGTGGAGGTGGCGAAGCTCCCCTCCGGCGCCCTCGTCGAGATCGACGCTATCGCTATCGCTTAGCTCGCGAGCCCTTCGGTCTCGCGAGCTGGGAGAAGGAACTCCGCGCGCCCGAGAGTGCGATCTCGGGCGCGCTCCGTGCTGTTCTGGCTTTCGATGCTCTGGGTGGGAGGCTGCTCTTGTGCGCTCGCGCGCGGCGGAGGCCGGCGCGAGCGCGGTGCGGCCTCCGGCTAAGCCCCGCTGCGCGGAGGCTTAGAGATCGAATCACAATGCGTTTTGTAGTCTCCTGAAGCAGACGAGGCAGCAGCCGAGCGCGAGGAATGCTTGGTGGATCTCGTGGCGGCGGTCGTAGCGGATCAGCAGTCGCTTGAACTTGTGGAGCCAGGCGAAGGTGCGCTCGACGACCCAGCGGGCGTGGCCGAGTCCGGAGCCGTGCTGGCTGTTTTGGCGGGCGATCTGCGGTGTGATCCCTCGCTTACGCAGTTCGCGGCGATAGGAGTTGGAGTCGTAGCCGCGGTCGGCGAGCAGGCGCTCGGGTCGTCGCCGCGGCCGGCCGACCTTGCCGCGTACGGCGGGGACGGCGTCGATAAGCGGCATCAGTTGGGTGACGTCGTGGCGGTTGCCGCCCGTGACCGTCCAAGAGAGCGGGATCCCGGTCGCGTCGACCAACAGGTGATGCTTGGAGCCGTTTCTGCCTCTATCAACCGGGCTCGGGCCCGTCGCGGAGCCCCCTTTTTCGCTTGCACGTGACTGGAGTCCGCGACCGCCCGCGACCACTCCAGCTCACCCGCAGCGCGCAACTCGGCCAGCAACAGCACGTGCAACTTCTCCCACACCCCCGCCTGCTGCCACTCGTCCAGCCGCCGGTAACAGGTCGAGCCGGAACCGAAGCCGAGCTCGAGCGGCAGATGCCGCCACGCGATCCCGGTGTGCAACACAAACAAGATCCCCTGCAACGCCTGCCGGTCCGGCAACCGCTTCCGCCCCGGATAACGCAGACGACGCTTCACCCGCGGCAACAGCGGCTCGATCCGAGACCACAACCCATCCGACACGATCCACGGCGCAACAGCCATCGGCACCCCTCCCAGCTTGACGACGGACGCCGACGGCGTCACGGAACGGGTCCCTTCATTTCGATTCGATCTCTTAGCCTCCGGCCCTTGGCGCCAGTTGTTGTTCGAACGCTTTCGAACCTTGACCAGCGCAAGGGCGGCGGCGTAACGCTGCGTTACGCCGCCGCCGGACCAGCGAGCGCGCACGCCCGTAGGGCCTGCGCGCTCGCGACAGACGAGCGGCTCGAACCTGCGTCCGCCCTTAGGTGCCTTCAGCACGGAGCCAACGGGAGACCGCGCTCTCCCGTTGGCGGAGTTCCTTCTGATCCGGCGGAAACGCGTAGCGTTTTCGCCGGCCATGAAAGAGATCGAGGATTACGTGCGCTTGCTTGGGCTCGATGCCTACCTCGTCGGCGGGGCCGTTCGCGACGAGTTGCTCGGGCTCGAGTCGAAGGACGCCGACTTCCTCGTGCCTGGGGTCGACACGGAAGGCTTGCGGGCCGCGCTCGCTCCGCACGGACGGGTCGAGGATCTTGTCGTTGCCGACCGGCTCGTCGGCATCCGGCTCCATCCAAGCGACCGCTGGATCCGCGAGCTGACGCGGGCCGGGATCGATTTCACGCCGCCCCGCAAGGAGGTCTCCACCGGCCCCGGCCGGCACGACTTCGAGATCGTCGCCGACGCGTCGCTCTCGGTGGAGGACGACATGCGCCGGCGCGACTTCACCGTCAACGCGATGGCCCGCCGGCTCGAGAGCGGCGAGATCGTCGACCCGCTCGGCGGCCGTGCCGACCTCGAAGCGCGCCGCCTGCGCACCGTCTCGCCGCAGAGCTTCCGGGAGGACCCGTTGCGGCTTGTCCGCGCTCTCCGCTTCGTCTCGCAGCTCGGCTTCGAGCCGGACGAGGAGCTGCTCGCCCAGATGCGCGAGGAGGCGCCGGCGGTGAAGCTCGTCTCGGGCGAGCGCATCGGCGGCGGCCTCGCGGCCGACGGGATGGGCGAGCTCTCCAAGCTCCTGCTCGGCGCGGAGCCGGCGCGAGCGCTGCGGCTCGCGCGCGACACCGGCGTCCTCGTCGAGCTTCTGCCCGAGTTCGGCCCCGCGATCGGCTTCGACCAGGAGAGCCGCTACCACGACCTGACCGTCGACGAGCACAC
>DAIMGZ010000075.1:0-8179 GCA_036723535.1 Gaiellaceae bacterium
GACGAGTACCTCGAGACGATCTACTTCCTCGCCTTCCCGATCGGCGAGTACACGCCGCACGGCGGCGGCGCCCCTCCCCTCGCCTCGCGTGTCGCCGAGATGCTCCACGTCTCGCGCGCCTCCGCGGGCGAGATGCTGAAGCGGCTCGAGGCGGAGGGCCTGATCGAGCGCGGCAAGAAGAAGGAAGCGCTCCTCACCGACAGCGGCCGCGAGCGGGCCGAGCGCGTCGTCCGCAAGCACCGGATCATCGAGCGGCTCCTCACCGACTTCATGGGCTACACCGGCTACGAGTCGCACGAGCGCGCCGACGCCCTCGGCGACACCTTCACCGACGAGATGGTCGAGCGGATCGACGACAAGCTCGGCCACCCGCAGCGCTGCCCGCACGGCTGGCCCGTCGACCCGACCGTGGAGCAGGCGGAGAATGCCGAGCTCGCGCCGCTGGTGACGCTGCCGGCCGGGACGCGGGCGACGATCGTTCGCCTCGCCGAGCACGACGGCGACCTCCTGCACTGGTTCTACGACCAGGGCCTCGTGCCCGGTACGAGCATCCTCGTGCGTGTCGCCGAGCCGGCGGCGGCTCAGTTCACGGTGTCGATCGAGAAAGTCGGCGAGCGCGCGATCTCGGAGAAGGCCGCCGCCGGGCTGTTCGTCAGGCCGGCGTAGGCGACGCTGCACCCGGCCCCGCCGCCGCGCGCAGCGCGTCGGCGCGATCGGCCCGCTCCCACGTGAAGTCGCCGTCCTCGCGGCCGAAGTGCCCGTACGCCGCCGTCTTCGTATAGATCGGCCGCCGCAGGTCGAGGTCGCGGAGGATGGCCGCCGGGCGCAGGTCGAAGTGCTCACGGATCAACTCCTCGATCCGCAGCACGGGGATCGCCTCGGTCGCAAACGTGTCGACGAGGATCGAGAGCGGATGCGCCACGCCGATCGCGTAGGCGACCTGGATCTCGCAGCGCTCGGCGAGCCCCGCGGCGACGACGTTCTTCGCCACCCAGCGCGCCGCGTACGCCGCCGAACGGTCGACCTTCGTCGGGTCCTTGCCCGAGAACGCGCCGCCGCCATGAGGCGCGGCGCCGCCGTACGTGTCGACGATGATCTTCCGCCCCGTCAGGCCGGTATCCCCCATCGGGCCGCCGATCACGAACTTCCCGGTCGGGTTGCAGTAGACGAAGTCGCGGTCGTGCTCGAGCCGCCGCTGGTCGTAGAGATCCTTCGGCAGGATCGGCTCGATCACGTGCTCGATCAGGTCGGGCTTCAGCAGCGTGTCGCAGTCGAGCCCGTCGCGGTGCTGCGTCGAGATGAGCACACGCTCGATCTCGACGGGCCGCTGGCGGCCTTGCTCGTCGATCTCGTAGCGGACGGTCACCTGCGTCTTGCCGTCGGGACGCAGGTACGGGAGGACGTCCGCCTTGCGAACCTCCGCGAGCCGCCGCGCCAGCCGGTGCGCGAGCATGATCGGTAGCGGCATCAGCTCGTCCGTCTCGTTCGACGCGTAGCCGAACATCATCCCCTGGTCGCCCGCCCCCTCACGGTCGAGCGGGTCGCTGTCGTTGTCGCCGTGCTGCTCCTCATACGAGTGCTCGACTCCCTGCGCGATGTCGGGCGACTGCTCGTCGATCGCGACGAGCACGCCGCACGTGTCGGCGTCGAAGCCGAACTTCGCGCGCGTGTAGCCGATCTCGCGGATCCGGTCACGAACGAGTCGCGGGATGTCGACGTACGTCTCGGTCGTGATCTCGCCGGCCACGACGACGAGGCCGGTCGTGATCAACGTCTCGCAGGCGACGCGTCCCTGGGGGTCGTCGGCGAGGACGGCGTCGAGCACGGTGTCGGAGATCTGGTCGGCCATCTTGTCGGGATGGCCTTCGGTGACCGACTCGGACGTGAACGAGAAGGAGCGGCTGGACATCGCCGGAACGTTAGCTCGCGAGCGCTGCGCGCTCGGGAACTACCGACCGGTGGCAGCCACTGTTACGTAGCTGTGACGGGATCGTACGACTCTGTTGCGAGGTCATTCGATTCCCTTGCCTGGAGCCAGGCAGCTCGTGACGCTTTCGTGATGGTGGCTGCCACCGGTCTCTCTGGTTTCACGGTCCCCGAACCTTCACCGGCGCAAGGCGGCGGCGTAACGGTGCGTTACGCCGCCGCGGAGTAGCGAGCGTGCACGCCGCCGCAGGCGGCCTGCGCGCTCGCGACAGGAGGGTGGGCACGAACCTCTCCCAGCCCCTATGTGCTCTCAGCACGGAGCCAACGGGAGACCACGCTCTCCCGTTGGCGCAGTTCGTTTATCCCCGTGCGAAGAGCGCAGCTCTTCGCACGGACAGCTACTCCTCTGTCGGCTCCCGCCCCATCAACCCGGCGGCGAGATCGGTGAGGCTCTGACCGGAGAGGACGGCACAGACGCCCTCGGTGATCGGCAGCTCGACCCCGAGCCGGTGCGAGAGGTCGCGCAGGATCGGCGCCGTCGTCAGCCCCTCCACCGTCTGGCCGATCTCGGCGACCGCCCGCTCGGGCGTCAACCCCTGCGCGATCAATTCGCCGGCATGCCGGTTGCGGCCGTGGCGGCTCCAGCACGTCACGACGAGGTCGCCGATGCCGGCGAGTCCGGCGAACGTCTCCGCCCGCGCCCCGGCCGCCTCCCCCAGGCGCGCCATCTCCGCGAGGCCGCGTGCGATGAGCGAAGCCTTCGCGTTGTCGCCGAGCCCCAGGCCGTCGACGCCGCCGGCCGCGAGCGCGATCACGTTCTTCGCCGCGGCGCACAACTCGACGCCGACGAGGTCGGGATTGACGTAGATCCGGAAGAGGCTCGAGTTGAGCGCGTGCTGGAGCTGGCCGGCGAGGAAGCCGTCCTCGCTCGCGATCACCGCCGCCGTCGGCAGGCCCTCGGCGATCTCCTCCGCCATGTTCGGCCCGGAGAGCACCGCCACCGAGCGGCCGCTCACCCGCGTCGACAGGCGCTCGCCGGTCTCGGGGTCGAGCCCCTTCGCGAGGCTGAGCACGGGCACGTCGCCCGGCAGCGCCTCCACCACCTCGCCGAACGCACGGCTCGGCACGGCCACCACCACGACGTCGACGTCCGTCGGAGCGTCGGCGAGCGCGACCGGTTCGGCCGCGCTGAGGTCGACGCCCTGCAGGTAGCGGGGGTTCCAGCCGGTGCGCGCGATCGCCTCGGCCTGCTCGCGCGAACGGCAGGCGAGGGCGACGTCGTGGCCGCGGTCGAGGAGGACGCCCGTGAACGCCGTCCCCCACGAGCCGGCTCCTACGACGAGGAAACGCACCTCAAGATCGTTTCACGAAGTCGATCGAGACCGGGACGCCGTCGAGGCCGAATCGCTCGCGGAGCCGGTTCTCGACCCAGTAGCCGTAGTCGCGCGTCACGAGGCCGGGGTCGTTGACGGAGAGCCGCAAGCGCGGTGGGCGCACTCGGACCTGCGCGCCGTACAGGAGGTTGAGCCGGCGGCCGCGCCTCCCACTCGGCGGCTGCCGCGCCTCGCGCAGCTCGGCCAGCGCGCGGTTCAGCTCCGGTGTCGGGATCCGCGCGATGTGCCGGTCGAAGAGCTCGGCGATCCCGTCGAGCAGCCGCTCGAGGCCGCGCCCCGTGTGGGACGAGACGGCCACGAACGGCGGCCGCTGGCGGAGGCGCCGGCGCAGCTCCCCGCGAACGTCCTCGACGTTGATCGTCGTCCCGTCCCACTTGGAGAGGACGACGAGCGTCGAGCAATCGGCGTGCCGGGCCACGTCGGCCACCGCGATGTCCTGCTCAACGATCCCCTCCGACGAGTCGATCAGGACGAGCGCCACGTCGGCGCGCTCCGCCGCCTCGAGCGCGCGGAGCCGGGAGTAGTACTCGATCCCTTGCCGGTGCTTGCGCTTCCGCCGGAGGCCCGCGGTGTCGATCAGGACGAAGGTCCGCTCGCCACGCTCGAGCACGGTGTCGACGGCGTCGCGGGTCGTGCCGGGGATCTCGCTCACGAGCACGCGCTCGCGGCCGAGAAGCGCGTTGACGAGGCTCGACTTGCCGACGTTGGGGCGACCGAGGATCGCGACCCGGATCGCGTCGTCGGGCAGCGAGGGCCGTCCCGCCGGCGCGAGCCGCTCTAGCTCGGCGACGATGCGATCCAGCAGGTCGCCGCTGCCCGTCCCGTGCAGCCCCGAGATCGGGATCGGATCGCCGAGGCCGAGCCGATGCAGCTCCAGCGCGAGCGCCTCATCGCTCGGTTCGTCGATCTTGTTCGCGAGCACGAGCACGGGCTTGTGCGCCTCGCGCAGGATCTGCGCCACCTCCTCGTCACCCGGCGTCACGCCGGCCCGCGCGTCGACGACGAAGAGCACGAGATCCGCCTCTGCGACCGCCTCGCGCGCCTGCTGGGCGATCGCGCGCGTGAGCGGCGCCGGGTCGGCGATGTCGACGCCGCCCGTGTCGACGAGGACGAAGCGCCTCCCCGTCCACTCGCAGACGAGCTCCTTCCGGTCGCGCGTCACGCCCGAGGTCTCGTGGACGACCGCGGCGCGCGTCTCGGTCAGCCGGTTGACGAGCGTCGACTTGCCGACGTTCGGGAAGCCGATGATCGCCACCGCGCCGATGAGCGGAGGCGGCGGCGGCGCGGGCAGCTCGCCCGCGTCGAAGTCTTCGACGTCAGTCACGCCGGCAGCGTGGCGGGCGCTGCATCCTCCCGCGCCGGCGGGACGGCGACGCGCGGCCTCCCCGCCTCGTGCAGGTCGCGCAGCCAGGCCCAGAGGCGGTACAGCTCCTTCTCGATCTCCGACGATGCCTCGCGGTAGCCCTTGCCGCCGCGCGGCAGGCCGTCGAAGCGCATCGGCTCGCCCCACGCGATCGAGACGGGCGCGAAGTTGCCGACCCGCCAGGTCTGCGACCCGTGGATGGCGGCGCAGACCACCGGCACGTCTTCCTGCAGCGCGACCATTGCCGCACCCGCCTGCACGTGGCCGGGAACGCCGCTCCGCTGCCGAGTTCCCTCGACGAACACGCCGAGTGCGTTCCCCTCGTGCGCGACCTCCCGCATCCTGCGCACCGCCTCGCGGTCGGACTCGCCGCGCCGCACCGACAGCGTGCCGAAGCCGCGGATGATCTGCCCCAGCCCGGGGACCCGGTGCGCCTCGACCTTGGCGACGAAGTAGAGGTTGCGCGGGGAGGCGTACCCGACGTCGGGGATGTCGATCCAGTGGAAGTGGTTGAACGCGACGACGAGACCGCCGGTGAGCGGGACTCGCTCCTTGCCGTACGAGCGGAGCCGCGTCGCGAGCGCCGCCGGGATGCCCAGCAGCGGCTTGCCGAAGGCCCAGACGACTTCCTCGGTTTTCACGCGGCGGCGGAGCGCTCACGCACGAGCGCCTCGATCCGGTCGACGACGTCCTCGACCTCCAGGCTCGTCGTATCGATCTCGGTCGCGTCCGGCGCCGGCTGCATCCGCGCCGCGTCGCTCTCGTCGCGAAGCCGCAGGTCGGTGGCGAGCGCGTCGGCCCCGATGCCGGGCCGCTCGGCGACGCGCCGCTTGGCGCGCTCCTCCCGGTCGGCGACGAGGAACACCTTCACCTCGGCGCCGGGAGCGACAACGGTGCCGATGTCGCGGCCCTCGATCACGACGTCGCCGTCGCGCCCGAGCTGCCGCTGCCGATCCCGCATCACCTCGCGGACGGCATGGTGACGGGCCACGACCGGCACCATCCGGTCGACGCGCGTCGCGCGGATCGACGAGGTGACGTCCGTGCCCGCGATCCAGACGCGGTCGCCCTCCGAGAAGTGAACGGGCTGCTCGCGCGCGAGCTGCGCCAGCCCCTCCGCGTCGCCGAGGTCGAGCCCGCGCTGCATCGCGAGCCAGGTGAGCGCGCGGTACATCGCGCCGGTGTCGAGGTACCCGAAGCCGAGACGCTCCGCGAGTGCGCGCGCCACCGTGCTCTTCCCCGCGCCTGCGGGCCCGTCGATTGCCACGATCACCGCTGCGTCACCGCCTCGTCACCGACTCCAGAAGGTCGTAAAAGCCGGGGAAGCTTATAGCGGCTGTGTCGGCGTCCTCGATCGCGACACCCTCTCGTGACGCGAGTCCCGCGACGGCGCCAAGCATGGCGATCCGGTGGTCGCCGCGTGCATCGACGCGACCTCCGCGGAGCCGGGCGGGGACGCCCGTGACGGTCCAGCCGTCGGCCTGCGAGTGGATCCGGGCGCCGAGCGCCCGCATGCCGTCTGTGACCGCCTCGATGCGGTCGGTCTCCTTCACGCGCAGCTCACCGGCGCCCGTGACGCGGGTCTCGCCGCGGGCGTGGGAGGCGAGGAGCGCCACGAGCGGCAGCTCGTCGACGAGACCGGGCACCTCGCCGGCCACGATCTCCGTCGCGACGAGCTCACCGGGCTGCACGTGGACGGACGCAACCGGCTCGCCTCCGGCACGGCGCCGGTCGAAGACCGAGACGCGCGCGCCCATCCGCTCGAGCACAGCGAGCAGCCCGGTGCGGCGCGGGTTGACGCCGAGGTGGTGGATCGTGAGGTCGCTGCCCGGGACGAGGGCTGCGGCGACGAGCAGCGGCGCAGCGGACGAGAAGTCGCCGGGGACGTCGACCGCCTCGAGTCGCAGCGCGCCGGCCGGCTCCACGGTCACCGAGCTCGCGCTGCGGCGGATGCGTGCGCCTGCCGCCTCGAGCATGAGCTCCGTGTGGTCGCGGGTCGGGAGACGCTCGACGACCGTCGTCGATCCCTCGGCGTTGAGACCGGCGAGGAGGATCGCGGACTTCACCTGCGCGCTCGCCACCTCCGGCTCGATCTCGGCACCGTGCAGGGCGTCCGAGCCGCGGACGACGAGCGGCGCGTGACCGTCGGTCGTCTCCACGTCGGCGCCCATCCGCCGCAGCGGCGCGGCGACCCGCTCCATCGGCCGCGGAGTCAGCGACTCGTCTCCGGTCAGGGTGAACTCGCCCTCCTGTCCTGCCAGGACGCCGGCCAGAAGGCGCATGAGCGTCCCCGCGTTCCGGCAGTCCACGGTGCCTGGGCGCAGCCCGCGCAGCCCCGCGCCGTGGACGACGAGCTCGTCGTCGGCGACGTCCTCGACCTCGACGCCGATGGCCCGCGCCGCGTCCACCGTCGCCTGCGTGTCGCCGGAGCGGCCGAAACCGCTCACGCGCGTCTCCCCCTCGCCGAGCGCGCCGATCAGGACGGCGCGGTGCGAGATGGACTTGTCCCCCGGCACGACGACGTGCCCGACGACCGCCACGGCCGGCTCTACACGCACGTTCAGCCGATGGTGCGGCCCATGAGGGACGCGAGCGCGCGAATCTCGTCCGCGAAGTCGTGGAACTCGGAGGTCGGGATCTGCTGCGCGGCGTCGCACAGCGCCTCCTCAGGCCGCGGGTGCACCTCGACGATGATCCCGTCGGCGCCGGCGGCGACGGCCGCCCGCGCGAGGGGCAGGACGAGATCGCGCCGCCCCGCCGCATGAGACGGGTCGACGATCACCGGCAGGTGCGTCTCCTGCTTGAGCACCGGAATCGCGCCGATGTCGAGCGTGAAGCGGGTGGCCGTCTCGAAGGTCTTGATCCCGCGCTCGCAGAGGATCACCTCGGAGTTGCCCTCCTTGACGATGTACTCCGCGGCCATCAGCAGGTCCTCGACCGTCGAGGAGAGACCTCGCTTGAGGAGGACGGGCTTCGGAGCGCGGCCGACCTCCGAGAGGAGCGAGAAGTTCGACATGTTCCGGGCGCCGATCTGGATCACGTCCGCGGCCTCGACGACGGCCTCGACGTGGCGCGGATCCATGAGCTCCGTCACGAGCGGCAGCCCGGTCTCCTCGCGCGCCTCCTTCAAGATCTCGAGCGCCTCGTCGCCGAGCCCCTGGAAGGCGTACGGCGACGTCCGCGGCTTGAAGGCGCCGCCGCGCAGCATCGTGACGCCCTCGGCGGCGACCGCGCGCGCCGTCTCCAGCGTCTGCTCTCGCGTCTCGACGGTGCAGGGGCCGGCGATGAAGCCGAAGTAGCCGTCTCCGATCCGGCGGCCGCGCACCTCGATCACCGTCGGATCGGGGGAGAGCTCCCGCGAGACGAGCTTGTACGGCTTGAGGATCGGCAGCACCTGCTCGACGCCGGCGAAGCCCTCGAGCGGCAGGGTGGCGAGCAGCTCGCGCTCGCCGATCGCGCCGATCACCGTCGCCTCGCGGCCGGGCGTGACGAACGC
>DAIMGZ010000076.1:0-8070 GCA_036723535.1 Gaiellaceae bacterium
GGTTGAGGGCCTAGTGGCCGCATAGGCCGTGGAGGTTCAAGTCCTCTCCAGCGCACTCTTCAGGCCGCCGGTGGGGCGGCCTTTTCTTCGCCGAGTTTGACGCTGTCCGGAGGAGTCCGTACCCTGCTGTCGAACATGTGTTCGGCACCGTCCCCGACCCCCGGAGCGTGAGATGCAGACGACAGCCGAGCTGACCGGCCGGCAGCGCGAGATCTGGAGCTTCCTCGTCGAATATGTCGATCGCCATGGATACCCCCCCACCGTGAGGGAGATCGGGGGGGCGGTCGGCCTCGCCTCGCCTTCCACCGTCCACGCCCACCTCGCGAACCTCGAGCGCGCGGGGCTGTTGCGCCGCGACCCGACGAAGCCGAGGGCGCTCGAGCTCGTCGGCCGCGCGAAGGGCGCCGAGACCGTCGCCGCAGAGCTGCCGAAACTGCCGCTGCTCGGCCAGATCGCTGCCGGCGCACCGCTGCTGGCGGAGGAGAACGTCGAGGACGAGATCGCGGTCCCCGAGAGCCTGCGCGGCGACTTCCTGTTGCGCGTCAAGGGCGACTCCATGATCGAAGCGGGAATCCTCGACGGCGACGTCGTCGTCGTGCGGCGGGCCCAGGACGCGCGTGACGGCGAGATCGTCGTCGCCCTCGCCGGCGACGACGAGACGGCCGACGAGGCGACGGTGAAGCGGTACTTCCGCGAGAGCGGCCGCATCCGGCTGCAGCCGGAGAACTCGGCGCTCGAGCCGATCTACGCCCGCCACGTCCAGATCCTCGGCAAGGTCGTGGGGGTGTTCCGGGAGCTTTGACCGGAGTCGCACCCTTCCACAGGACGCTCGAGCAGGAGCTCCTCGCGGTGCTGCGCGGAGCGTCGCTCGAGTGCCCGGTCTGCGGCGAGTTCGTCCTCCACGAGGGCGCGCTCGTGCGCTGCCCCGAGTGCGCGATGCGCCTGCACGGGCGGATCGAGGGCGCCGCGACCGGGGTACAATCCGGAACGCAGGCCGGGTGACCGCGGCGCCTTTCGGGGCGTCGAGGAAAGTCCGGACACCGCAGGGCAGGACGCTCCCAACAGGGAGGCGGCGAAAGCCGACGGAAAGTGGCACAGAAAACAGACCGCCGGTCGCGGATCTCCGGAGTCGCGGCCGGTAAGGGTGAAACGGTGGGGTAAGAGCCCACCAGCGGCCCTGGCGACAGGGCCGGCTCGTCAAACCCCGTCCGGTGCAAGGCGAACAGGCTCCGCCGACGCGGCCCGCCGAGGAGCCGGGTAGCCGCACAGATGGATGGCCACCCTCGACAGAATCCGGCTTACAGGCCTGCTACCGAGAAGCCCCGCTCCGGCGGGGCTTCTCCATTTCAGATCGACGGGGTCGGAGATGGCCCGGTTAGCCCCATCCACCTCAGCCAGCGATGGAGGTAGATCGCAAGCTGGACGGCTCCTGCGGCACTCAGGTGGATGCGGTCCGAGGCGAACCAGGACGGATGGTTGCGCGAGTAGCTGTTCCAGTCGAGGACGGTCATCCAACGGAAGCGCGCCGATGCTCCGTGGATCACCTCGTTGATCAGCTGGTACTGCTTGTTGACAGCGCGCAACGTGAGCCAGAGAGCGTGCTTCACGCCCCGGCGCTGCATCGCCCTCAGCACCTTCCCGATTCCCGCGGCGTAGACGTGCGGGTCGTCGTTGTAGCCGACGAGCACGACCGCCGTCGGCCCGATCCTCCGCCCCAGGAGCTCCACCTCCTTGAGGACGCTCGGCGGCGGCGGCGTGATGCAGCCCGGCTGGGTCAAGCGGCCGCACGGGGAGAGGTCGAAGGTGAGCCGGTCGCCCTGTGCCAGGACCTGCCGAGCCGTCGGGTCCCAGTTGAACGCCGCCGCGACCGAGTCGCCGAAGATCGTGACGTGCTGCAGCGGCCTCTTCTTCGCCGCGGACGCGCCGGGTGCGACCGCGCAACAAAGCACGACGGCGAGCGACGCGACGAGCAAGCGGCCCACGGCGCTGGACTCTAAGCCGAGCGGCGGTCGATGTGAAGCCGATTACGCCCGCAGGACGACTTCGAGCGAGGTGCCGAGCCCGGGCGTACTGCGGACGCTGAGGCCGCCCTCGATCGACGACGCCCGGTCGCGCATGTTCCGCAACCCTTGACCGGCGGTCGCCACCTCGAGCGGGAACCCTTCGCCGTCGTCCTCGATCGCGACGAAGCGCTCGCCGGAGGGGCGCTGGCCGATCACGACCTCGGCGCGAGTCGCGTTTGCGTGGCGGCGGACGTTGCCGAGCCCCTCCTGGACGATCCGGAAGATCTCGATCTGCTCGTCCGGCGCGAGGCGGATCGCTGGGTCGATCTCGAGGTCCACCTCGAGCTCGCCGTCCGCGGTCAGGAACTCGACGTAGCGGCGCAGCGCGGAGTCGAACGGGGCCGTGCCGCTAGCCGACGACAGCGCGAGGATGGCGAAGCGGGCCTCCTGCTGTGCGAGTGCCGCGGCTTGCTTGAGTTGTGGCCCGACTTCCTCGACCGGTGTCCCCGCTTCGAGCATCTGCGCATGGGTCGAGACCGCGAAGAGGTACTGCGCAAGGCCGTCGTGGATCTCGCGCGCGACCCGGGCCCGCTCCTCGGCGACGGCGCGGCCGAGCTCCGCCGCGCGCATCGCGCGCCACGCGCCGACGAGCATGAGCCCGAAGGCGAGGAGGCGAAGGAACTCGCCTTCGGCGACGTACGTCGCCCCGCGCGGTGGAGCGAAGACGAGATGCAGCGCGGCGAAGAGCTGCAGGGTGAAGCCGAGGGCGAGCCACTGCGCGAAGTCGTCGCCGGTGCGAGCGAGCCGCCTTCCCCACCCGACCACGGCGAGGAGGTCGAGGAGCGCCCGGATCGAGAGCACGGAGGCCAAGCCCGGTGGCTCGGCTGCGCCGGGCACCCGCGTCAGCGCGGGCAGCTGCGAGCCGTGCGCGCGCAGCAGAATCCACGCGGCCAGAAGCACGATCATGGCAGCGGTGAGCGCGTCCCACAGGGCGCGCTCGCGGGAGCGACTGCGGCCGCCGACGAACGGCGCCGCGGCGACGAGTGCCGTCCCCAGGATCCCGCCGAGGGTCGCGGCCCAGTCCTCGGAAGGATGCAGTGAGCGGCCGCCGAGGACCGGAATGATCGCGAACGCGCCTGTCGAGAGGGACAGGACGAGGAAGCCGGCTCCCAGGAGCAGGTCGGTGCGGAGGCCGTCAACGGAGAAGCGGTTGGCGGCGAGAACGGCGACGAGGAGCCCGGCGAGCGCCATTGTGGTCTCCAGCACGAGCAGGAGCCCCGGCGCGTCGTACTGCGTTCGCAAGACGGGGTGGGAAACGAAAAGCGCCAGGCTGGCGCCGAGCAGCCCGGAGAGAAGGATCTCTCCCCAGAGCCATGCCTGAAGTTTCGTCCGCTGCGGCCTCACATCGGCTCTTGTCGGCAGAAGCGAGGCTGCCGATAAGGAGGACGTGCCGGCTCGCGTTCTCATCGTCGACGACCACCCGCTCACGCGCGACGCGCTCTCCGCGCTGTTGCGCGCTCACGGCTTCGAGGTGGCCGGGGTCGCAGCGGACGGGGAGGAGGCGATCGCGGCCGCGACGGAGACGCAGCCCGACGTCGTGCTGCTCGACCTTGCTATGCCGGGCCTCGACGGTCTCGCCGCCCTCCCGCGGTTGCGCGGGGCTGCGCCCGGCTGCGAGGTCGTCGTCCTCACCGCCTCGGGCACCGAAGAGAACCTGCTCGCTGCGATTCGCGGCGGCGCCGCAGGCTACCTGCTCAAGACCGAGTCGCCGGAGCGGATCGCCGAGTTCCTCAACGGCGTGGTCCACGGCGAGGCTGCCCTCTCGGGGCCGGTCGCGCGCAGGTTGCTCGACCAGGTGCGGACGGGCGGCCGGGGTTCGGGCGTGCCCGACCGCATCGCATCGCGGCTCTCCGCGCGCGAGCTCGAAGTGCTGCTCCTGCTCGACGAGCACCACGGCACCGATGAGATCGCCCGCCGCCTGTTCATCTCGGAGCACACCGTCCGCTCCCACGTCAAGAGCCTCCTCCGCAAGCTCGGCGTCTCGTCGCGCCGCGAGGCCCTCGAGCAACTCGCGCTCGCGCGCAGCTAGGACGTGAACCCGTCCAGGGCCGCGTCGACGAGACCCGGCAGCGTCTCGAGCTCGTAGCCACCCTCGAGGACCGCCGCGACCCGATCGGAGAGAGCCCGGCAGCGCCGCGCGAGCTCGCGGAAGCCGTCCTCGCTCACGCGCATGTCCGCAAGCGGGTCGGCCGCGTGCGCGTCGAAGCCGGCCGAGACCAGCACGAGCTCCGGCTCGAACCGCTCGACCGCCGGCTCGACGACACGCGCGAAGGCGTCGAGGTACTCCTCGTCTCCCGAGCCGGCCCGCAACGGAACGTTGACCGTCGTCTCCGCCTGGTCGTCCGGGCCGCCGCTCCCCGGGTAGAACGGCCACTGGTGGAGCGAGACGAAGAGGACGCTCTCGTCGTCGCGGAAGATCCCGTCGGTTCCGTTGCCGTGGTGGACGTCGAAGTCGACGATCGCCACCCGTTCGAGGCCGAGGCGCTGCTGCGCCGCCCGCGCAGCCACCGCGACGTTGTTGAACACGCAGAAGCCCATCGCGCGCCCGGCGAGGGCGTGGTGTCCCGGCGGGCGGACGAGGGCGAAGCCGCCACGGAGCGCTGCCTCGATCGCGGTCCCCGCCGCGAGCGCGGCAGCCTCGAACGTCGTCGCGGTACAGACCGTGTCGCCGTCGAGCCAGACCGGATCCTCGACGGCGCGAACGAGCTCCACGTGCTCGGCGGTATGGCAGAGCTGCAGCTCCTCGACCGTCGCGGCACGGCCCTCGCTCCAGATGTGCTGGTGTGCGAGGAGCACCGCGAGCCGCTCAGGTCGCTCCGGATGGCGGCCGGTCGGGTGGAGCCGCGCGAGGGCGGGATGCGTCAGGACGTCGATGGTGCCAACGCTCCCACGCGTCCGGCTACCGCGCCGAGCCCGAGTCGTTCGAGAAACGAAGACGCCTCCGCCCACGCCGGGGATGTTTCTGCGAGGGGAGGAAGGGGGGCGGAGGCGTCCATCGTCGCGATTCGCCGGAAGAGCCTCAAGTCCTCCGCCTCCGCGGCGAACCGGCCGTCGGCCAGCGCCGCCTCGAGCGAGCCGTACTGCGCGAGCAACTCCGCGGCCTTCTTCGGCCCGATCCCGCGCGCTCCCGGCAGCTTGTCGGACGGATCCCCGCGCAGCGCGATCAGGTCAGGCACCTGCTCCGGCTCGACGCCGTATCGCTCGCGCACCTCGGCCGGCCCGATCCGCGCAAGCTCGCTCACGCCGCGAGCGGGTTGGAGGATCGTGACGCGCGCGCTTGCGAGCTGAAATGCGTCGCGATCGGAAGTGGCGACAAGGACGTCCCCCGGCCACTCCCGGGCCGCGGCCGCGAGGAAGTCGTCCGCCTCATAGCCCGGCGCCTTCGCTACGAGGAAGCCGAAAGCGGCCACGACCTGCGGCAGTATCTCGAGCTGCTCGAGCAGCGCGTCGTCGAAGACACGTCCCGACTGGTAGGCGGCGAACGCCTCGTGCCGGTACGTCGGCTCCGAGAGCGTGTCCCAGGCCACGAGGACGGCGTCCGGCCGCTCCTCCTGCCACAGCCGGACGAGCATGTTCGTGAACCCGACGACCGCGTTGAGCCGGATCGACTTCGGCAGCGCGTGGTAGGCGCGATGGGCGAAGGAGTCGCCGTCGACCGCCAGCAGCAAGGTCACAGCGACGCCTCGAGCTCGGCGATCCGCGCCATCAGCCGGTCGGTCGCCTCCTGCGACGAGGCTCGCAGATCATCGCTCGTGCGCAGGTCCTCGATCTCGACCGGCGCTCCGTAGGCGATGCGCAGCGGCCCGAGCGTGAGCAGCCTGTCCGTGCCAGCGACGGCCGCGGGGACGAGAGGCACCCCGGCCTCGAGCGCGACCCGGGCCGCACCCGACCGGGGCCGCGCCTGATGCTTCTTGACGAGGCCCTTCTCCCGCCGGGTCCCCTCCGGGAACATCGCGATCACGTGGCCGTCGCGTGCTAGCCGCACCGCGGTTTCGATCGCCTCGATGTCGCCGAGACCGCGCCGGACCTTGAACGCGCCTGCTCCATCGAGCACGAGGCGCAGCGGCCACCAGTAGAGCTCGGACTTCGCCATGAAGCGGAGCCAGCGGCGCGGCCAGAGCGGCAGCCCGAGCGGCCACGGGTCGAGACTCGAAAAGTGGTTGCAGGCGAGGACGTATCCGCCCGTCGCCGGCAGGTGTTCGCGCCCGCGGGCTCGCAGCCGGTACAGCCCGCAGAGGACGGGCCAGCTCAGCCCGGCGATGACGTGGTAGAGGAGCGGCGGGCGCACGCGAGGAGTATCCCGCCTGTGGCGTGGCTATCGTGACGCGCCGATGCCGAAGCGATTGGTAATCGTCGAATCGCCGGCGAAGGCGCGGACGATCGCCGGCTACCTCGGCCCGGAGTTCGTCGTCGAGTCCTCCGTCGGCCACATCCGCGACCTGCCCGACAGCGCCGCCGAGATCCCGGAGCGCTACAAGGGCGAGCCGTGGGCTCGCCTCGGCGTCGACGTCGAGCACGATTTCGAGCCGCTCTACGTCGTCGACCCGGACAAGAAGAAGACCGTCGCGCAGCTCCGCAAGCAGCTCGCCGACGCGGACGAGCTCCTGCTCGCGACGGACGAGGACCGCGAGGGAGAGGCGATCGCGTGGCACCTGCTCGAGGTGCTGAAGCCCAAGGTGCCGGCGCGGCGGATGGTCTTCCACGAGATCACGAGGGACGCCATCGAGCGGGCGCTCGACGAGACGCGTGAGGTCGACGAGCGGCTGGTCGACGCGCAGGAGTCGCGGCGCATCCTCGACCGGCTCTACGGCTACGAGGTCTCGCCGGTCCTCTGGAAGAAGATCATGCGCGGCCTCTCGGCCGGCCGCGTCCAGTCGGTCGCGACGCGCCTCGTCGTCGAGCGCGAGCGGGAGCGGATGGCCTTTCGCGCCGCCCAGTGGTGGGACGTCCTCGCGACCTTCGATCCGGAATCGTTCGAGGCGCGGCTTGTCTCCGTCGAGGGGCAACGGGTCGCCGTGGGCCGCGACTTCGGACCCGACGGCAAGCTGCGCGGCGACGCGCGTCCGCTCGACGAGGAGGCGGCGCGCGGGCTCGCCTCCCGGCTCGAAGGCGCCTCCTTCCACGTCGCGCGAGTCGAGCGGAAGCCGTACGTCCGCCGCCCGAGCCCGCCGTTCATGACGTCGACCTTGCAGCAGGAAGCGAGCCGCAAGCTCCGCTTCTCGGCGCAGACGACGATGCGGCTCGCCCAGCGCCTCTACGAGAACGGATACATCACGTACATGCGCACCGACTCGACGACGCTGTCCGAGTCGGCGCTCGCCGCCGCGCGCGAGCAGGCGGCTTCCCTCTTCGGCGCCGACTACGTGCCGCCGCAGCCGCGCCGCTATGAGCGGAAGGTGAAGAACGCGCAGGAGGCGCACGAGGCGATCCGCCCCTCGGGCGACCGCTTCCGCACGCCGCAGGACGTGCGCTCGGAGCTCTCGCCGGACGAGCACGGGCTCTACGAGCTGATCTGGATGCGGACGATCGCGTCGCAGATGAAGGACGCGCAGGGGCAGACCGTCTCGCTGCGGATCGGCGGCGACTCGAGTGCGAGCGAAAGAGTCGAGTTCGGCGCCTCGGGCACCGTGATCACGTTCCGCGGCTTTCTCGCGGCGTACGAGGAGGGACGCGACGACGACCGTTCCGGATCGGAGGACGACGAGGAGCGGCGCCTGCCGGACCTCGCGGAGGGCGACGGGGTCGAGCTGCGCGCGCTCGAGCCGCAGGGGCACGAGACGAACCCGCCGGCCCGCTACACCGAGGCGACGCTCGTGCGGACGCTCGAGGAGCTCGGCATCGGTCGCCCGTCGACGTACGCGTCGATCCTCGGCACGATCCTCGACCGCGGCTACGTCTTCAAGCGGGGCACGGCACTCGTTCCGTCTTTCCTCGCTTTCTCCGTCGTCGGCCTGCTCGAGCAGCACTTCGGCCGGCTCGTCGACTACGACTTCACCGCCCGGATGGA
>DAIMGZ010000077.1:0-7816 GCA_036723535.1 Gaiellaceae bacterium
TACCGCGACAAGCTGTCGCGCGCTCTCCTCGACCGCTTCGACCTCGTCGTCGCGGCTCCGAGCGAGGCCTCGGAAGTAGTTCGCGCGCGCGTCGTCGCGGCACGGGAGCTGCTCGCGACGCGGCTGCCGCCACGCGAACCGGAGGCGGACGCACTCCTGCGCCGCGCCGCCGATCGCCTCCACCTCTCCGGGCGCGGGTACGCGCGCGTCGGCCGGGTCGCGCGCACGATCGCCGCCCTCGCGGAGTCCGACTCCGTGCGCCCCGAGCACCTGGCGGAGGCTCTTTCGTATCGCTCTCCTGACGAGCTCGCGAATGTCTGAGCTCGCGCTCGCGGTCTTCGCCTCCGAGACGGGCACACATCTCGTCCGGCCGCCGCGTGGGGAACGCTGGCGCGCCTTCGAGAGGCGCTTCGACGAGCGTGCACACCTCGAGCGGCTTGCGGCCGCCGGCTACGGCTTCCTCCCGCGCTCGAGCGGCGAGTTCCCGCCGCTCCTGCGCGCGATCCACGACCCGCCGGCGGGTCTCTTCCTGCGCGGTGACGGCGAGTTCGAGCTGCTCGCGCGACCCGCGGTCGCAATCGTTGGCGCCCGCGCGTGCTCCGGCTACGGCGCGTCGGTGGCTCGCAGCCTGGGTCGGGACCTCGCCGGCGCGGGCCTCGTCGTCGTGAGCGGTCTAGCCCGGGGGATCGATGCGGAGGCGCACCGCGGTGCGCTCGAGGCGGACGGGACGACGGTCGCAGTCCTCGGCTGCGGCATCGACCGCGACTACCCCGCTGCCCACGCCGAGCTCGCGCGCCGCGTCGCAGGCGCCGGCCTCATCGTCTCGGAGTACGCGCCCGGCGTCGAGCCGGCGCCGTGGAGGTTCCCTGCTCGCAACCGCATCGTCGCCGGCCTGTGTGCGGCGGCCGTCGTCGTCGAGGCACGCGAGCGCAGCGGCGCCCTCATCACGGCGGATCTCGCCCTCGAGGAGGGGCGGGAGGTCTTCGCGGTGCCGGGCGAGATCACGAGCTCGCTCTCCGCGGGGACGAATGCGCTGCTCAAGCTCGGCGCCACTCCGCTGACGAGCGCAGCCGACCTCCTCGCCTCGTTCGGCATCGAGCTGGAGCCCGTTCAGAGTGAGCGCTCTCCGCTTCTCGAGCTGCTGCCCGCAACCGCAGACGAGCTCGTGCGCCAGACGGGCCTCGGCGCCGACGAGGTCGCCCGCGCGGTCGTCGAGCTCGAGCTCGAGGGTCACGCCGTCGCGCACGACGGCGTGTACCGTCGCGCTTCGTGAACCCGTACTGGCTCGAGGATCCGACACCGCAGCACGCCGAGACGCGACAGAACGGGCGGGTCGACGTCGCGATCGTCGGCGGAGGCGTCACCGGCTGCTCGGCCGCGCTTCGTCTCGCCGAGGCCGGCCTCCGCGTGCGCGTGCACGACGCACGCGGAATCGCGGAAGGTGCGAGCGGCCGGAACGGCGGTTTCGTCCTTCGCGGCGGGGCCGCCCGCTACGACGTCGCCCGGGAGACGTACGGCGCGGAGCGGGCGGCTTCGTTCTGGCGCTGGACCGAGGAGGCGCTCGAGCGGATGGCCGAGCTCGGCGGTGACGCGCTTCGACGCACCGGCAGCTACCGCCTCGCGGCGGACGAGGAGGAGCGGGAAGGCATCCGGCTCGAGTACGAGGCGCTGCGCAAGGACGGCTTCGAGGCGGAATGGCTCGAGGACGTCCCGGGTGGAGCGGCCGGCCGCTTCCGCGGTGCGATTTCCCACTCCGGCGACGGCTCGATCCAGCCGGCACGCTTCGTTCGCGGCCTCGCCGCGCGGGCCGCGGAGGCAGGCGCCGAGCTGCGCGAGCACGACCTGGTCGAGGACCTCGAGGCGCTCGACGCGGATCGCATCCTTGTCGCGACGGACGGCTACGGGCACGGCCTCGTCCCGGAGCTCTCCGACCTGATCTGGCCGACGCGCGGTCAGGTGATCGCGAGCGAACCGCTCGACCGCGGCCTCTACGACCGCCCGCACTACGCACGGCAGGGCTTCGACTACTGGCAGCAGCTCCCTGACGGGCGGATCCTGCTCGGCGGCTTCCGCGACGTCTCGATCCTCGATGAGCTCACGGACGTGGAGGAGACGACGCCTGCGATCCAGTCCTCGCTCGAGTCCTTCCTCCACGAGCTCGTGGGCCAGGAGGTTCCGGTGACGCATCGCTGGGCCGGCATCTTCGGGCTGACGCAGGACATGCTGCCGCTCGTCGGGCCCGTGCCCGGCCGCGACGGCCGCGTCTGGGTCGCCGCCGGCTATTCCGGCCACGGCAACGTCCTGGGCTTCGCGTGCGGCGAGCTCGTCGCGGACGCGCTCCTCGGGCGCGAGTCGCCGCAGCTCGAGCTGATCGACCCCGCGCGCTTCTTCGACTAGAGATTCTTGATGTCGGCGACGAGCTTCGTGATCGAGTCCTTCGCGTCGCCGAACAGCATCACGGTCTTCGGGTTGTAGAAGAGCGGGTTCTCGACCCCTGCGAAGCCCGGGTTCATCGACCGCTTGAGGACGACCACGGCCTGAGCGTCGTCGACGTTGAGGATCGGCATCCCGTAGATCGGGGATCCCTGGTTGCTGCGCGCGTCGGGGTTGACGACGTCGTTCGCGCCGACGACGACCGCAACGTCGGTTCGCGGAAACTCGCCGTTCGCCTCGTCGAGCTCGTGCAGCTCGTCATACGGGACGTTGGCCTCTGCTAGCAGCACGTTCATGTGTCCCGGCATGCGGCCGGCGACTGGATGAATCGCGTACGAGACCTGGACGCCCTTGGCCTCCAGGAGGTCTGCGAGCTGGTGCAGGTCATGTTGCGCCTGCGCGACAGCGAGCCCGTAACCCGGGACGAAGACGACCTTGTGCGCGTACGCGAGCATCACGGCGACGTCCTCCGCGCTCGCGCTGCGAACGGTGCCGCCGTCCGTGCCGGCGGCGACCGCGGCGGCCTGCACCGTGACCTGGCCGAAGGCGCTGAAGAGAAGGTTGCCGATCGACCGGTTCATCGCCTTGCTCATCAACATCGTCAGCAAGGTGCCGGAGGCGCCGACGAGCATGCCGCTCACGATGAGGACGTTGTTGTCGAGCTCGAAGCCGCCGACCGCGACGGCGAGCCCAGTGAAAGCGTTCAGGAGCGAGATGACGACCGGCATGTCGGCGCCGCCGATCGGGAGGACGAAGAGGACGCCGAAGGCCGCACCGCCTCCCACGACGATCCACAGCAGCCACTGATCCTGGACGCCTGCCGAGAGCGCGACGCCGAACGCGACGAGCGCGGCGAGCAGGACGATGTTCGCGACGTTCTGACCGGGATACGTGATCGGCCGGCCGCCGATCAGCTCCTGCAGCTTTGCGAACGCGACCATCGAGCCTGCGAAAGAGATCGCGCCGATCAAGCCCGAGAGCGCGATCGCCACGAGCGTGTCGATGTGCGGTCGCCCGGGCTGGGGGAGGAACCGGTGGAGCTCTGCCAGCGCGATGAGCGCCGCCGCGCCGCCGCCGACGCCGTTGAACAGCGCCACCATCTGCGGCATGGCCGTCATCTTGACCTTGCGCGCCGCGACCGCGCCGAAGCCGCCGCCGATCGCCATCGCGATCACGAGCGCCCACCAGCTGCCACCGCCGGCCTTCACCCAGGTGACCGCGATCGCGACGAGCATCCCGGCGGCGCCGATCTGGTTGCCGCGCCGCGCGTGCGCCGGGCTCGAGAGGTAGCGCAGCGCCAGGATGAACGTGACGATCGGGATCAGGTAGAGGAGGTCGCTGAGATTGGTGCTCACTGCGCGCTCTTGCCGTCCTGCGAAGAATCGACCGGCTTCGGCGGCTCGCGCTTCTTGAACATCTCGAGCATGCGGTCGGTGACGACGAAGCCGCCGACGACGTTCGCGGAGCCGAGCACCACGGCGAGGAAGCCGATCACCCAGAGGAACGGCCCCTTGTGGCCCGAGGCGAGCACGATCATCGCACCCGCGACGACGATGCCGTGGATCGCGTTGGTGCCGGACATGAGCGGCGTGTGCAGGAGCGTCGGCACCTTCGAGATCACCTCGAAGCCGAGGAAGATCGCGAGCACGAGGATCGTGACCTCGAAGACGAGGAGCATCGAATGGCTCATGCCGCGACCTCCTGCTTGCCGGCGACGCAGGCGCCGCTCGTGATCTCGTCGCTCCAGTCGAGCGCGAGCTGGCCCTCCGGCGCGAGATGGAGCAGGAGCGCCTGGACGTTGCGCGAGTACAGCGTCGAAGCGTGGTACGGCATCGTGCTCGGGAGGTTCGTCAGCCCGACGAGCGTGACGCCGGAGCGCTCGACGATCTCGCCCGGCTCCGTCAGCTCGCAGTTGCCGCCCGTCTCGGCGGCGAGGTCGACGATCACCGAGCCGGGCCGCATCGCCTCGACGGCGGAGGCCGGGATGATCTTCGGCGCGCGCCTGCCGGGGACGGCGGCGGTCGTGATCACCACGTCGAAGTCCGCGATCCGTCCCTCGAGCGCCTGCTGCTGCGCCTCCATCTCCGCCGGGGCCAGCTCGCGTGCGTAGCCGCCCTCCGCCTCGGCGCCCGTCACGCCGAGGTCGAGCCAGTTCGCCCCGAGGCTCTCGATCTGCTCGCGCACCACGGGACGGACGTCGAAGCCGGTCGTCACGGCGCCGAGCCGCCGCGCCGTCGCGATCGCCTGTAGCCCGGCCACGCCCGCGCCGATCACGAGCACCTTCGCAGGTGGAACCGTGCCCGCCGCGGTCATGAGCATGGGGAAGAAGCGCGGTAGGTGCTCCGCGGCAAGGAGCGCGGCCTTGTACCCGCCGACCGTCGCCTGCGACGAGAGCGCGTCCATCGACTGGGCGCGCGTGATGCGCGGGATCGACTCCATCGCGAACGCGGTCACGCCGCGCGCCGACAGCGCCTCAACCCCGGCCTGGTCCGAGAGCGGCTCGAGGAAGCCGATCAGGAGCTGCTCCGCGCGGAGCCGCTCGAGCTCCTGGGTCAAGGGCTTGCGCACCTTGACTACCCCGTCGGCCTCCCACGGATCGCCGACGGTCGCGCCGGCCTCGACGTACGCGTCGTCGGGGAACGAGGCGGCGACGCCCGCGCCTTGCTCGACGACGAGCTCGAAGCCGACCGCCGCGAGCTTGCCGACGGTCTCAGGCACGAGCGCGACCCGCCGCTCGCCCTCGGTCGTCTCGCGCGCGATCCCGACCCTCATCCGCCGCGTAGCCTACGCACCGTGACGCACTTCTTCACGAGTCACGGTCTGCCGCTGCTCTTCGCCGTCGTCCTGCTCGAGTCGTTCGGGATTCCGCTCCCGGGGGAGACGGCTCTGATCGCCTTCGGCTTGCTCGCGTCGCAGGGGCACTACTCGATCGTCTGGGTGATCGTGGTCGCCGCCGCCGGCGCGATCGTGGGCGACAACCTCGGCTACTGGCTGATCGGACGGCTCGGCGGCCGCCGCCTCTTCGAGCGCTGGGGGCCTCTGCGCCGCTACGCCGAGCGCTTCCTGCCCGCGGCCGAGCGGTTGATGGCGAGGCACGGCGGCAAGACAGTTTTCTTCGGTCGCTTCATCACGGTTCTGCGCTACACGGCGGCCTGGGTGGCGGGAATCGGCCGGATGCCGTGGTGGAAGTTCCTGTTCTGGAACGCGGCCGGGGGGATCTGCTGGGCGACGGCGGTCGGGCTCGTCGCGTACTACTCGGGGCACGCGGCGGCCAACGCCATCCAGCGCTACGGGATCTACGCCGCGGCCGGGATCGCGGCTGCCATCGTGATCGGCTTCTTCGTCACGCATTCCGGCAAGAAGTGGCTGGAAGACCGGCTCTAGCCCGACGGCTCGCACTCGCCTTCGCGCTAGCGCTCGCTTGTTCTGGTTGCGGCGGCGGCTCGGTGGGTGCGACTGCGCCGACCACCACGCCGCCCTCGGTGCAGGTTCCGTCCTTCACGCACGTCGTCCTGGTCGTGTTCGAGAACCACGAGGCGACGTCGATCTTCGGCAACCCCGACGCCTCGACCTTCAACGCGCTCGCGCGCCGGTACGCGACCTTGACGGACTACGACGCTGTCGCCCATCCGAGCCTCCCGAACTACCTCGCGCTCGTCTCCGGCTCGACGCAGAGGATCTCGAGCGACTGCACCGACTGCGTCGTCCGCGCTCGCAGCCTCGCCGACACGCTCGCCGCCGCCGGCAAGACGTGGAAGACGTACGCCGAGGACCTCCCGTACCCGGGCTTTACCGGCGCCTCCGCAGGCCGTTACGCGAAGAAGCACGACCCGTTCCTCTACTTCAGCGACGTCGTGGGCTCGCGCGCCAGGCGCGACCGCGTCGTCCCATTCCCGCAACTTGCACGCGACCTCGCCGCCCACCGGCTGCCCGACTTCTCGCTCCTGGTCCCGAACCTCTGTGACGACATGCACGACTGCTCCGTCGCGACCGGCGATGCCTGGCTGAAGGCGCACGTCGTGCCGCTGCTGCGCTCCCCCGAGCTGCTCGGCGGAGTCGTGTTCGTCGTCTTCGACGAGGGGACGAGCGATGCAGGCGGCGGCGGTCGGATCGAGGCGCTTGCGCTCGGACCGACCGTGCGGCACGGCTCCACGTTCCCGAAGGCGACGAACCATTACGGCCTCCTGCGGACGATCGAGGACGCGTGGGGTCTGCCGCGGCTCGGGCTCTCTCGCACGGGGACGCCCATCGGCCGAATTTGGAGATAGCGAGCGTGTGCTGCGCACCCGCTCGCTGGGAGAAAGGAACTCCGCCAACGGGAGAGCGTGGTCTCCCGTTGGCTCCGTGCTGAAAGCACATAGAGGCTGACGCGAGGTTCAGAACGTTGCTGCCGTAGCGGGCGAGCAGGCTTCGCGTGCTCGCCCGCTACTGCGGCGGAGGCGTAACGCACCGTTACGCCGCCGCCCTTGCGTTGGTGAAGGTTCGAAACGTTTCGAACCTCAACCAGGCCAAGGGCCGGAGGCTAAGCCTCCGCGCAGCGGGGCTTAGCCGCAGGCTGCACTGCGCTCGCGCCGGCCTCCGCCGCGCGCGAGCGCCCGAGGCAGCCATCTCATCCAGAGCATCGAAAGCCAGTAACTGCACGGAGCGCGCCCGAGATCGCAATCTCGGGCGCGCGGAGTTCCTTCTCCCAGCGAGCGAAGCCCAGCTTCGCGAGCTTTCCGGGTAGGAATCGGGCGGCGCGCGCGGAATCCGTCCGGGCATGCTCGCCTCGATCGCCCGCGCGCTCGAGCAGCGCGACCAGACTCTCGGACACGGCGCCCGCGTCGCGGCGCTCGCCGAGCCCATCGCAGTGGAGCTGGGGTGGGATCGCGAGCGGATCCGATCCCTTCGCCGCGCAGCGCCGCTTCACGATGTCGGCAAGGTCAAGGTGCGGCCACAGCTCCTCGGCAAGTCAGGCCCGCTCACGCTCGAGGAGCTCGCCGAGATCCGGAGCCACCCAGCCGCCGGCGCACGACTCGTCCTACCGTTGCGGAGATTTCACGAGGCGCTCCCGTACGTTCTCTTCCACCACGAGCGCTGGGACGGCGAGGGCTACCCGGCGGGAATGAGCGGACGCGGAATCCCGATCGAGGCACGGATCCTCGCGATCGCCGACGCGTTCGACGCGATGATCTCGCCGCGGCCCTATCGCCGCTCGCTCACGCATGAGCACGCGCTCGCGGAGGTTGCCGACGGCGCCGGCACGCAGTTCGACCCGGTCGCAGCCGAGCTCTTCGTCGAGACGTGGGCCGACGGCTGGGACATCTGGCAGCCGGCTGCCTCTTAGCTCCGAGCGAAGAGCTGCGCTCTTCGCTCGGTGGTGAAGGAACTCCGCCAACGGGAG
>DAIMGZ010000078.1:0-7813 GCA_036723535.1 Gaiellaceae bacterium
AGGTAGCACGGGCCCTTCCAGCCGTACGGGTTGCGCGTGATCGAGCCCCACGGCGCGCACGTGAGCTCGCGCTGGCCGGTGAGGAAGTCCTGGTAGATCGGCGAGGCGATCCAGCGATAGCCGTGCTCGCGCGTCGCCTGGCGAATGACCCGGAACTTCTCCTCGTGCTCGTCGCGCGTCATCGTCAGCGCCGGGTCGATCTGGGAGTACTGGTAGCCGGGCGCGATCATCATCCCGTCGATGCCGACGTCGTCGGTGAGGTAGCGCATCATCTCGACGACGTCGCCGACCTCGGTCTCCTTGAAGATCGTCGTGTTCGTCGTGACGCGGAAACCGCGTGCGCGCGCAGTCTTGATCGCGTCGATCGCGATGTCCCAGAGGCCCGGGTAATCGCAGACGTAATCGTGGATCTCGCGCATCCCGTCGAGGTGGATGACGAAGGTCAGCCGGTTGGACGGCTCGAACCAGTCGAGGCACTGCTCGAGGCGCAGGGCATTCGTGCACAGCTCGATCGTCTTGCCGAACTCGAGGACCTGCGGGACGACCTCGTCGATCCCCTTGTAGACGAGCGGCTCGCCGCCGCAGATCGAGACGACAGGAGCCGGGCACTGGACGGCTGCGTCGACGCATTCCTCGACCGACAGGCGCGCACGGTTCGACTCGTACTCGCGGATCTTTCCGCAGCCGATGCAGGCGATGTTGCACGCGAGGGTCGGCTCGAGCATCAGCACGAGCGGATAGCGCTCGCCTTTGCGCTGCTGCGCGGCGACGTACTTGCCGATCGAGACCGTCGATGCGAGCGGGAACTTCATCCAGCCAACCTTTCTCTCAGTCGTCCGAGCGCCAGAAGAGGGAAGGTGATGCGGTAGAGGTGATAGCGGATCATGAAAGCGAGCGGAAATCCCGTGCCTGTGAAGTGCTCCTCCTCCCAGTCACCGTCCGTGCGCTGCGCGGCACAGAGGTAGTCTGCCGCCCGGCGGCTGCTCGAATCCTCAGCGTTTCCTGCGGCCACGTACGCGAGTAGCGCCCAGGCGGTCTGCGACGCCGTCGTGAAATCCGCCCGGCCACGCCAGGCAGGATCGCCGTAGGAGCGGATGTCCTCCCCGAAGCCGCCGCTCTGCTGCTGGACGGAGTCGAGCCAGGCGACGGCGCGGCGCATCGACGGATGGTCGTGCGGAATCCCGCACGCCTCGAGACCCGGTAGCACGGCCCCCGTGCCGTAGATGTGATTGACACCCCAGCGGCCGAACCACGAGCCGTCCCCCTCCTGCTCGGAGAGCAGCCACTCGACTCCGCGCTCCGCCGCGTCGCGGTGGACGCCGAGCGTCCCGAGCACCTCGACCGAGTGCGCCGTGACGTCGGCGGTCGGCTCGTCGGTCACCTTGCCGAAGTCGCAGAACGGGATCTTGTAGAGCCACATCGAGTTGTTGTCCACGTCGAACGCGCCCCAGCCGCCGTCACGCGACTGCATCCCGACGAGCCAGTCGAGCCCGCGGGCGATCGCGTCCTCCTCGCCGATCCCCATCCCGTGGAGGGCGAGCGGCAGGACGGCCGTGTCGTCGAGGTCGGGGTAGTTGTCGTTCTCGTACTCGAAGGCCCAGCCGCCGGGCGGGAGGTCGGGGCGCCGGACGGCCCAGTCGCCCTTGACGCGCACCTCCTGCGAGAGCAGGTACTCGCCGCCGCGGACGAGCTGCGGGTGCTGGTCGGAGACGCCGCAGGCGCGGAGCGCGAGCAGGGCGAGGGCGGTGTCCCACACCGGCGACTGGCACGCCTCCGGCCGCAGCCGCTCGCCGTCCTCGACCATGAAGCCCCGCCACCCCTCGACCGCCTTGCCGAGCGTGGGATCGTCGAGCCCGTGGCCGAGCGCGGCGAGCGCGATGATCCCCCACACCCACGGCGGCTGGATCCCGCCCCACGACCCGTCCGCCTCCTGCCGCTCGCGGATCCAGCGCTCGGCGACGGCGACCGCTCGCCGGCGGAGGGGACTCGGCCGGCCAGGTGGCCGCGTCCGTCCGGGCATCGCGCCGATCGCGCTCAGGTCGACGTCGGCCGGCCGCACCGGTCGCAGCGACTGCGCGACCGCGAGCGCGACGAACGTCTGCCGCGCCCAGCAGGAGAAGTCGTAGATCGAGAAGGGCGAGCCCGGCGGGATGAGGACGAGCTCGGGCGGGATCGGCACCATCCTCTGCCACGGCCACTGGCCGAGCAGGGCCAGGAAGCACTTCGTGAACAGCCGGCTCTTGGGGATCCCACCCTCGCGCTGGATGAAGGCGAGCGCCTTCGGGCCGGGATCGACGCCCGTGAGCCGGCACGCGACGTACGCCTCGATCGAGGTAGAGAGGTCGGGTGGCCCCTCGAACCAGATCGACCACGTGCCGTCGTCGCGCATCCGCGCGAGAAGCTCGTTCGCGATCCTCCGGTCGAGCTCCGGCGTGCGCAGGTCGAGGTAGTGGTTCCAGAAGAGGTGCTGCGCGGTCATCGTCACGTTCGACTCGAGCTCGCCGACCCAGACGCCGTCGGGCCGCTGCAGCTCGAGCAGGCGGCGCGTGCCGCGCTCGATCGCGGCGTCGAGTTGCGTCAGCTCGGCGGTGGCGGCCATCTCAAGCCGTAACTCTGGCGGAAGCGCTGCTCAAGATGTGCTGAGCCGCCCGACGTCCGCTCCGGACGGCGCTCTCCATCGTCGCCGGCCAGCCCGTGTCGGTCCAGCTTCCAGCCCGGGCGACACTGGGCCGCGAGGTCTCGACCCCCGGCCGCTGGACACCCGGCCGGAGCGCGACCGTCGCGTACGGCTCGCGGCTGACGCGCGACCAGAGCAGCTCCGCGCCCCCGAGCCGCTCCATGAGCTGCCCTGCGATCCGCTCCACGAGCTCGCGGCCTCGCACCTCGAGCAGCTCCGGCACGCCGCTCGAGACGACCGTGAGGTACTGGCCGCGGTCCGGTCGGCTACCCGTCAGCGCGCCACGGTCGAACACCCAGTGCGCGTCCGAGCCGAGGAGCGCCGCGAGCGGCCGATCGAGCAGCGGCCGGTCGAACCAGAGGTGGACGCTCACGATCGGCGAGTCCTCGAGCGCCGGCTCCGCCTCGCCGAGCAGGCGCGCGCTCTCGCGCGGCGGCACCGCCACGACGATCGCGTCGGCGTCGAGCTCGCCGAGCGAGGACACGCGCACGTCGGTGCGGATCGTCGCTCCCGCTGCCTCGAGCGCTTGGCCCGCCGCCCCGCCGTGCATCCGGCCGAGCGGCCGCGTCGGGAGGATCAGGTCGCTGTTCGCGCGCGGGCCGAGCAGCGCCGTGCGAACGGTGAAGAGCCCTGCGTCGGCATCGACCTCGTCGCAACGGAGGTTCAGCGCCGGCCGCACGAAGACGTCCCAGAAACGATCGATGGAGTTGCTGCTCTCGCCCACCCGTCTGAGCAAGTCTCCGAAGGATTCCTTGGGTTGCGACTGCGCCGAGCGCAGTCGCAGGACTGTGAACGGGATTCGCAGCCTCTCCCTTGCCGGTAGATGCCCGTAGCGAAGCACTGCCGGCAGGCTCGGCTCGATCGCCGCGACCGCGCCGCCCTCGTCGAGCACCGGCAGCGCGAGCCGCGTGCGGATGAACGAGCTTCCTTCGCCGATCCGGTCGAGGAAGCCCAGGTACTCGGTGAAGCAGCCGAGGGCGATGTGCTGGCCGTTGTCGGGCGGCGGCTCGGGATCGCCCTCGCGCTCGGGCAGCGTCTGGACGGCGCCGCCGAGCGTCGGCCGCGCCTCGAGCACGGCCACGGCATGGCCCGCATCGACAAGGTCGAGGGCCGCAGCCAGCCCCGCGAGGCCGCCTCCCACAACGGTGACCTTCACCGCAACAGCCCTCTCGCCACGACGGCGAGCTTGCGAGGCGTGGAGAGCCGCACCTTCTTGCCGAAGACGTCGAAGCCGCCCGCCTCGATGCGGGCGAGCGTCTCGCGGTACAGGCCTGCGAACGTGCCGACGCAGAGAGCGCTCCGGCGGTCGAGCGACTCGAGCAGCCGCAGGCCCTCCGCGAGGTAGGCGCGCGCCCGCGCAGCCTCGAAGGCCATCAGCTCGCGAAACTCCGGTGACGGAGCGAGCTCCACGACGCCGAACGCGGCGAGCTCGTCCTGCGGCAGATAAACCCGGCCGAGCCACCGATCCTCGTCGACGTCGCGAACGATGTTGATCAGCTGGAGCGCGATCCCAAGCGTCATCGCGTGCTCGGTGTCGTCGGAGCCGTAGACGGGGACGCACGCGAGCCCGACGGCGCCTGCGACCTTCTCGCAGTACCCCCGCAGCTCGTCAAAATCGGCGTACGTGGACTGCTCGAGGTCCTGCAAGCCGCCGTCGACGAGGGCAGCGAGCGGGTCGTGCGGGATGCCGAACCGCTCTCGCGCGTCGCGAAGCGCGACGAACAGCGGCTCGACGGAATCGCCGTCGAGCTCCGCACGAAGCTCCTCGAGCCGGGCCCGCTTCTCCTCCGGCGGCAGCTCGCCGTCCGCGACGTCGTCGACGCTCCGCGCGAAGGCGTAGATGGCGGCGATCGCCCGCCGCTTCTCGCGCGGCAGGACCATGATCCCGTAGGCGAAGTTCTTCGCCTCCCGGCGCGTGACGCGCTCCACCTCGGCGTACGCCTCTTCGAGCGGGGGCCTGCTCGTCATGCGCGGCGACGCTATCGCACGAGCACGAGGGCGGCCTCGCGCGCGAGGCGGGCACGCGACGGCCGCGGGCGGCCGCTGAAGACGTCCCAGCCGGCCGAATCGAGCGCGTCGAGCGCGGCCAGGCCGCCGCGGGCGAAGAGCGCGACCGCCCGGCCGAGCCGCCCCCCGATCCGCGTGCGCAGCACCTCTCCCGCCGCAAGAAGCTCCGCGGCGCGTTGAGCCTCGAACCGCAGCAGCCCGCGCAACTCCTCCGTCGGCCGGTCGAGCGGCGGGTCTCCGAACGTGTGCCGGTCCTCGGCCGGCAGGTAGACACGGCCGAGCTCGAGGTCTCGGGGCACGTCCTGGAGGAAGTTCACGAGCTGGAGCCCCGTGCAGACGGAATCGCTCGCCGCGACGAGCTCGACATCGCCGAGCCGCCGGAGGACGCCGAGCACCAGCCGGCCGCACGGGTCGGCGGAGTGGACGCAGTAGTGCTTGACGTCCGCCCACGTCGCGTACTCGCTCACCCGCTGGTCCATGCGATTCGCCTCGATCAGCCGCAGAAACGGCTCGCGCGGCAGGTCGAACTCGCGAATCGTCGGCTCCACGTTCCGCAGCACCGGCCAGGTCGCCTCGCCGGCGAAGGCGGCGTCGACCTCGCGCTCGAGCTCGTCGAGCGCAGCGAGCCGGTCGCCTGGGTAGGCGTCGCCGAGCTCGTCGACGAGCCGCGCGTAGCAGTAGAGGGACCGGATGTGCGGGCGCAGCGAACGCGGGAAAAGAACCGACCCGACCGGGAAGTTCTCGCCCGCGGCACGCGCTGCGATCTCGGCGAGCTCCACATGGGCATTCTTGCTTGAATGGCCGAGCGAGCGGCAGGCGCCGCGCGCAGGTCGAGAGGGAGGAGGAGATTTGACCGACGCTCGTGCACCGGGCCCCGAAACGTCCGGAGGACGCGAATCGGCGGTGACGGGAGTCAACAGCCGGGACGGCGCGGTCATCGTCTCGCTCGAGGGAGAGCTCGACCTCTACAACGCCGAGGACGTGCGGAGCGCGCTGCTCGACGCCTGCGCGTCGGAGCCGAAGGTGCTCGTCGTCGACCTCGAGGCCGTCCGGTTCATCGACTCGACGGCTCTCGGCGTGTTGATCGAGGCTCGCTCCAGGATGGCCGACCACGAGGGCTTCCGTCTCGCCGCACCCGGCCTCGAGGCTCGGCGGGCTCTGGAGGTGTCGGGCCTCGACCGCCACTTCCTCGTCCACGACACGGTCGCGGAGGCGCTCGAAGCGGCTCGCTGACCGGGCGGCCGCCTCGACCCCGACGCAGACCCCAGCACGACGTGCGCGAACCGCTGCTCCCGGCCGAGTCTCTTGCGCGCTACGCCGACGCGATCGTGCGGGCGTCGCTCGGCATCGGGAAGGGGGACACGCTCGTCGTCCAGGGCGAGCCCGAGCACCGGGAGCTGCTCGTCGCGGTCGCCGAGTCCGCGTACCGCGCGGGCGCCCGGTTTGTCGACGTCGTCACCGCCGACCCGCTCGTCATGCGCGCCCGCCTTCTGCACGGCTCGGACGACGCGGTCGGCGCACTCTCACCGTGGTCGCGCCGCCGTCTCCGGGAGGTCTCGGGCTCGAACGGCGCCCTCGCCGCGATCTCCGGCGAGGGAGAGGCCGGCTACCTCGACGGAATCCCGCCGAAGCGGATCGCGACCGACTACTCCCGAATGGCGAAGCACCTGGCGTTCCTGCGCCGCGCGCAGCTCAACATGCGGGCTCGCTGGACGATCGCGGCGTGGCCGACCGACCACTGGGCCGGTCAGGTCTACCCCAAGCTCGCACCGCTCGAGGCGAAGCGGCGTCTCGCCGGCGACCTCCTGCGGTTCTGCCGCCTCCGCGACGAGGACGGGAAAGGGACGAGCGGCTGGAGCAAGCACCTGCGCATGCTCGGCCGCCGCTCGGACCGCCTGACGAAGCTCGGCCTCAGGAGGCTCGAGCTGCGCGGGCCCGGAACGGAGCTCGACGTCGGCTTCGTCACCGGAACGCGCTGGCTCGGCGGCCCGGAGGAGCTCGTCGACGGCCGGTTGGTTGCGTCGAACATGCCGACGGAGGAAGTCTTCACGAGCCCGGACCCGCGCGCGACGAACGGGACGTTCCGCTGCACGTTCCCGCTCTCGTTCCGCGGCCGCCTGATTCACGGGCTCCGGGGCGAGTTCTCGAGGGGACGGCTCGTCCGCCTCGAGGCCGACTCGGACGACGATCGCGACTTCGTGGCCGCCTACATCGACACCGACCGGATGGGGCGGCGGCTGGGCGAGGTCGCGCTCGTCGACGCCTCGTCGCGAATCGGCCAGGCCGGCCGGATCTACTACAACACGCTGCTCGACGAGAACGCCGCCGCGCACATCGCGTTCGGCAGCGGTTTCGGCGGCACGCGATCGGAAACCCCTGCCCGTGGGATCAACCGTTCGGCCACCCACCTCGACGTCATGATCGGGAGCCCGGAGCTCGAGGCGACCGGCGTCGACGCGCGCGGCCGGCGGATCCCGTTGATCCGCGAAGGAGCCTGGCAGATCTGAAAGGCAAAGCCGTCACGGGTGCGGCCGTCGTCGCCGCAGCCGCGCTCGCGGCCGGCTGCGGCAGCTCACATCCAAGGACGACCGCGCGGGCTTCGAGCGGGCCCCCGAAGTGCACGCTCTCGGCGAAGCAGCGCCTCGTCATCCGGCGGGCGAAGCACATGATCGTCCAAATGCACCAGCTCGAAGCGCCGCTGAAGACGGTGCACGATCACGGCCCGCGCAAGCTCGAGCTGGAGCTGAACCGCTTCCTGCTCTCCATCGGCGTGCTGCCCGTGGACGAGCGCGGCCTGCTCATCCGCAAGGCAAAGAGCGCGGTCGGCCTCTGCCGAGACTGCTTCGACGCCCTCGAGGCCATCGAGCCCGCGGAGCAGACGGCCATCGGCGAATCTCCGTGTAAAGCGGGCTTCTAGGGTCCGGGCGAAGAGCTGCGCTCTTCGCCCGGAGATAAACGAACTGAGCCGGCCGGAGAGCGCGGTCTCCGGCCGGCTCCGTGCTGAGAGCACATAGGAGCTGACGCAAGGTTCAAACCGCACTCCCGTCGACCGCACTCAAGGTTCGAAACGTTTCGAACCTCATCCACACCAAGGGCCGGAGGCTAAGCCTGCCGCGCAGCGAGACTTAG
>DAIMGZ010000079.1:0-7789 GCA_036723535.1 Gaiellaceae bacterium
GAAGTCCAAACGGAAGAGGAAAGCGAGAAGGTAGAAGATGGCAGTGAAGCTCAGGCTGACGCGGGTCGGCTCGAAGAAGAACCCGATCTACCGCGTCGTCGCCGCCGATTCGCGCTCCCCGCGCGACGGCAAGTTCATCGAGATCGTCGGCCGCTACAACCCGCAGTCGGACCCGTCGCTCATCGATCTCGACGAGGAGAAGGTACGCGCCTGGCTGGAAAAGGGTGCGCTGCCGACCGAGTCGGTGGCGCGGCTCCTCAAGGCGTCGGGAATCAAGTAGCGGCATGGCGGAGCTCATCGCCGAGCTCGCGCGCCGGCTCGTCGACGAGCCCGACGCCGTTCAGGTCGAGGAGGTCGAGGAGGAGGACGGCACGCTCCTCCTCCGGCTCCACGTCGCCGAGGGCGACGTCGGCAAGGTGATCGGCCGGCAGGGCCGGCTCGCCCGCGCGCTGCGCACGGTCGTCCGCGCCGGCGGCGTCGAGGCGGGACGCCGGCTCCAGCTCGAGATCGTCGACTAGCCCGCCGTGCCCGTCGCCGCCCTGTACGACATCCACGGCAACCTCGCCGCGCTCGAGGCGGTCCTCGCCGAGGTTCCGGAGGACGCGACGATCGTCGTCGGCGGGGATGTCTGCGCCGGCGGCGAGCACCCGTCCGGCACGCTCACGCGGCTGCGGGGGCTCGGCGACCGCGTCCGGTGGGTGCGCGGCAACGCCGACCGCGAGCTGTTTCCAGGCGAGGGCGGCCTCGTCCCGGAGCCGATGGTCGAGGCCACGCGCGGCAGGCTGAGCGAGGAGGAGATCGGGTTCCTGCACGAGCTGCCTCCGACGCAGCGAATCGGAGACGTCCTCTACTGCCACGCTTCTCCGCGCAACGACGTCGACATCTTCACGGAGCGCACGCCCGAGGAGCGGATCGCCTCCCTCTTTTACGGGCTCGAGGTGCCGACGGTCGTCTGCGGCCACACGCACACGCAGTACGAGCGCACCATCGGGGGCGTCCGCGTGGTCAACGCCGGCAGCGTCGGCATGCCGTACGAGCACGAGCCAGGCGCCTACTGGCTGCTCGACCTCGTCCACCGGCGGACGCCGTACGACGGCGCCGAGCTGAAGGCGACACGCGAGGAGGCAGTCGCCGAGTTCACGCAACGTGGACTCTGAGTTCGTGCTGGTCGGCCGCGTGGGGAGGCCGCACGGTCTCGACGGCGGCTTCTTCGTCGAGGACGCGAGCGAGCGGGCGGACGTCTTCGCCGACGGCGCGACGCTCTACGCGGGCGGGGAGCCGGCGACGGTCGTCGCCTCGCGCCACGGCTCCGGCGGCCGTCGCGTGATCCGCCTCGACCGGCACGTCGAGCGGGGAGCCGAGCTCGCCGTCCCCCGCGCGACGCTGCCGCAGCTCGTGGACGAGGACGAGTTCTACGTCTTCCAGCTAGTCGGGCTCAGCGTGGAGGAGGAGGATGGTCGGCTGCTCGGGCGGGTGCGGAAGGTCGTGGAGTACCCTGCAAACGACGTGCTCGAGCTCGACTCCGGCGCGTCGCTGCCCCTCGTCGAGGCGTGCGTCCGGCAGGTGGATCTCGCCGGCGGGCGAATCGTCGTCGCCGCGGGGTTCGCAGACCCGGAATAGCCCAGCCGTGCGCATCGATGTCTTCACCCTCGTTCCTCACGCCTTTTCCTGGCTGACGGAGCAACGGCCCGTGGCGAGCGTCCTCGGCGGCGAGCTCGAGCTGCGGCTGTTCAACTACCGAGACAGCACGCCGCTGCGCGCCGGGCAGGTGGACGACGAGCCGTACGGTGGCGGCGCAGGCATGGTGCTCCGCGTGGACGTCGTCGCTACCGCTCTGGAGGCCGTCTACGGCGACGCGCGGCCGGGTCCGGTGGTCGCGCTCACGCCGAAGGGGCGGCCGCTGACCCAGGCGGTCGTGGAGGAGCTCGCGTCGGAGCCGGCTTTCACGCTCCTGTCCGCCCGGTTCGAGGGCTTCGACGACCGGATCGTCGAGCATCTCGCGACCGACGCGATCTCCGTGGGGCCGTACGTCCTGTCGAACGGCGACCTGCCGGCGATGGTGGTCCTCGACGCGGTGGCGCGCCGGCTGCCCGGTGCCCTCGCCGAAGGCTCGGGGGAGCTCGAGAGCTTCTCCGTCGAGCTCGGCGGAGGGCTCGAGTACCCGCAGTACACGCGTCCCGCGGAGTTCCGCGGCTGGGCCGTGCCCGACGTGCTGCTGTCGGGTGACCACGCGCGCATCGAGGCGTGGCGGCGGGAGCAGGTGAGATGAGCGACGACTTCGAGCCGAAGGGACCGGAGGTGGACGAGGACGAGGACGTCACCCCGGACCCGGAGCCGGAGCCGGAGTACGGGTGGCCCACGCCGTACTCGTACTCGCGCTCTCCGTACGTGGAGGAGCCGCCTCGGGAGTTCACGGACGAGCGGGAGCCCGCTCTTCTCCCTCAACACCGCACCCGGGACCCGCTGGCCCGGCTCTTCCCGGGTTTGCCACGCAGCGTGCGCGTCACGCTCGACTGGATCCTCACCATCGTTGGCGCGATCCTCATCGTCGTGGCGCTGAAGGAGTGGGTCGTCAACCCGTACCGCATTCCGTCCTCGTCGATGGAGCCGACGCTCAACTGCGCGAAGGGGCCGGCGTTCCCCGGCTGCCTCGGCGGCTCGAGCGACCGCGTGCTCGCCTGCCGCATCTGCCTCGATTTCGGCCCTCCGTCGCGCAGTGACATCGTCGTCTTCAACACGCCGAGCGAGGCCGCGCTCAAGTGCGGCGAAGGCGGCACGTTCGTGAAGCGGGTGATCGGCCTGCCGGGCGACACGGTCCGTGAGGACGACAGCGGCTTCATCTGGATCCGTGGGCCTGATTCGAAGACGTTCGTGAAGCTCAAAGAGCCGTATCTCTCAGCGGAACGGCGCCTGGCGGACAGCGCCCACTTCGGCCAGCTCTGGCACGTCCCGCCGGGCCAGTACTTCATGATGGGGGACAACCGCTCCGAGTCGTGCGACTCCCGCACGTGGGGCTCGGTGCCGCGCAACAAGCTGATCGGGACGGTGTTCTTCGTCTACTGGCCGCCCACTCGGCTCGGCTTCAGATAGCTCGCGCTCCGGGCGAAGAGAGCTGCGCTCTTCGCCCTGGGGTAAACGAACTGCGCCAACGGGAGAGCGTGGTCTCCCGTTGGCTCGAGGCCGCTAGGGCAGAGAGCGGCCTAGGGCCGGAGCCGGCCGGCGCAGTTCCTCTTTCGCCCGGCTTTTCGGTACTCTGGCCGTCGGCCGTTGGCCCGTCTTTCTATGAGCAACGTCATCCAGGACCTCGAGCGCGCTCAGCTGCGCAACGTGCCGCGCTTCAAGGCGGGCGACACGGTGCGCGTCCACTTCCAGGTGATCGAGGGCACACGCCGGCGCGTCCAGGTCTTCGAGGGAATCGTGCTCAAGCGGCAGGGAGCCGGCGCCCGCGAGACCTTCACCGTGCGGAAGCAGTCGTTCGGCGTCGGCGTCGAGCGGACGTTCCCGCTCCACTCGCCGAAGATCGAGAGGATCGAGGTCGTCGCGATCGGCGACGTCAACCGCGCGAAGCTCTACTACCTGCGCGGCAGGGTCGGCAAGAAGGCGCGCGTGCGCGAGCGCCGCTACGGAGCGGGCTCGCAGCTGCCGGTGGTGGTCGAGTCTGCGCTCGCGGAGACCGAGGACGAGCCGGAGACGACCGAGGACGGCGCGGTGGAGGAGCCGGTCGCCGCGGACGAGGCTGAGGCCGAGGCCGCCGCGCCTGAGGCGGAAGAGCCCGAGGCCGTGGAAGAGCCCGAGGCCGTGGAAGAGCCCGAGGCCGTGGAAGAGCCCGAGACGGCTGCAGAGCCCGAGACGGCTTCCACCGAGTAACAGCTCACCGGCAACTTCCTCACACGCATCGTCCGCAGCCGGATCGCGCGCTATGGTCGCGGTCGTGCAGAAGCGGACCGGCCAGAAGCTCCTCCGCTTCGATCGACGCCTCGGCGCCCGCTTCGTCGCCGGCGCCGACGAGGCGGGACGTGGCTCGCTCGCCGGGCCGCTCGTGGTGGCGGGAGTCCTCCTCGACTACGGCTCGCTGCGCGACCACCGCGTCCGGCCGCTTGGCTTCCTCAACGATTCGAAGCAGTGCTCGCCTGATCGGCGCGAGGAGCTCTTCCGCGCAGTCGTCGGCTGCGCCGAGCGCGTGGCCGTGCGCGTGATCCCGCCCGGTGAGATCGATCGCAACGGCCTCCACCGCTCGAACCTCGCCGGCCTGCGCGCGATGCTCGATGCCTTGACGCCGCCGGCGGAGGCGTGCCTCGTCGACGGGTTCAGGCTCGGCCCCGCGGCGCCGGAGCACACGGCCGTCATCGACGGCGACGAGAAGAGCGCGGCGATCGCGGCGGCCTCGATCATCGCCAAGGTGACGCGCGACCGCTTGATGCGCCGCCTCGACGCTCTCTATCCCGCGTACGGCTTCGCGCAGCACGTCGGCTACATCACGCCCGGCCACTCGGCCGTCGTCCGCGCGCGAGGCCCGTCCGCAGTCCACCGGCTGAGCTTCCAGGCGCTCTGCTACGAAAGCGAGGCCGTTGCCTAGGGCGGGAGCCGGCTACGCGGCCGAGCGGCGGGCTACACGCTGGTACCGGTTGCGGGGGTGGCGGATTCTCGGGGAGAACGTGTGGGCCGGCGGCAACGAGCTCGACCTGATCGTCCGCCGCGGGCGCACGGTGCGCTTCGTCGAGGTGAAGGCGAAACGAAGCCCGCGCTTCGGCGATCCGCTCGAGATGCTGACGGCGGAGAAACAGCGGCGGCTGCGGCGAGCGGCGGAGGCGTGGCTTGCCGTGCGCCCGGAGCTCGGGCGGCTGGCCGTGGGCTTCGACGTGTTCGCCGTGCGCGACGGCCGCGTGCAGCGGATTCCGCAGGCGTTCTGAGCTAGGCGCCGAAATCCCATGCGTGGCCGTCACGCAGGACGAGCTGTACGCGACGCTGGACCTCGACCTCTCCTGGTCCGAGGCTGAGCTGCCGGAGCGCGTGCGCACGAAGCACGTCCACCGGCTCCATCCGTACCACGGCAAGTTCATCCCGCAGCTCGTCGAGGCGCTGCTCGACCGCTACCTCGTGCGCGGCGACCACGTCCTCGACCCGTTCGCCGGCTCGGGGACGACGCTCGTCCAGGCGCTCGAGTCGGGGCTCGACGCGACAGGGGTGGACATTGCCGCGTTCAACTGCCTCCTGATGCGGGTCAAGACCGCTCCGTACGATCTGGCGGAGCTGGGGGAGGAGCTACGGGACGCGTCCGCGCGGGTCGACTCGCTGCCACAGCGCGGGGCGCGTGTGAGCGGGTATCTGCGCGAGTGGTACGCGCCGCGGGCGGCTGCGGAGCTCCTTGCCTTCGGCGAGCTGGTCCCGGACTACCGGCATCGCGACCTCTTCCGCGTGATCCTGTCGCGTGCCGCGCGCTCGGCGCGCCGGGCCGCCCACTTCGACCTCGAGGCCCCGAAGGAGCCGCAGCGCACGGAGTACTGGTGCCACAAGCACCGGCGCGAGTGCCGGCCGGTCGATTCCGCTGCCGGCTTCCTCCGCCGCTACACGGCCGACACCCTCGCCCGCATCGAGGAGTTCGCTCGCGTCCGCGACGCGGAGCGGGAGGCGACGGTGCTGCACGGAGATGCGCGGGAGCTTGAGCTCACGGGGCCGTTCGACGGGATCCTCACCTCGCCGCCGTATCCAGGGCTGATCGACTACCACGAGCAGCACCGCTATGCGTACGAGCTGCTCGGGCTCGACGACCGGCGGGAGCGAGAGATCGGCGCCGCCGCCTCGGGGACGTCCCTGGCGGCGCTCGAGGCGTACCGCGCGGGGATTGCAGCCGTGCTCGCGCGGGCTGCGGCGGCGCTGCGCCCGGACGCTCCCGTGCTCGTCGTCGTCAACGACAGGCGCGACCTCTATCCGGAGATCCTCACGCGGGCCGGGCTCCGCCTCGAAGCGCGGCTGCGTCGGCACGTCAACCGTCGCACGGGCCGTCGGGCGGGCGAGTACTTCGAGGACGTCCTCGTCGCCCGCGTGAGCTGAGCCGCCGCACTATCGCTCGCCGTCCCAGTAGTCGAGTTGCGCGGCCCGGCGGAGCATGTAGTGGGCGTCGCCGGCCCAGATCCCGACCTTGTCGCTGTCCGGATACTCGGCGATTCCGAACTCGTTCTTCGTGGAGAAGATGGCGACGCGCACAGGCTCCTCCGACGCATTGCGCACGGAGTGCGCGCCGCTCGGACCGGCCGGGAAGCAGGCCACGTCGCCCGGGCGCAACACGACTTCGCCGTCGGGCGTCCGCAACGTCGGAGAGCCGGAGACCACGATCAGCCACTCCTCGTCGGTCCACTCGAAGTGGTAGGGGCAGATGGCCTCGCCCGGCGGCAGATCGTAGACGCTCATGCCGAGGCGGGAGGCTCCGAGCTTCGGGCCGAGCCGCACTGCGTGTGCGAGATAACCGGGCGGCTCCGTCCCGTCCGGTGGAGTATCGGTCTCTCCGTCGAAGAGGTTGAAAGTCTGCATCGCGGGAGTATCCCTTCCTTGCGACACGGCACGAGGCCGGGAACCCGCGACCAAGGCGACGCAGTCACGTGACCATTCCGCTCGTAGCCTCGCTTCGTGCTCGCACGCGCGCTCACGCATGCGCTCGTCGGCCTCGAGCCGCGGCGCGTCGACGTCGAAGCCCACGTACGGGAAGGCATTCCCGGCTTCGCCATCGTCGGCCTCGCAGACCGCGCCTGCCAAGAGGCCCGCGAGCGAGTTCGCAGTGGGATCTCCGCGGCCGAGCTGAACTTCCCGACCGGTCGGATCACCGTCAACCTTGCGCCCGCCGAGCTGCGGAAGGAGGGCTCCGGCTTCGACCTGCCGATCGCGCTCGCCGTGCTCGCCGCATCGCAGCAGGTGCCGCGGAGCGCGCTCGAGCGCTCGGCCGCCGTCGGAGAGCTCGCGCTCGATGGGCGTCTCCGGCGCGTCGGCGGCGTTCTCGCCGTGGCGGAAGGCGCGCGGCGGCTCGGCGTCGAGCGACTCCTCTGTCCGGCCGACTCGGCGCGTGAGGCTGCCCTGGCCGGCGTGGCCGCGGTCCCGATCCGGCACCTTGCCGAAGCCGTCGCGTACCTCCGCGGCGAGCTCGAGCTGGAACCGGAGCCGCCGCTTGCGCCCAACGGGAACGGTGCCGCCGCGGCACCCGACCTCGCCGAGGTCCGCGGGCAGGAACGCGCTCGCCGGGCGCTCGAGCTCGCGGCCGCCGGCGGCCACAACCTCCTCCTCGGCGGCCCGCCCGGCACCGGGAAGACCATGCTGGCACGCCGGCTGCCTGGGATCCTGCCGCCGCTCGACTCCGAGGCAGCGCTCGAGGTCACTCGGATCCACTCGGTCGCCGGGCTCGTGGACGGCGAACAGCCGCTCGTCTCTCACCCACCGTTCCGCGCGCCGCATCACAGCGCCTCAACCGCCGCGATCGTCGGCGGTGGCCCGGGCCTGCGGCCCGGCGAGGCGAGCCTTGCGCATCGGGGCGTGCTCCTCCTCGACGAGCTCGCAGAGTTCCAGCGACCGGCGCTCGAGGCGCTGCGCCAGCCGCTCGAGGACGGCTTCATCTCGGTGGCCCGCGCCGCCGGGCGGGTCGTCTTCCCAGCGCGTTTTCAACTGATTGCGACCATGAACCTGTGCGCGTGCGGCGGGCGTGGCGACCCTGCCGCCCAGTGCACCTGCTCCGCGCAACGGCTCGCGCGCTACCGCGACAAGCTGTCGCGCGCTCTCCTCGACCGCTTCGACCTCGTCGTCGCGG
>DAIMGZ010000080.1:0-7723 GCA_036723535.1 Gaiellaceae bacterium
TGCTCCTCGAGCCACTCGGGCAGGTGCGCGATCGAGGAGACGATCCCGTCCGGCTTGACGCGGGCCGCGTCGACTGCGTCCGGCCGGAACTTCCCGGTCCGCACGAGCACGGCGTGCATGCCGACGCCGCGCGCGCCGACGACGTCGGTCTCGAGGTCGTCGCCGACCATCCAGGTCATCGACGGCTCCGCGTCGAGCGCGCGGCAGGCCGCGTCGAAGTACGCGGGACTCGGCTTGCCGAGCACGGTCGCCTCCGTCTGCGCCGCGTACTCGAGCCCGGCGACGTAGCAGCCCGAGTCGAGCAGCGGGCCGCGCTGCGTCTGCCACCAGCGGTTGCGGTGGAGGCAGTAGAGGTCGGCCCCGAGCTCGAGCTCCGCGAAGGCCCGCGCGAGGTTCATGTAGGAGAAGACGAGGTTCGTCTCGGGAGAGTCGTCGGCGCCGCCGATGAGGACGGCGTCCACGTTGTCGCCGGCGAGCTCGATCCCTTCGAGGTCGCCGACGAGTGCGTGCATCACGAGCGCGAGCACCCGCTTGCCGCGCAGCGCCTCGACCGCCGCATCAGCTGTCGTCTGCACCTCCCCCACCTCGAGCTCGATCCCCATCGCCTGGAGATCCGCCGCGAGCTGCGCCTTCGAGCGCGTCGTCGCGTTCGTGACGAACCGAAGCCGGTGCCCGCCCTCGCGGAGCCGCCGCACGGCGTCCGCCGCGCCCGGGAGCGGTTGGCCGGAGACGTGCAGGACGCCGTCCACGTCGAGCAGAATCGCGGCCATGGACATGGACTCTATTCGCGTCACGCGCTCGGTCGTGCTGCCGCTGGCCGAGGTCGAGCTGCAGGTCTCCCGCTCGAGCGGGCCGGGCGGCCAGCACGCGCAGAAGTCCGAGACGCGGGTCGTCGCCGTCTTCGACGTCGAGGCGTCGAACGCGTTGACGCCGGTACAGAAGCGGCGCGTCGTCGCGCGTGCCGGGCCCGTCCTGCGGGCGGTGGCCCAGGACGAGCGGAGCCAGGCGCGCAACCGCGCGCTCGCGGTCGAGCGGCTCGTCGCGGTGCTGCGGGAGGCGCTTCGGGTCGAGCGCAAGCGCGTCCCGACGAAGCCGACCGCGGCCGCGCGCAGGCGCCGACTCGAGCAGAAGAAACGCCGCTCCGAGACGAAGCGGCTGCGGCGCGAGCTCGACTAGCGGGCCGTCCGCAGCTCGGCGTTCGCGCGTGCGAGCTGACGCTGGGTCGGGTGGGTGCGACCGAACCACACCCAGAGGTAGCGCTCGATCCGTCCGCTGCGGATGAACCACTGCGCGTAGCTCTCGCGTCGGGGGATGCTCTCGCCGCCGCCTGGCTGCAAGTCCTTCCGGAAGATCCGCGGCGGCCACTTTCCCAGCGGAGCGCGAGGCGGTCGTTCACGGCTGTTCGTGAGCTGGATGACGATGTCGTCCGGCGGCAGGTGGGCGAGCGTTCGGTGCGGGGGCACGCAATCGGGGCAATCGCGGTAGCGCACGGTCGACGCCCAGCCCGAAGCAGAGACACACCGGCTCGCCGGGACGCCGACACAGGCACGCGCCGGAGTGGAGCCGACGCGCCAACCCGGCGCGGCCCGGAAGTGCGGCGGCGAGACGACGAGGAGGAGAGCGACGAGGCCGAACATGCCCTCTCTACGTCCCGCGCGGCCGCAGAGGTCCCTACGGCGTCGCGATCGGCCGCTCCACCTCGACGTGCGGCAGCCACTCGAGCCAGCGCGGGAGGTACCAGCTGTGCCGGTCGAGCAGGCCGAGCATGCTCGGCAGCACGACCGAGCGGATGATCGTGGCGTCGAGGAGCAGGGCAACCGCGACCCCGAACCCCATCTGCTGAAACATCACGAGCTTCCCGGCGGCGAAGCCGGCGAAGACGACGACGATGATCAGCGCCGCCCCCGTGATGATCCTGGCCGTCGACGCGACACCCCCGACGAGGGCAGCGTGCGTCGAGCCCGAGGCGTCGTAGCGCTCCTTGATCCGGCTCATCAGGAACACCTGGTAGTCCATCGAGAGGCCGAACAGCACCGAGAAGAGGAAGAGTGGCACCCAGGCGTCGATCACGTGCGTGTGCTGGAAGCCGAACAGGCTCGCGCCGTCCCCGTCGAGGAAGACGAGCGTTAGCAGCCCGTACGCCGCGCCGACGGAGAGCAGGTTGAGCAGGACCGAGACGAGAGCGACGACGATCGAGCGGAACGCGACGGTCAGCAGGACGAAGCTCAGCCCGAGCACGAACAGGAGGACGTACGGCGTGGGGTTCGTGACCGCGTCGAAGTAGTCGACGTTCTCGGCGGTGATGCCGCCCACGTAGACGTGCGCTCCGCTCCCGCGGAAAGCTGCCGGGATGACACGCGCGCGGAGGTCGCGCACCGCCTTGACGGCCGCGCCGCCGACCGGATCGCCGCGAACCGGCGACGTGAGGAGCGCGACGCCGTCGCGAGCGGACGTCTGGATCGTCCCCGCGCCGAAGCTCCCCTCGGCGGCGAGCCGGCGCTCGAGCCGCAGGAGATCGCGATGCACCGTTCCGGCGTTCCCGCCCACCGCGACGATGCGCGCCGGCTGCGGGTTCTGGACGGGGAAGGACCGTTGCAGCTGGTCGTAACCCTGCCTCGAGGGCAGGCTCGACGGCAGGGTGCTGACGCCGTTCGCGCCGATGTGCAGCCCGAAGATCGGGGAGGCGGCGGCGAGCATCGCTCCGACCGCGACGGCGAGCGAAAGCGCCGGCCGGCGCAGGACGCCCTTCACGATCCGTTCCCAGAAGCGCCCCTCCACCGCATCGGCCCGGCCGAGGTTCCGGCCGAGGACCGGAACTCGGAGAGCGTCGACGCGGTCGCCGGCGATGCTCAGCAGGGCGGGCAGGAGCGTCAGCGCGGCCGCGACCGAGACGATGCCGACGAGGATCGCGCCGAGTGCGAGGCTCCGCATGATCGAGGTCGGGACGATGAACATGCCGATCAGCGCGACGACGAACGTGCTCCCGCTGAAGAGCACCGCTCGACTGGCCGTGGCGCCGGCGTGCGCGATCGCGTCCTCCTTCGCTAGTCCGAGCCTCCGCTCCTCGCGGTAGCGCGACACGACGAAGAGCGAGTAGTCGATCCCGAGCGCCAGCCCCATCCCCGTGAGCATGTTCACGATGAAGACCGAGAGCGAGAACCCGAGCGAGACCAGCGCGACGAGCCCGAGCGCGACGATGATCGAGAGGATCGCCATCAGCACGGGCACCAGCCCCGCGACGACGGCGCCGAACACGAGGACGAGGACGAGGAGCGCCGCCGGGAGGCCGAAGGCGAGCTCGCCCTTCTCGAGGTCGGTCTGCGACTGCTTGCCGAAGTCGTGGTTGGTGGTGCGGTAGCCGGTGATGCCGACCGTGAAGCCGCCGCCGTTCGCCTTCTCCACGAACTGCTCGACGGGCGCCGCACCGGAGTCGCTCCGGATGACGAGCGAGACGAGGACGGCGTGTCCGTTTGGCGCCACGGCCGCGAGCCGGCCGCCGGAGACCTTGCCCGACGCGCGGAGCTCGGCAGCGAGATGCGAGACGAAGGTCCGGAACCGCGGCGAGCTCGACCGATAGCGGCTCGAGCTCACGACGATGACGTCCTGCTTCTCGCTGGCGGCGGTGCGCGGGAACGACTGAGCGATCGCGTCGGAAGCCTTCGTGGATTCGGGCTTCCCGACGACGTGCGAGTTCGAGCTGAGCCCGTGCAGCGAGGTCGCGATGAGCACGAGCGCGACCACCACCGCGACGCCCCAGAGCGCGAGCGTGCGGCGCGGACGCACTGCGGCCCCCCGAGCCAGCCGCTCCGTCAAACCCATGGTGGAGTTCTTACTCCACCGTGACGGTCTTCGCCAGGTTCCTCGGTTGGTCGACGTTGAGGCCGCGCAGCCTTGCGATCCGGTAGGCGAGCAGCTGGAGCGGGATCACGGCGAGCGACGCCTGGAGGAAGTTCGGTGTCCGCGGCACATAGATCACGTCGTCCGCGTGGTGCTGGATGTCCTCGTTGCCGTCGGTCGCGATCGCGATCACGTGCGCGCCGCGCGCCCGGGTCTCCTGGATGTTCGAGACGATCTTGTCGTAGACGTGGATGTTCGTCGCCACGACGACGACCGGCGTCCCCTCGGTCAGCAGCGCGATCGGCCCGTGCTTCATCTCCCCCGCCGAGTACCCCTCGGTCGGGATATACGAGATCTCCTTCAGCTTGAGCGCGCCCTCGAGCGCGACGGGCAGGCCGATGTGGCGGCCGAGGTAGAGGAAGAACGGCCGGTCGTGGAAACGCTGCGCGATCGACTCGATCGGGTGGTCGCCGTCGAGGAACTCCTGCATCTTCTGCGGCAGCTCGTGCAGGCGGTCGAGGATGAACTCGATCTGGTCCTGCGGAAGAGTCCGCCGGATCTCGGCGAGCTTGAGGGCGAGAAGGCTGAGCAGCGACACCTGGGCCGTGAACGTCTTCGTCGCGGCGACGCCGACCTCCATGCCGCAGCGCGTGTAGAGCGTCGCCTCGACCTCCCGTGTGATCTGCGTTCCCATGAGGTTCGTGATCGCCAGCGTCCGCGCGCCGCTCTCGCGCGCGAGCTTGACGGCGTTGACCGTGTCGCGCGTCTCGCCGGACTGCGAGATCCCGATCACGAGCGTGTCCCTCGACAGCACGGGGTTCCGGTAGATCCACTCGCTCGCGATGTCCGGCTCGACCGGCACCCGCGCCCACTCCTCGATGATGTAGCGGCCGACGACGCCCGCGTGGTAGGCGGTGCCGCAGGCGACGATGACGATCCGGCGTAGGTTGCGGATCTCGAGCTCGGTCAGGCCGAGCGCGTCGAGCACGAGCCGGTGGCCGCGGACGCGGTCGCCGATCGTCTCGGCCACGGCATCCGGCTGCTCGAAGATCTCCTTCAACATGAACGTCTCGTAGCCCGCCTTCTCGGCGCTCTCCTCGTCCCAGTCGATCTCCTGCGGCTCCGGCGCCTCGACCTCGACCTCGTCGACGAAGAAGCGGACCTCTCTCGGCGTCACCTCGACCACTTCGCCGTCGCCCGGATGAATGATGGTGCGGGTCTCGGTGAGGAAGGCGGCGATCGAGGAGGCCAGGAAGTTCTCGCCGTCTCCGAGCCCGACGACGAGCGGCGTCTGGTTCCGGACGCCGACGAGCACGTCGGGCTGGTCGTGGTGGATGGCGACGATCGAGAAGTGGCCTTCGAGCTGCGGGTAGACGCGGGAGAGCGCCTGGGCGAGATCGCCGTCGTACTCCTGCTCGAGCAAGTGGACGACGACCTCGGCGTCGGTCTCGGAGCCGAACGTGTGGCCGCCTGCCTGAAGCTGCTCCTTGAGCTCCATGTAGTTCTCGATGATCCCGTTGAGCACGATCGCCAGGCGGCTCGGGTCGCAGCCGGTGAGCGGATGGGCGTTCTGCTCGGTCACGCCGCCGTGTGTCGCCCAGCGCGTGTGGCCGAGCCCGTGGCGCGAGTGGGAGCCGTTCGTGCCCGCCGCCTCCACGAGGTTGCGGAGGTTGCCTACGGCGCGGACGTAGGTGAGAGAGTCGTCCTCGCGCAGCGCGAGCCCGGCGGAGTCGTAACCGCGGTACTCGAGCCGGCGCAACCCTTCCAACAGGAGCGGCTTCGCCTCACGCGACCCGACGTATCCGATGATCCCGCACACGTCCGCTCCTTTCCCCGAGGGCCGAAAACGTCTCAGGAAACACGAAGAGCCCGGCCTCACGACCCGGCCGCAACGTCGCGGGCGGATCAGCCGAGCTCGTGTGTCACCAGGGCGGCGATTCTAACACAGAGGCCCTCAGCGGCCTCCTGCGTCTCGGCCTCCGCAAGCACCCGAACGACGGGCTCGGTGCCGGACGGGCGGACGAGGACACGACCCGAGCCGTCGAGCTCCGCGTTCACGCGTTCGACCGCCTCGACGAGCGCCTCGGGGAGCGGGCCCCGACCGTCGCGGGGCAGGTTTCGCGTCACCTGCGGGAAGCGCGGCATGACCGCGGTCACCTCCGAAAGCCGCCGTCCGCGAAGCGCGCGGCAGAGGAGGAGCCCCGCGACGAGACCGTCGCCGGTCACGTGCCCGTCCAGCCAGATCAGGTGGCCGGACTGCTCGCCGCCGAGGAGCATCCCCTCGCGCCGAAGTGCCTCGAGGACGTAGCGGTCGCCGACGTCTGTGACGACGACGCGGATGCCCCGCTCCTCCATCAGCCGGTGGAAGCCGAGGTTCGTTATCGTCGTGACTGCGACCCCGTCGACGCCGAGGTCGAGCGCGAGCACCGCGAGGATCTGGTCGCCGTCGACCGGCTCTCCCCGCTCGTCGACCGCAAGCATCCGGTCGCCGTCGCCGTCGAAGGCGATTCCGAGGTCGAAGCCACCGCTGCGGACAACGTCGGCGAGCGCGCGGAGGTCGGTCGCCCCACAGCCGACGTTGATGTTCGTCCCGTCCGGGTCGTTCCCGATCGCGGTGACGTCGGCGCCGAGCTGCTCGAACGCCTGCGGCGCCAAGCCCGAGTAGGCGCCGTTCGCGCAGTCGACCGCGATGCGGAGGCCGTTCAGGTCGGTGCCGAAGCGCTCGAGCACGTGCTCGAGGTAGCTGTCGGCCGCGACTTCGACCCGGTCGATCTCGCCCCCTCCGGGGGCCGGCGCGTCGAGGAGCGCCTCGATCTCCTCCTCGGCGCCGTCCGTCAGCTTGCGGCCCTCGCCGTCGAAGAGCTTGACGCCGTTGTACTCCGGCGGATTGTGCGAGGCGGAGATCACCGCCGCGAGGTCGAGCCGCAGCAGCGCGACCGCCGGCGTCGGCAGGACGCCGGCGAGGACGGCGATTCCTCCGGCGGAGGCGAACCCGTTGGCGAACGCCTCCTCGAGCTCGGGGCCGCTGGCGCGCGTGTCGCGGCCTATGAAGACGCGCCCTCTCCCGCACCAGACGGCGGCCGCCTTGCCGAGCCGCTCCACGAGCTCGGCGGTGATCGTCTCTCCTACGACCCCGCGGACACCGTCCGTTCCGAAGTACTGCCGCGCCACGGGCGCGAGGTTAGCGGCGCAGCGCTAGCGCTTCGAGAACTGCGGCGCCTTGCGCGCCTTGTGCAGGCCGGCCTTCTTGCGCTCGACCTGGCGCGCGTCGCGCGTGAGGAAGCCCTCGCGCTTGAGCGGGATGCGCAGCTCGGGGTTCGCCTCGACGAGCGCGCGGGCGATCCCGTGCCGTACCGCGCCCGCCTGCCCGGTCAGCCCCCCGCCGTGGACGCGGACGCGGAGGTCGTACTGGCCCTCGAGGCCGGCCACCTTGAACGGCGACACGGCGATCGTCTGCCAGACGGAACGGGGGAAGTACTCCTCCAGCGTGCGGCCGTTGACCCACGTCGAGCCCTCGCCGGGCCGCAGGATGACGCGCGCGACCGAGGTCTTGCGCTTGCCGGTGCCGCGGTACTGGGCGATCTCGCTCACTACGACTCCAGGTTCATCGGACGCGGATTCTGCGCGGTATGCGGGTGCTCGGGGCCGGCGTAGATCTTGAGCTTCGTGATCTGCTGACGCGCGAGCCGGTTCTTGGGGAGCATCCCCTTCACGGCGACGCGGAGCACTTCGGTCGGCCGGCGGTCGAGCTGCTCGCGGAGCGTCCGGCTGCGCAGGCCGCCGGGATAGCCGGAGTGGCGGTAGTACCGCTTCTGGTCGAGCTTGTTGCCGGTGACCGCGATCTTCTCGGCGTTCACGACGATGACGAAGTCGCCGGTGTCGACGT
>DAIMGZ010000081.1:0-7697 GCA_036723535.1 Gaiellaceae bacterium
TCATGTAGTTCGGCCGCGCGCCGACGACATGGACGGCGAGAGGTCGGCTGGCCATCCGAAGGAGTCTAGGCGTGCGTCCACCAGGGGTCGCCGGTCTGCTGCGAGCCAAGCGTTGGGTTAGACGGCCACACGGGCGAAGCCCGCGTGGCCTCTCCGCGGCGCCGCCGAGTCGGCGCCTTTGGGTCAGCGCTCGACGAGCACTTCGGGCCTCGACGCCTGCTGCGGTGCCCGCTCGACGTGCCGCTCGTGCCAGAGCGTGAAAGCGAGCAGGCCCCAGAGCTGCCGGCTGCGGTCCTCGCGGCCGGCGACGTGATCGTCGAGGAGCCGGTCCACGACCTCGGGGCGGAAGAAGCCCTGGCGTTGCAGCGTCGCTCGCGAGAGCGTCTCCCGCGCGAACGGCTCGAGCTCGCCCCTGAGCCAGGCGGCTGCCGGAATCGAGAAGCCACGCTTTTTCCCGTGGACGATCTCCCTCGGCAGGAGCGGCGCGGCCGCCTTCCGCAGCAGCACCTTTTTCGAGAGGCCGCGGATCTTGTGCCGGGTGGGGAGCGCGAGCGCAAGGTTCGTCACAACGGTGTCGAGATACGGCACGCGCGCTTCGAGCGAGTGCGCCATCGAGGCCCGGTCGGTCTTCACGAGCAGGTCGTCCACGAGGTAGATGCCGAGGTCGACGTCCTGCAGGCGTGCCAGCTCGTCGGCACCGGCGGTCTCGCGATAGCGGGCGCGGAGGATGTCGACCGGATCGAATGACGACGGGGCGCCAGTGAGCTCGGCGCGCAGGTCGGGCGAGAAAATCTCCTTCCACCCGTGATGACGCTCGAGCGCCGGCAGGTGCGCTGCGCGGACGAAGCGCTTCGCCTTGTAGTCGAAGCTCGCCCTCGAGGTGGAGGTCGGCAGCCGCTCGACGAGCGGGCCTGCCAGGCGGGCCAGCCCGCCGATCCTGGCCGCGAGCAGATCGGCCGCATACGTGTAGTAGCCGCCGAAGAGCTCGTCTCCTCCCTCGCCGGACAGCGCGACCTTCACGTCGGCCGCCGCGAGCTGCGACACGAGATACGTCGGGAGTGCGGACGAATCGGCGAACGGCTCGTCGAACGCGTCGGCGAGTGCGGGCAAGAGCGTGGCGGCATCAGGACGGAGGACCAGCTCGCGGTGCTGCGTTCCGTAACGCTGCGCCACGAGCCGGGCGTCGGCGAGCTCGTTGAACGAGCGCTCCTCGAAGCCGATCGAGAACGTGCGCAGAGGCTCGGAGATCTCCTCCGCTGCAAGTGCCGCGAGCAAGGCCGAGTCGACGCCGCCGGAGAGCAGGACGCCGACCGGAACGTCGCTGACCAGGTGTGCGCGGACGGAGTCGCGCAGACGTGACCGGAGCTCCTCGACGAGCTCCGCTTCCTCGTCTTCACGCAGCTCCTCGATCGGCGCCGGCCGGGCGAACCGCGTCAGCTCGACGCGGCCGTCTTCCCAAACCAGCAGGTGGCCGGCGGGGAGCTTGCGAATCTCCCGGAAGATCGTCAGCGGCGCCGGGATCGAGTTGAAGGCGAGGAACGCCTCCAGGGCGTCGAGATCGATCTCGCCGCGGGGCAGAGCCCGAAGCTCGGAGGCGAATGCGAGCTCGCGTTCGCCTGCGCGGTAGTAGAGGGGCTTGATCCCGAAGCGATCGCGGGCGAGCACGAGCCGGCGCCGCCGCCCGTCCCAGATCGCGGTGGCGAACATGCCGCGCAGCCGCTCGGCGAAGCCGTCCCCGTGCTGCTCGTAGAGATGCAGCAACACCTCGGTGTCGCCCTGGGTGCGGAAGCGATGCCCTTCTCTCTCGAGCTCGCGCCGCAGCTCGCGGTAGTTGTAGATCTCGCCGTTCTGGACGACGTGCAGCGTCCCGTCCTCGTTCGCGATCGGCTGGTCGCCGGTCTCGAGGTCGATGATCGAGAGCCGCCGGGCAGCGAGCGCGATGTCTCCGTCGCTGAACTCCCCGAAGCTGTCCGGGCCCCGGTGCACGAGCGTCGCGCTCATCGCCGTGACGCGGTCGGTGACGGCAGAGCCGTTCGTCGAGGCGATCCCGCAGATGCCGCACATGCGCAGCAGTGTAGGAGCGGCGTAGGCTCTCTGGATGCACTTCGGCGTGCACGAGCAGCTGATCCTGCTGGCCCTCCTCCTCGCCGTCGCGGCACTCCTTGCGCTGGCGCCGGCGCTGCGAATCCCGTATCCGATCCTGCTCGTCCTCGGCGGTCTCGCACTCGGTTTCGTCCCGGGCATCCCGACCGTCCAGCTGCCGCCCGACCTCGTCCTGATCGCGATTCTGCCGCCGCTCCTCTATTCCGCGGCGTTCTTCACGTCGCTACGCGAGCTGCGGGCGAATGTTCGGCCGATCGGTCTCCTCGCGATCGGTCTCGTGCTCACCACCATGGTTGCGGTGGCCGCCGTGGCGCACACGCTCGTGGACGACATGTCGTGGACCGCGGCGTTCGTGTTGGGAGCAGTGGTCTCTCCGACTGATCCGATCGCGGCTTCCGCGGTCATGCGCCGTCTGGGCGTGCCGCGCCGCACTGTCTCGATCGTGGAGGGCGAGAGCCTCGTCAACGACGGCACCGCGCTTGTCCTCTACCGGGTGGCGATCACGGCGGCCGTCGCCGGCACGTTCTCGATCTGGGACGCGTCCTGGCGTTTGCTGTGGAGCATCGGCGGCGGAGTTGCAATCGGCCTCGTCGTCGGCTTCGTCGTCGCCGCCGTTCGGCGGCGGCTCGACAATCCACCCGTTGAGGTGACGATCGCCCTGATCACGGGCTACCTTGCGTTCATTCCGGCCAACGCCGTTGGCGCGTCAGGCGTGCTCGCGGTCGTCACGGCCGGCATCTACCTCGGCTGGCGCACGCCGGAGCTGACGTCTTACCAGACGAGGCTTCAGGGAGCAGCTGTCTGGGAGATCTTCACGTTCGTGCTCAACGCGCTGCTCTTTGCTCTCGTCGGCCTTCAGCTCCCGCGGATCCTCGACGCTCTCACCGGATTCTCCGCAGCCAAGCTCATGTGGTGGGGGTTGCTCGTCACCGCGACCGTGATCGTTGCGCGCCTTGTCTTCGTGCCCGTGTTCTCGTACCTCCCGCGGAGATTCCTGGGGGCGTTCGGCCCCGACGCGACCCCACCGCCGGCCCGTGCGTTCGTGGTCTCGTGGGCAGGGATGCGGGGCGCTGTCTCCCTGGCCGCCGCGCTAGCGGTGCCACTGACGACGAATGCGGGCCGCGAGTTTCCGCAGCGTGACCTGATCGTGTTCCTGACGTTCTGCGTCATTCTCGGCACACTCGTCGTTCAGGGGCTAACGCTGCCGGTCGTGATTCGCGCGCTCGGGATCGAGGCGGACCATCTCGACGAGAAGGAACACGCCAAGGCGCGAATCAAGGCCGCGGACGCTGCGCTCGCACGGCTCGACGAGCTGGAAGCCGAGGATTGGGTGCGAGAGGATACGGCCGAGCGGCTGCGGGGTCTCTACGGATTCCGCCGCAACCGGTTCATGTCTCGCTTCGACGAGAACGATGACGGGGCGATCGAAGAGCAGTCGCTCAATTACCAGCGTCTGCGCCGGGAACTGTTCGACGCGGAACGCGAAGCGATCGTCGATCTTCGGCGTCGCGGGGTCATCGACGACGAGGTCGAACGCCATCTCTACCGCGACCTCGACCTCGAGGACGCACGGCTCGAGGTCTAGTCAGCGCCCCGTGACCCCGCGGCCGAACTGGCGCAGCACCCGCCACGCCGTCGTGGCCAGCGTGCGCAGATACAGCCGCAACGAGCGATCCGCGATCCATTCGAGATCGTGCGCGAGCTTCTCCGCCATCGACGTCTCGTAGCCGCGCCGCACCTGGGCGAACCCTGTCAGCCCCGGCCGGACGACGAGCCGCTGCCAGTACGCGGGCAGCTCTTCGACGAGCTCGGCGAAGAAGCGAGGGCGGATCGGTCTGGGCCCGACGAGGCTCATGTCGCCGCGCACGACGTTCCAGAGCTGCGGGATCTCGTCCAGCTGCGTCGCGCGTAGCCAGCCGCCGATCGCTGTCGTCTCCTCGCGCGTGCGGCGCACGAGCTCTTCGCCGAGGTAAGGGCCGAGCCGTTCTTCGGCGTTTTTCCGCAGCGTTCTGAGCTTGAGCATTTCGAACACGTGCCCGCCGCGCCCGACTCGCTCGCCGCGGTAGAAGAGCGGCGTTCCACTGGTCGCGAGCAGCAGAATGGCGATCGGAACCATGATCGGCAGCGTGGCCAGGAGGAAGAACGCCGAGAGGACGATGTCGAACGCGCGCAGCGCGGCGTCGCGTGGCCTGGTCTCGCTTCCCTCCGTGAGCTCCGAGAACCGCAGGATGAAGGAGTCGCTCGACTGCGGCGTGGGTGCCACTCCAGGATCGTAGAGCCTGCCCCACCCGGTTCCGATTTGCATAATGAATGCTTATGGACACGCGCCAACTTGCCGCATTCTGCGCGGTGGTCGAGCGGAAGAGCTTCTCCCAGGCGGCGGAGCGGCTCGGGGTCACGCAGCCGGCCGTCAGCCTTCAGATTCGCTCGCTCGAGCAGCGCCTCGGGCGCCAGCTCCTCGACCGCTCCGGACGCCGCGTCGAGCCGACCGAGGCAGGCCGGCGGCTCTACGCCTCGGCCCAGCGCCTGCTCGCGGCCGAGGAGCATTTGCTCGAAGACCTCGACGCGGACGACGAGGGTGCCATCACCGGCACGCTCGAGCTCGGAGCGTCGACGGGACCGGGCGGCACCGTCGTCCCTCTACTGCTCTGCGAGTTTCAGGAGCAGCAGCCGGAAGTGCGCGTGCGGCTGACCGTCTCCGACACACAGACCGTCGTCGACCGGGTCGCCGAGCGCGAGCTCGAGCTCGGGATCGTCGGCGCGGGACGTCGCCACCGCGGCGTCGCGTTCGAGCCCTTCTTCCGCGACGAGGTCGTCCTCGCCTGCCCGGCCGCTCATCGCTTCGCCGGCAAGACGATCACGCTCGACGATCTGAAGGGAGAGAAGCTGATCGTGATGCAGGAAGGGGCAGGCGTTCGTCAGGTCATCGAGGACGAGTTGCGCAAGGCGGGGCTGCGGCTGCGCGATCTCGACGTCCGGCTGGAGCTCGGCCTCCAGGAATCCGTGCGGAGCGCGGTGGTCGGCGGACACGGCATCGCCTTCATCTCCCGCCTTGCGATCGAAGCCGACCTGGACGCCGGCCGCATCGCGACCGCGCGAGTACGCGGGCTCGACCCCGTGCGCGAGATCTTCCTCGCCCGCGCGAGTGGGCGGAGTGAGACGCGTGTCGCCCGTGCATTCGTCTCCTTCGCGCACGAGCACTTGCCGGCGTGATCGTCCGCTGGGGTCTCGCCCAGCTGCCGGGCGTCGTCGGCGAGCTCGGGATTCGCGAACCGCTGCTGGTGGCGAGCGAGCGCTGGGTCGGAACGAACCTCGGTGTCCGCACGGCGGCGCGCTGGACCGAGGTTCCGTCCGATCAGGTCACGACCGCGGCCGAGTACGCCGGGGACGGCGTCATCGCCGTCGGCGGCGGCAGCGCGATCGACCTCGGCAAGGCGGTCTCGGCCGAGGCGGCCGTGCCGCTCGTCTCCGTGCCCACCACCTACAGCGGATCGGAGTGGACGACGTTCTTCGGCATCCGCGATCCCGAGCGCAGGATGCGCGGCGGTGGCGCGGGCGCCCGGCTCGGCGGTGTCGTCTACGAGCCGGAACTGACTCTGTCGCTCGCCATGGCCGACACTGTCGGGACCGCGCTGAACGCACTCGCTCACTGCGCGGAAGCCCTGTACGTCGAGGGCCACAACTCAGAAGCTGACGAGCACGCGCTCACAGGTGCGCGACTGATCGGCGAATGGCTGCCTCGCGTCGTCGACGCCCCGCAGGACCTCGAGGCGCGGACGAAGCTGCTGGAGGGCGCGATGTACGCGGGGATGGCGCTCGGGGGCTCGATGCTCGCGCTCGGTCACGCCATCGCACAGGCGCTCGGCGGCCGCTACGGGTTGCCGCACGGCGCCATGAACGCTCTTGCCCTGCCGGCTGCGTTGCGGTTCAACACCGAGGTTACGCCCGAGGCCGTGCGCCGATTCGGAGACACGCTCGGCACGGAAGATCCGGCTGCTCGTGTGGAAGAGCTCGCACGCCTCGGCGGGTTCGAACGGCTACGCGACTTCGGCGTTCCGGAGGAAGAGCTCCGCGAGATCGCTGCCGCGACGGTCGAGCGCGCAGGCGCCAAGGCCAACCCCCGGCCGGCGAGCCCCGCCGAGGTCGAGGAGCTGTTGCGGTCCATCTATTGAATCACAACTACTAATACAGCGGATTAGCCGAACCGTGGTAGGGTTCGGTGGTCGTGGCGGACTCCTCCTTTGATGTGCTCGTGATCGGCAGCGGGGCTTCGGGCCTCGGGGCAGCCGTATCCGCACAGCGGGCGGGTGCGCGGGTCGCGCTGGCGACCAAGGGCGCGCTTCAGTCGTGCAACTCCGCCAAGGCGCAAGGCGGCATCCAGGCCGCCTTCGCCGAGGACGACTCGCCCGAGCAGCACGCCGAGGACGTGTGGAAGTCCTCCCACGAGACGGCCGACCGCGCGCTGGTGGAGATCCTCACCGGCGAGGCCCCTTCTGCGATCCACTGGCTCGAGGAACTCGGCGTCGAGTTCACCCGGGAAAACGGCGGCTACCGCCTCGCCCGCTGCGGCGGGGCATCGCGAAAGCGGTTGCTGCAGGTCGGCGATCGCACGGGACACGCGATCACGACTGCGCTGCGCGACTCGGCCGAGGGCTCAGGCATCCAGACTTTTCCCAAGTCACCGCTCGCCGACCTCGCCCGGACCGAGAACGGCTGGCGCGCACGCTGCGGGGATCACACGATCGATGCCACGACGGTGGTCCTCGCAGCGGGCGGGCGGTGCTTCCGGGTTGCGGCTGAGCGTGGCGAGCTCTCGACGAACCATCCGGGAGCGACCGGCGAGGTGACGCAAATGGCAGTCGACCTCGGCGCCGAGGTGCGCGACTTCGACGCCTTGCAATACCACCCGAACGGCGGCGCCTGGCCGCAGAACATGCAGGGCTACTCCATCCCCGAGACGACGCGCGCATACGGCGCGGTGCTGCTCAACGCAGACGGGGAGGAATTCACCGACTCTCTCGGTCCCCGCGATGCGGTCAGCCAGGCGATCGTCGAGGAGGTCGAGAAGGGCCAAGGCGTCGAGACGCCGGACGGACGACCGGCGGTCTATCTCGACACGACGAGGATCTCCGAAGACGACGCCAACGTGTCGCTGCCCTACATGCTCCGTCGCTACCGTGCGGGCGGGATCGACCCGCTGCGGGAACGACTGTTCACCTATCCCGTCCTCCACTACCAGAACGGCGGCCTCGTGATCGACGCGAACGGTGAGACGACGCTCGAAGGGCTCTACGCCTGCGGCGAGATCGCCGGCGGCACCCACGGCCGCAACCGCATGATGGGAAATAGCCTGCTCGAATGTTGTGTGTTCGGACGCCGCGCGGGCAAGGCCGCCGCGGAGAAAGCGCGCGTATGAGCACGATCACGATCACCGATCTCGAAGCCGCGGTCGAAGACGCTGCGGCATATCTCTACGTCTGGGCGCTCAAGGACATCCCGCAGGACCTGCGTGACGCGCTCGCCGCTGCGGCGGAGCGCGAGACGTCTGTGCCCGGGCAGCGCGTGTTGCAGACCATCCTGAAGAACGTCACCGT
>DAIMGZ010000082.1:0-7697 GCA_036723535.1 Gaiellaceae bacterium
GCAAGTCGTCGGGGAGCACCGCGCGAACCGCTGCGGTGAACTCCTCGACCGGGCCCTCAATCGCCAGACCGTGCGCATTGATCGCGGCGACGTGCTCGGCGTCGGCATCGCACAGCAACACGCTGTGCCCGGCGCGCGCAAGCCGCGCACCGGTCGTGCCGCCGATCGCACCGGCTCCGACGACGACGTAGTCGAGGGGGCGATCGTCGGTCATGCGCCCTCCACCGCGAGCTCGGCAGTGACGGGGCTGTAGAGGCCCGGGCGGCGGTCGGCAAAGAGCCGCACCGTGTAACCGCCCTCGCCGGGCTCCTTCGTCTTCAGCCGCGCCAGCTCGACGTCGACGTCGGCGACCGTCAGCGACACGTACGTGTCGTCGGCCGCGGCCAACACGTTTCCGAGCGGGTCGACGATCTGGCTGCGGCCGAAGAACGTCGTCCCGCCCTCGGTCCCGACCCGGTTCGCCATCAGGAAGTAGACGGCGTTCTCGGCCGCGCGGGCGCGCGGCAGGAAGTCGGCGAGGTCGCGTGAGGCGACGGGCGAGTTCGTCGGGTGCGCGACGATGTCGGCGCCGGCGAGCGCAAGGACGCGCGTCACCTCCGGGAAGCGCCACTCGTAACAGATCTGGAGGCCGATCCTGCCGATCGGGGTCTCGAAGACCTCGTATTCGTCGTCGGCGGGCGTCGTCCAGCGGTCGGCGCCGATGCAGGCGATGTGGGACTTCCGATACTTGCCGACGATGCCGCCCGGCCCAAAGAGCACGGCCGTGTTGCGAAGGAGGTCGCCGTCGAGTTCGAGCAGGCCGACGACGCAATGCAGGCCGCGCCGCGCACACGTGACGGCGAGCACGTCGGTCTCAGGCCCGGGCAGCGCGACCGCCGCGCGGGTCGCGGACTCGAGGTCGCCGAACATATAGCCGCTGAGCGCGCACTCGGGAAAGACGACGAGCGAGCAGCCGGCGGCTGCGGCCTCGCCGAGGCTTGCCACGCAACCACTGAGGTTGCCGTCGACGTCGCCGAGCTGGGGATCCGATTGGACGATGCCGACGCGCAGAGCTAGCTCCTTCGATTGGTGGTCATGCTCGCACGGAGGCAAGCTCGGAGGTTGAGCTCCCGCCGCGGATCGCGCGTTGGAGCTCCTGGTATTCACTGCCTGCGAGCCGAGCCTCGACGACCGTGCTGCCGGGCGCCGCGAACGCCTCGCGAACCGCCACCCGCAGGTCGTCGGCACTCGACACGGACGACCCGGCTGCCCCGAGCGCAGGCCCGATTGCCGCGAGGTTCGTGGGTGAGAAGTCGACAGCGAGCCTCCGGTACTGCTTGTCCTCTTGCTTGATCCGGATCAGGCTGAGGCTCGCGTCGTTGAGTACGACGACGACGATCTTCACTCCGAGCCGCGTCGCCGTCTCGAGCTCGGAGCCGTGCAGCAGGAAGCCGCCGTCGCCCGTGAATGCGATGACAGGCTCCTCCGGCCGCGCGAGCGCCGCCGCGACCGCTGCCGGAACGGCATAGCCCATCGTCGCGAGCCCGTTCGAGATCAGGAAGCCGCGCGGTCGAGTTGTGCGCCAGAACCACGTCGCGGCGAACATGTGCGCACCTGCGTCGACCGTCACGGTTGCCGACGGCGGTGCTTCCGCGAGAACCGCCTCGACGATCTCGACCGCGCTCAATGAGCCCGGCGCTGGAATGCGCAACGCGACGAGCAACTCCCGCCGGCGGCTTCCGACCTCGGCGGGCGTCCACTCCGAAGCCGTCTCGCGGACGAGGAAGGAGAGCTCGCTGACGAGGGCGGCGACATCCCCTTCGACGGTCCACGTCGACCGATAGCCGGGTGCTGCCTCGCCGTGCGCGCGCAGTGCAAGCACGGGCGCGGTTGCGGTCCAGGGGCGGGGCAGCAGCTCGATCGGATCGAGGCCGATTGCGAGGATGACGTCGGCTGCAGCGAGGAGATCGGCTTCGATCGCCGCGTTCGTCACGATGCCGCACCAGAGCGGATGGTCCTCGGGAAAGCTGCCCTTGCCCTTGTACGAGGCGAGCACCGGCGCCTGCAGCAGTTCGGCGAGTTCAACGAGCTCCGCCTGCCGTACCTCGGCAGCCTCATCGCCGACGAGGATGACCGGCCGGCGCGAGCGGACGACCGCGGCCGCACCGGCTGCGAGAGCTGCGGCGTCGAGCTCTCTCGATGCAGCTCGTGTAGTGGCGATTGCCGAAGCCGGCGTCACAGCCGCCACGTCGCGCGGCAGCTCGAGATGAACGGGGCCGCGCGGCTCGGTGGCCGCCTCGGCGAATGCGCGCGCGATCGCCGCGGCCGCGTTCGCCGCGCTCAATGTCTCCTGCCATTTCGTCACCGGCTCGAGCAGCGCCCGGTGGTCGAGCACCTGGTGGCCGGTCGTCGCGAGCTCGGCGTCGGTGAAGCGGTCGCTGATCAAAACGACCGCGCTCTGGTCGAGCAGCGCGTGCGCGAGGCCGTTGACGACGTTCGCGACACCAGGCCCGAGGCCGACGAGGAGCGCTGCTGGACGACCCGTGAGCTCGCCGTAGGTGGCCGCCATGAACGCGGCGCCGCCTTCCGAGCGCGCGACGACGACCTCGATCCCGCGGGCGCCGAGCTGCTCGATCACCTCGAGGTTGCTGCCGCCGCCCGGAAAGGCGAAGACGCGATCGGCGCCCGCGTCCGCGACCCCGTCGGCGAGCAGCGCCGCGACCGTGAGGGGCTGGCCGCTCAGGTCGCACCGATCGCATTCGCGGCGAAGCGGGCGCGCACCTGGTGCGGATCGACGAACGGGCTCGGGCCGGGCCACGCGGGCTCGTCGATCTGCGCGAGCAGGACCGCGGGACGAGCGAGCGCCCGCACACCCTCTGCGACCTCGTCCGCGTCCGTCGCCTCGAGCGCAGTCACGTTCGGCAGCGCGCCGGCGACCGCTGCGAACGCCCGCACGGCGACGAGCTCCTGTCCGCCCGTGATCGAGTACCGGCCGTCGTCGAGCACGAGCACGAGCAGGTTTGCGGGCCGGAGGCCCGAGAGCGACCAGAGGGAGCCGGCGCCCATCAGGAGGTCGCCGTCGCCGACGACTGCGACGACGCCGCGGTCGGGGCAGCGCTCGGCGACGCCGAGTGCCGCAGCGAGGCCGCAGCCCATCGCGCCTCCGAGGTAGAGGTGCGGTCCGTCGCCGGAGGCGAGCCGCAGCGCCGAGGTAGCGGTCCCGAGCGAGGAGACGAACAGGTCGCCGGGCGCGGCTGCGACCGCGGCGGCAACGGCGTCAGACGGATTCACGCTGGCCTCCGAGCGCGGGCTCGAGGATGACGGCTGCCTGCGTCCCCGTTTCGTAGGCAAGCGCCAGCACGCCCGCGGTCACCGGACCGGCCGCGGCCTCCGTCGAGACCGAGAACGACTGAATCGCAAGCGCCTGCAGGAGCGGAACGGTCGCGCGCCCCATCGGCACCTGGGAGGGGTTGGTCTCACCGAGCGTGCCGCGCATCGAGAGGATGAGCGGTATCCCGATGCCGTACGGGATCGCGAACGAGCCGAGCGCATTCAGCGAGTTGCCGAGCCCCGAGCACTGCATCAGCACGACGGGCCGTCCGCCGGCCGCCGCGTAGCCGGCGGCAAACGCAACGCACTCCTCCTCGCGTGTGAGCGCGCGCACGGGAACCCCGCCGTCGGCCAGCGCGGCGACGATCCCGCGCAGGCGGGCGTCCGGAACGTAGGCCGCCACGTCGGTGCCTGCGGCCTCGATCGCGGCTGCGATCGAGCGCTGCCAGGGGAGCGGTGCCGCCGCGTCCGGCGCCGCCGCGTCTGCGATGAGCTCAGATCCTGAGGACAAAGGGATCCTGGATCTCCTCGCCCAGCTCGCACCAGACGCTCTTCGTCTGGAGGTACTCCCCGATCGCGGCGGCACCGTTGGCGCGACCGCTTCCGCTCTCCTTGTAGCCGCCGAACGGCGAGTTGTAGGTCAGGGCGCGGTAGAGGTTGATCCAGACGGTGCCCGCCTGCAGCGCGCGTGCCATGCGGTGGGCGCGCTTGACATCGCGCGTCCAGACCCCGGCGGCGAGGCCGTAGCGCGAGGCGTTTGCGAGCTCGACCGCCTCGTCCTCGCCCGAGAAGGGCAACACCGCGAGCACCGGCCCGAAGATCTCTTCCTGGCAGACCGGGTCGTCATTCGCCACGCCGGCAAGGATCGTCGGCTCGTAGAAGAGCCCGCCCGGCAGGTCGTCGACCGTGGTGCGGCGCCCACCGGTCAGGATCTCGGCGCCGTCGGCCTGCGCGCGCTCGACGATCCCGGCGATCCGCTCGAGGTGCTGCGCGGTCGCGATCGGGCCCAGCTGCGTGTCGGGGTCGGTCGGATCGCCGAGCTTGATCGCACGCGCGCGCTCGACAAGCCGGCCGACGAGCTCGTCGTGAACAGGCCGCTCGACGAGCAGCCGGGAGCCGGCGATGCACGTCTGGCCGCCGGCGGCGAAGATCCCGGCGAGGACACCCGCCTCGGCCGCGGCGAGATCCGCATCGGCGAAGACGATGTTCGGGCTCTTACCGCCGAGCTCGAGCGTCACCTGTCCGAGCCGCCGGCCGACGCTGCTCGCGATCGCGCGGCCCGCATCGGCACCTCCGGTGAACGCCACCTTCGCGACTCCAGGGTGGTCGACGAGCGCCTGGCCGGTCTCGCGCGCGCCGGTGACCACGTTGACGACCCCCGGCGGCAGCCCGGCCTCGCCGGCGAGAGCGGCGACGGCGAGGATCGAGGCCGGCGTGAACTCCGACGGCTTGATCACGACGGTATTGCCGGCCGCGAGAGCGGGAGCGACCGCCATCATCGTGAGGAGGAGCGGCGAGTTCCACGGCGTGATGACGCCGACGACGCCAAGTGGCTCCCGCAGCGTGTAGTTGAGGACGCTCTGGCGGTCGAGCGGGATGACGCTGCCCTCGACCTTGTCCGCGAGACCGCCGAAGTAGTAGAGCCACTCCGGCACCATCCGCGCCTGCCCTGCCATCTCGCGGAGGAGCTTGCCGTTCTGGCGTGTCTCGAGCGCCGCGAGCTCGTCGGCATGTTCGCCGATCAGGTCTCCGAACCGCATCAGGAGCCGGCCGCGCCGCGTCGGCGAGAGATCGCGCCAGGACGGGTCGGCGAACGCTGCGGCCGCGGCGTCGACAGCGCGCGCGACGTCGGCCGCGTCCGCCTGGGCGAACGTCGCCCACGGCTCGCCCGTCGACGGGTTGACCGAGGCGAACGAGCCGCCCGAGGAGGCGGGAACGTGCTCGCCGCCGACGTAGAGGAGGTGGTGCACGAGCGGCTCGCTTGCCGCGGCCGAGGCAGTCATGCCGTCCGGCCTCACACCGGTGCGTTCAGGCCCGACACTGAAGGCCGAAGGTTATATGTCAGGCATTTCTCCGTCAACCGGCAGATGCGGGGCCTGCCCGCGTTTTTTCGGGGACCGCCGACGGTGCTAGGTTAAGCCTCCATTCACGCCCGACATCGAGAGGGAGCGCGGGATGCCGCCGAGGAAGAACGTGGTCGAGGAGATCGCCGCCCCGGCGAGTGACGAGGCGCCGGCTCGCGGCGTGTCCGTCCGCCGCGTGCTGAAGGCGTACGAGCAGATCGCCGAGCAGCTTCGCGACCTGATCATGAGCGGCGAGCTCGCGCCGGGCGAGCGGCTACCGAACGAGGCGAACCTCGCACGCCAGTTCGGCGTCAGCAGAGCCACCGTGCGCGAATCGCTGCGCGTCCTGTCGGCCCAGAACCTGATCCGCACCGCCAAGGGCTCGGGCGGCGGAAGCTACGTGACCCTCCCGACGATCGACCACCTGTCCGAGTTCATCCGCTCGAACTTCGACCTGCTGACCGCCTCGAAGGACGTCTCCCTGGAGGACTTCCTCGAGGTCCGGATGCTGCTGGAGGTGCCGGCGGCGCGCCTCGCAGCGATCCGCCGTGACGAGTCCTCGCTCCAGCGGCTCGAGGCCACGATCCCCGACGAGCCCTTGAAGCTGACCACGCAGGACCAGTTCGTCTTCAACAAGAGCTTCCACACGATCGTCCTCGAGGCCTGCGGGAACAAGCTCCTCTACGTCTCGGCGCAGCCGGTCTTCTCGGTGCTGCAGCGAGCGCTTGCGCGCTCGAACCTGAGCAACGCGTTCCACCGCGGCATCAACGACCACCACCGGAAGATCACCGACGCGATCGCTGCGGGCGATCCCGACCGCGCAGGCGACCAGATGCGGGTTCATCTCGAGGAGCTGCAGCCCGAGTACGAGAAAGTGTGGAAGCGCACCCTGCGCACGGTCCGGCCGTAGACCGCTTGACAACGGCTGCCGGGCTGACTAGAACCGCCGGTGTTCATGTGTCAGACATTTGAACGGCGACGAGGATGAACCTCCCGCTCGCCGACGTCCGCATCCTCTCGATCGAGCAGTTCGGCGCGGGGCCCTGGGCGACGCTCCAGCTCGCGGATCTCGGCGCAGACGTGATCAAGATCGAGGACCCGTCGGCAGGCGGGGACGTCGGCCGCTACGTGCCGCCCTTCCAGGCTGGTGAGGACTCCCTCTTCTTCGAGGCGTTCAACCGCGGCAAGCGGAGCGTCTCGCTGGATTTGCGCAACCCGGAGGGGCGCGCGGTGTTCGAGGACCTCGTGCGCGCCGCCGACGTCGTCCATTCGAACCTGCGCGGAGACCACCCCGCGAAGCTCAGGCTTCGCTACGACGATCTCTGCGAACTCAACCCGCGCATCGTCTGCTGCTCGCTCTCCGGCTTCGGGATGACCGGCCCGCGCGCCGCCGAGGGCGGCTACGACTACGTGATGCAGGGGCTCGCGGGCTGGATGAGCCTCACCGGCGAGCCCGGCGGCCCGCCGATGAAGAGCGGCCTGTCGCTCGTCGACCTCTCCGGCGGCTACGTCTCGGCGCTCGCCGTGATGGCCGGCCTTTGGCGGGCGCGCCGGGAAGGTGTCGGCTGCGACTGCGACATCTCGCTCTTCGACACCGCCCTCGCCGAACTGATGTACGTCGGGACGTGGGCGGCGACCGAGGGCTACGAGCCGCCGCGGCGCCACAACTCCGCCCATCTCTCGATCGTCCCGTTCCAGAACTTCGCAACCGCCGACGGCTGGATCGTCGTCGCCTGCCCGAAGGAGAAGTTCTGGCGCCAGCTCTGCGAGGTGATCGGCCGCCCCGAGCTCGCAACGGACGCGCGCTTCGCCGATTTCACGAGCCGCGACGAACATCGCGACGAGCTGATCCCCGAGCTCGACGCCGCCTTCGCGTCGCGGACGACGGCTGCCTGGCTGGCGGAGCTCGGGCCTGCAGGCGTTCCGTGCGCCCCAGTGAACGACGTCGCGGCGGCGCTCGCCGACCCCCAGGCCGTGGCGCGCGGCGCCGTCGTCGAGGTCGAGCACGACCGGTTCGGAACCGTGCGGACGATCGCCTCGCCGCTTCGCGTCGGCCCCGAGCAGCGCGCACCGGAGCGCGCGCCCCGCCGGGGCGAGCACACCGAACAGGTCCTGGCCGAGCTGTGCGGCTACTCGCCCGAACGGCTCGCCGAGCTCGGCGCCGCCGGAGCCTTCGGCGAGCCGACGCTCACCAACGATCCGGCCTGAGCCTGCGCGCGATCTCGGCGGGCTCGAGGCCGCTGTCGATTGCGTCTTCGATCTCACGCTCGGCCGCCTCGAGCTCGCGGCAGCGCTCGAGCACCTCGGCCGCCCGGCTGCCCGGCA
>DAIMGZ010000083.1:0-7638 GCA_036723535.1 Gaiellaceae bacterium
GGAGAAGGTGTCGGCGTGACCTTCGAGCCCGGGCGGCCGGAGGAGCTCGGCGCGGCGCTGACGGCGCTCTCCGGCGACCGCGACCGCGTTGTCGAGTTGCGCCGGCGCGCACGGCAGCTCGCGGTCGAGCGCTACAACGCCGAGGCGCAGGCGGACGCACTCGTCTCCCTCTGGTCGCCGTGATCCAGGGCATTGCGTTTCTCGTCGCGGTCACGGACGAGACCAAGCTCGAGCGGCTCCGGCGGTCGATCGACGCGCTCGAGCGGCCGCCCGGGTTCGAGGTCCGCACCTTCGAGCGGCGCGGCGCGAACGGTCTCGCCGAGGCGTACAACGGGCTGCTCGCAGACTCGGCCGGTTGGCGGTACAAGGCCTACGTCCACCAGGACGTCGTCATCCGCAACACCGATCTGATCGCGGATGTGCAAAGGATCTTCCGACGCCGCTCAATCGCGCTGATCGGCGCCGCCGGGTGTCGCTACCTCCCGCAGTCCTGCGTCTGGTGGGATGGAAGCGGCGTCTTCGGCCGAGTCGTCCACCTGACGCCACGCGGTGAGGATGTCCTGGAGCTCGAGCAGCCGGCCGGCGAGGCTGAGATCGTCGAAGCGGTCGACGGGCTCTGCATGATCACGCAGCGCGACATGCCGTGGGACGAGACGATTGGCGGCTTCCACTTCTACGACGTCGCGCAATCGATGCGCTACGTACTCTCGGGCTACGACGTGGTCGTCCCGAGGCAAGATGAGCCCTGGTTCGCCCACGACGAAACCCCGCGCGCAGTCCCGGAGACCCCGGCGTACCGCGAGTCCCGAGACGCGTTCCGCGCGCGCTACTGGGCCCAGCGCGAGCACTTCCAGCGCTCCCCTATCCGTCGCCGCCTCCGCCGGGCCGCAGCGCTAGCCCGGACTTTGTGGCTCTGAGCCACTATCTCGTCCTTCGACACGAAGTCGTCGCACTTCCGTCACACCTGTCGTGGAGGAATGCGGGCCTTCGCAACTCGAGGAACTGTCTCGACTGAGTTTGTGGCTCTGAGCCACTAACTCCCGCGAGCGCCTGTGAGGCGGCGCGCCATGCGGGTGGCGAGGCGCCGGGCCTTCGCCGTTGCGGACTCGTCCCAGTGGCACGGGTGGGTCAGCACGATCGTGCGTTTGGCCGGCTCGAGCGGGAAGGCGGTCGGATGGGCGCGTCGGCCGTCGACGAACAGCGAGTCGGAGAAGTACGCGTCCTCGCCGAGGGAATACGCGTCGTAGTCGAAGCCGAAGTCGGCGAGTGTCCCGATCGGCTCAAACCGGGTCGGGAAGCCGGGGATCGGCTGCGGGAGATCGGCGAACGCATAGTCGTTGTGGAAGCCGAGCCGGTGACACCACGGCGATCCGTGGGCGGCGACTCCGACGACGTCGATCCCTCCACCGCGGAGCCGCTCGAGCTCGCGGCTGAGGTACGGCCCCGGATCGACGCCGTGGACGAGCGCGAGCGTGACGAGGTCGTTGTGCCAGCCGACCTCGTGGCCGAGCGCCTGCAGCTCGCGTAACCGGTCGACGAGGTCCTCACGCTCCCAGTACGGCGCCGTGTGCAGCACGAAGTAGGTGGCACGCAGGCCACGGGCGTGCTCCCGCCGTGCGAGCACGAGCGCCGACTCGAGCCGGTCGTCCACGTCGTGCCGGAGCGCGGTGTCGCCCCGCCCGGCCGCGAACTCCCGCAGCGGCACGACGTCGCGCCCTGCGAGGCGATCGAGGAAGCGCTCGTACTCGGCGTACGTGAAGCGCCGCTCGGTGAGCGGAAAGAGGACGCGGCTGGAGAGCGGCTCCTTCACAGAACGCGAACGTACCAACGGCATGATTCACGGCATGTGCGGGATCTGCGGGATCGTCCGGCTCGGGGCCCCGCCGGAGACGGCGGCGGTCGAGGCGATGGCGGCGGCGCTCGACCACCGCGGCCCGGACGGAAACGGCTCCTTCGCGACCGACGGGGTCGCGCTCGGCTTCCGGCGGCTCGCCATCATCGACCTCAGCGACGCGGGCAACCAGCCCTTCGCGAGCGAGGACGGCTCGCTCCAGCTCCTCCACAACGGCGAGGTCTACAACTACCGCGAGCTGCGCCGCGAGCTCGAGGCGAAGGGGCGCCGCTTCCGCAGCGCGACCGACACCGAGGTGATCCTCGCCGCATACGAGGAATGGGGCGACGCCTGCGTCGAGCGCTTCAACGGAATGTGGGCGATCGCGCTCTGGGACGGGCGCAAGCGCCGACTGTTCTGCTCGCGCGACCGCTTCGGCGTGAAGCCCTTCTACTACCGCTACGAGGACGGGAGGCTCGTTTTCGCCAGCGAGCTCAAAGCGTTCGCCGCGGATCCCGAGACGCGCCTCGCGCCGAATCCGACGGCGGTCCGCGAGTACCTCGAGCAGGCCTACCTCGACCACACCGAGGAGACCTTCTTCGACGGGATCGGCAAGCTGCCGCCCGCGCACTCGCTCGTCCTCGACGAGCACGGCCTGCGCACCTCGCGCTACTGGCAGCTCGAGCCGCAGGACGCGCCCGACGGCGACGCGGCGGAGGAGGTGCGCTCGCTCTTCCTCGACTCGCTCCGGCTGCGGCTCCGCAGCGACGTGCCGCTCGGCACCGCGCTCTCCGGAGGCCTCGACTCGTCCGCGGTCGCGGTCGGCGTCGACCTCCTGCTCCGCACCGAGGTCGAGAACGCACGGCCCGTCGGCGAGAGGCAGCGAACGTTCACAGCATTCTTCGACGACGCGGGATTCGACGAGCGCCCCTACGCGCGGGCCGTGATCGATCGCATCAAGGCGGAGCCGCACTGGGTCTCGTTCACCGCTGCCGAGCTCGTCTCGGATCTGCCGTCGATCGTCCGCTCCCAGGACGAGCCGTTCGGGTCGACGAGCATCTGCGCGGGCTGGTACGTGATGCGCGCGGCCGGCCGCGCCGGGCTGAAGGTGATGCTCGACGGGCAGGGAGGCGACGAGGTGCTCGCCGGCTACCGGACGCACCTCGGGCATCACCTCGCGGATCTGCTCGCGTCAGGGCGGGTCGGCGAGCTCGGCTCCGAGCTGCGCAGCTTCCGCGACCTCCACGGCGCGAAACGGCTCGCGACCGTGCTGGCCCAGCCGTTCGCTCCGGAGCGCGTCACGCGCGCCGCGCGGGCCCGCTCGCGCGGCTCGTCGGCGTTCGTGCACGACGACCTGCGCGGCGTCGCAGCGCCGCCCACCGCGAACGGCTCGCGGTTCCCCACGCGGCTTCGGCGCCACCAGGAGCTGCTCCTGACGCGGCGCGGGCTCCCCGAGCTCCTCCGCTACGAGGACCGCAACTCGATGGCGCATTCAGTCGAGGCGCGCGTCCCGTTCCTCGACTACCGGCTCGTCGAGCGGCTGTTCTCGCTGCCGAGCCGCGAGCTGATCGCGCGGGGACGGACGAAGGACGTGCTCCGACGGGCGCTCGGGGACCTGCTGCCCGCCACGGTGCGCGACCGGCGGGACAAGCTCGGCTTCGTCACGCCCGAGCGAAGGTTCCTCAGAGAGGAGCTCGGCGACCTAGCCGAGGACGTCTTCGCCTCCCGCTCGTTCGCCGAGCGCGGGTTCGTGGATCCCGAGGCGGCGCGAATGCGGCTGCGCAAACACCGGGCCGGAGAGCTGAACGCCGGGATGGAGCTCTGGCGCGCGCTCAACCTCGAGCTCTGGGCGCGTGCGTTCCTCGACTGAGTGAAGGTCTTGTTCGTCACGACGAACTGGCCCCGGCCGGATCTGCCGATCGACGGGATCTTCGTCCGCGAGCACGCCCGTGCCGCAGCGCTCAGCGCAGACGTGCGCGTGCTGCACCTCGAGCGCTCGGTCGGCCGCACCGGCCTGGCCGAGACCGAGTCGGTCGCCGGGGAGGAGCCGCCGACGCTGCGGATCCGGTACCGGCGCTTCGGCAAGCCGGTCAGCCTCGCCGCGTTCGTCGGCGGGCCGCTGGCCGCCTACCGCCGGCTGCGCCGGGAGGGCTTCGAGCCCGACGTGCTGCACGCGAACTCGCACCTCTCCGCGCTTCCGGCTCTGGCGCTCGGGCGCCTGTACCGAAAGCCCGTCGTCTACTCGGAGCACTGGAGTGCCTTCCTGCCGGACAACCCGGCCGAGCTCGCGGGCGGGATGAGAGCGCTCGCGCGAATCGCGCTGCGCGGAGCCGACGTCGTGCTGCCCGTCAGCGAGGCGATGCGGCGTGCGCTCGAGGCCGCCGGCTCGCCGAAGGGCACGGTCGTCGTCCCGAACGTCGTCGACGAGCGGCTGTTCCGTCCGGGCGGCGAGCGCGAGCCCGGCCTGCTCCTGACCGCGGGCATGCTCGGCGAGAACCAAGCGAAGGGCGTCGACTACCTGCTCCGCGCCGTCGCGCTGGTCGACGGCGTTCGGCTGGATGTTGTCGGCGAGGGCCCGCTGCGCGCCGACTACGAGCGGCTCGCGCGCGAGCTCGAGATCGATGAGCGCGTCCAGTTCCACGGCTTCCTGCCCAAGCCGGAGCTCGCCGAGCGCATGCGCCGCGCGGAGCTGTTCGTGCTCGCGAGCCGCTTCGAGAACAACCCGTGCGTCGTGCTCGAAGCGATGGCGAGCGGCCTGCCGGTCGTCGCAACACGGGTGGGGGGACTGCCCGAGCTCGTCGACGAGACGAGCGGGATCCTCGCCGAGCCCGGCGACCCGGAGAGCATCGCCGCACGGATCGGCGAGGCGCTCGACCGGTCGTTCGACCGCGCTGCCATCGCCCGGCGGGCAACGGAGCGCTACGGACGCGAGGCGGTCGGTGCGGCGCTCTCCGCGGTCTACGAGGAGGTCGTCGCGCGCAAGACGTCCCCAAGGCAGCGGGCCGCCGCGCGGTAGCGGCCCCGGCGGATCGCCTCGCGGGCGAGCGCGCGAGCCTCGGCAGCGTTGCGCTCGCCGCCGAGCGCGCCCAGCAGCGACGGCTCTGACCAGAGCTCGTCTCGCAGCCGCTCCCGCGAGTCGACTCGCTCGCCGACGTCGGTCTTCGTCACCGCCTCGGCGTGCTCGCGGTAGCGATAGAGCACTTCGGGGACGGCGGCGAGGCACCATTCGCGAGCGATGCGACGCCACAGGTCGTAGTCCTCGTTCGCGCCGTAGTCGGCGCTATAGCCCCCCGCCGCCTCGAGCGCCGCACGGCGGATCGCCACCGAGCCGTGCGCGAACGGATTCCGCAGGAGCAGGCGTCGCCGCAGTGCGGCGTCGTCCTCGGGCAGGAGCCACGACCCCGTCGTGCGGCCCTCGCGGTCGATCGTCTCGAAACCGCAGCCGACGAGGCCGATCCGTTCGTCGGCGCCGAGGACCGCCTGCTGTCGCTCGAGGCGCGAAGGAAGCGAGACGTCGTCCGCATCCATCCGCACGATCGTGGCGCCTCGTGTCTCCTCGAGGCCGCGGTTCAACGCTGCGACGAGCCCTTCGGGCCCCTGAGCCACGACGCGCAGGCGCTCGTCGGCGTAGCTGCCGAGGATCTCCGGCGTCGCGTCCGTCGACCCGTCGTCGACGACCACGACTTCGAGATCGGTCGCGCTTTCCCCGAGCAGGCTGTCGAGGGCCTCACGCAGGTAGCGCTCTCCGTCGCGCACCGGCAGCAGTACGGACACGGTCAAGCGATCGACTCGTAGGGCTCGTCGTCGTCGATCACGTTCGTCTTCAGCAGGTCGCCGTGCTCGTCCAGGGGCAGGTCGAAGCCCAGCGGCTCGACGATGTCCTCGAATCCGGGGGCCGGCTCGAGAGCCGCGAAGCGAGCGACCTCCCCTTCGTCCCAGATCCGGTAATAGAGGCCGTCGGCCGGCGGAGGGGCATAGTGGCCGTACCGCCGATTGCCGAAGCGGACCCGCGCCTTGGTGCCGCGCGGATCGGTGACGACGTCGGCGGCCGCCGGGATCCGCATCAGGAACGCTTCGAGGTCGAGCCCGGCGCGGTGTGCACGCTCGATCATGTCCGCCTCCGAGCCGAGCCCTGAGTCCTGCATCGTCGTCAGCGCGCGATTCTCGCGCCAGGGCCCGAGCGCGCGCCGCAGCTCGGTGCGGACGAACGTGACGATGCCGGCCGCGCCGACGGGGTCGCGGGCGTCGCCGTACCCGATGAACTCGGCCCCGGAGGAGACGCGAACTCGCCGCGGGCGAGCGCGCACACCCGGAATCGGACGCCCACGCACTCGACGCGGCCGCTCGAGGAAGTGCCTCCTGAGCGTCTCGCGGCGCTGGGCATCGAACTGGACGTGCCCGACCTCGGGCCGAGCCGCGACCTCGATCATGTCGCGAAGCCACGGGCCGCGGCGGATGAACTGGATGTCCTCCGGCAGCATCAGCAGGAACTCTCCATTCGCGCGCTCGACGATCTCGTTCATCGCCTCCGCGTGCGTGCAATCGCGGACGACCAGCTCGTCGAGGAAATCGAGGCTCTCGACGTACTCTCGCAGACCCGGCTCCACCGAGGCGCCGTCCACGACGATCCACTGCAGCGCCGGATAGTCGATGCACCGGCGCGCCGAGTCGATCAGCGCGCGCAGATAGTGGAGACGGTTGTAGCTGACGACGGCGACCGTCACGAGCGGGACGCTCATTCGGAGAGCTCCGCGAAAAGCTTCCGATGCCGCTCGATCCACGGCCGCAGGTCGAAGCGCTCCACGGCCCGGGCCCGGGCGACCGTTGCCAGCTCGGCGCGACGCTGTGCCGACGCCAGCACGGCCTCCGCGAGCTGCTCCGGCGGCGGCGGGTGGTCGTGGTCCCAGTCGAGCGGCGCGGGTACGCCGATGCCCGCGTCGCCGACGAGCTCTGGCGTGCCGCCGCTCTCCGAGAAGACGATCGGCAGCCCAGAGGCCATCGCCTCGAGCACGACCGTCGGGCAGGGGTCGTTGTACTTCGTGTGCAGGAGCACGTCGGCTCGACGGTAGAGCGCCGGCGCGTCGCGTTGGGTGAACGCACCGGTCAACACGACGTCGTCCCTCGCCCCGTTTCGCTCGAGGTGCTCCGCCGCTTCGCGCTCGGCCCTTCGCGTATCGGGGTGCCACGCGATCCGGCCCGCGACGATCAGCCGCGCGTCGACCTCGGCGCGGACCAGCTCGAACGCACGCAGCGCCGACTCGAAGCGGTAGCGCTGGTACTGAGTGCCGCCCAGAAGCAGCGTCAGCGGTCGCTCAGGCCGCTCGCCGGGCGTCAAGAGCTCCGTATCCACCGTGTTGTGGAGGATCTCCCAGCCGCCGCGCGGCTCGCCGACGAACCGGTCGGCACTCAGCTTGCAGAAGGCGCTCTGGTAGATCACATGATCCGCCGCGCGCAGCAGCTCCGCCAGTGGCTCGTTCGTCCGCTCCCAGCCCGGCCCGTGCCAGCCCGGGTACGCAACCCCGTTCTGGTTCAGCACGATCGCGGCGCCGCGAGCACGCGCGAGCCGGAGCAGCGCCGACGAGTCCAGAGGCCGCGCCGAGCTGCCGAGATACAGGACGTTGAAGGCGCGCGGCTCGTTCGGGAAGGCACGCTGAAGCTGCTGGAACTTGATCGTGCCGCCGTGGGCGGGCTCGTCGAGCGTCGGAATCCTGTCGTGGCCGTAGAAGACTGCGACGCGGCCCCGGGCGGGCGACGAAGAGCGGATCGAGCCGTGACGGCTCCGGTCGCGAGCGTGGCGGGCGAGGTGC
>DAIMGZ010000084.1:0-7632 GCA_036723535.1 Gaiellaceae bacterium
CGCGACGAGAATGTCCGCCGGCTCCAGCCCGGCCGCGATCCCCGCCTCGACGAGATCCTCTCCCTCGACCGCGAACAGCCCGAGCTTGTCGCGCCAGCGCCGGTCATGGAGCTTGCGGACGAGCTTGAGCCGCTCGTTGTCGCGGGAGGTGATCAGGCCTGCAGCGCGGTCTTCTGCAGCGCGGTCTTCGCCTGCTCGGCGATCGCGCCGAACGCGACCGGGTCGCTGACGGCGAGGTCGGCGAGCACCTTCCGGTCGAGCTCGATTCCCGCCTTCGTGCAGCCGTGCACGAACTGGTTGTACGAAAGCCCGTTCGCGCGGGCCGCGGCGTTGATCCGGGTGATCCAGAGCTTCCGGAACTCGCGCTTCCGCACCTTCCGGTCGCGGTAGGCGTAGACGAGCGAGTGCTCGACCTGCTCCTTCGCGTAGCGGTAGTGCGTGCTCTTGCGGCCCCAGTAGCCCTTCGCCTGCTCGAGGACCTTGCGGCGCTTCTTGTGCCCGTGGACGGCACGCTTGACCCTAGGCACGCGCGCTCACCCCATCCCGAGCATCTTCTTGATCGCGCCGCGGTTGGCGCTCGTCACCTCCACGTCCTTGCGGAAACCGCGCCTACGCTTCGACGACTTCTTCTCCAGGTTGTGGCTCCGCATCGCCGGCCGGCGCAGGATCTTGCCGCTGCCCGTCACCTTGAACCGCTTCCTCGCTGAGCTCCGTGTCTTCGTCTTGGGCATCTCGTTTCACTCCTGCGTTTTTCGTGGGGCCGAGCAGCATCACCATGTTGCGTCCGTCGAGGAGCGGCTGGGACTCGATCTGCCCGATCTCCTGGACGTCCTCGGCGAGCCGGAGGAGCAGGTCGCGGCCCCGCTCGGGGTGGGTCGTCTCCCGCCCCCGGAACATGATCGTGACCTTCACCTTGGCGCGCTGGTTGAGGAATCGCTCGACGTGTCCCCTCTTGGTGTTGTAGTCGTGCACACCGATCTTCGGCCGGAACTTGATCTCCTTGACCTGGATCTGGCTTTGGTGCTTGCGGGCCTGCTTCGCCTTCTGCTCTTGCTCGTACTTGTACTTGCCGTAGTCCATGATCTTGGCAACGGGCGGATCGGCCTGGGCAGCAACCTCGACGAGGTCGAGGTTCTTGCCGTAGGCGTACTCCCGCGCCTCGTCCGTGGTCTTGATTCCGAGCTGGCTGCCGTCATCGTCGATCAGGCGGACGCTAGGGACGCGGATCGCATCGTTGATGCGCGTCGTGTCGCGTGGCGCCGGACGGGTCTGGTCGAAGGGCCGGCGTCTGGGCCTCAAAGGCAAATCACCAAGTTGGGCTTACTCCTCCTCGTCTAGCTGTCGCAACATGAAAAAACCGCTGCCATGCAGCGGCCCGATCCTCGTCGCCAAAAAAAGCCAACACTGTCGACTCGGTTGAACCTCCGCGGTCCATTTCCGGCCCGGGAGGTGAGGAACGGTCCGCCCCTGCTTTTCAGGTGTCAGAGGGTAGCAAGCTTGGCGAGGAGATCTGAAAGCCCGAGCGTCGACTGCTCGCCGCCCCGCTCGCGCACCGCAAGGCTCTCGTCGCTCTCGCGGTCGCCGTAGACGACGGTGATGGGAATTTTTTCGAGCTCGGCGGCGCGGATCCGCTTGCCGATCGTCTCGCTCGGCTCAGCGGCCTCGGCGCGGTAGCCGGCCTCGCTCAGCCGGTGTGCGAGGTCTTGCGCCGCATCGAAATGGGCCTCTCCGACGGGCAGCACGCGCACCTGCACCGGTGCGAGCCAGAAGGGGAAGGCGCCCGCGTAGTGCTCGATCAGGATCCCGATGAAGCGCTCGTACGATCCGTACAGCGCCCGGTGGACGACGTACAGCTCGTGCTCGGCGTTGTCCGCCCCCATGTACGTCAGACCGAACCGCGACGGCATCTGGGAGTCGAGCTGGATCGTCCCCATCTGCCACTTGCGCCCGAGCGCGTCGTCCATGAACAGGTCGATCTTCGGTCCGTAGAACGCGCCTTCGCCGGGCGCGAGCGTGTAGGGAATCTCGTTCAGCGCGAGCGCCTTCTCGAGCGCCGCCTCGTTGCGGTCCCACTGCTCGTCAGTTCCGATCTTGTTGTCAGGACGGGTGGCGAGCTCCGCGCTCGCCTGCATGTCGAAGAGCTCGTAGAGGTAGCGCGCGTACGCGACGCAGCCGGCGATCTCGTCTTGGATCTGCTCCTCCGTACAGAAGATGTGCGCGTCGTCCTGGGTGACGATGCGGACGCGCAAGAGGCCGTGCAGGGTGCCGGGGAGCTCGTCGCGGTGCAGAGGCGTGGGCTCGGCGAAGCGCAGGGGCAGCTCCTTGTACGAGCGCAGGCGGCTACCGAAGAGGAGCATGTGCCCCGGGCAGTTCATCGATTTCATTGCGAACTGCTGGCCGCGCACGTCGAGCTTGAACATGAGGTCCTCGTACTTCGGGAAGTGCCCCGACGTCCAGAACGTGTCGGCGTCGTAGATGATCGGCGTCCGCACCTCGAGGTAGCCGCGGCCGGCGTTCTCGCGCCTGCGGATCCGCTCGAGCTCGTTCCAGATCACCATGCCGTGTGGATGCCACAGCGGCGATCCCGGTGAGTGGCTGTCGAAGTGGAAGAGGTCGAGCTGCGGGCCGAGGTGCCGGTGGTCGCGGCGCTTCGCCTCCTCGACGCGCTCGAGGTAGGCGTCGAGATCCTCCTGCGAGTAGAACGCGGTGCCGTAGATCCGGGTGAGCTGCTGGTTGGCTGAGTCGCCGCGCCAGTAGGCGCCGGCGAGCCCGGTCAGCTTGATCGCCTTGATCGGCTTCGAGTGCTGCAGGTGCGGGCCGCGGCACAGGTCGGTGAAGTCGGCGACGCCGTCGTGCGACTGCGTGTACAGCGAGATGTCGCCCTCGGCGGTGTCGACGAGCTCGACCTTGTACGGCTCGCCCTCCGCCTCGAAGCGAGCGCGCGCCTCGTCGCGGGCGATCTCCTCCCGCTCCCAGCTCCTGCCCTCCTTCAGCTCGCGCCGGATCTCGTCCTCGATCCGCTCGAGGTCCTCCTCCCGGATCGGCTCCGGGAAGTCGAAGTCGTAGTAGAAGCCGTTCTCGATCGGAGGCCCGATCGCGATCTTCACCCCCGGGTAGAGGCGGCGCACCGCCTCGGCGAGCAGGTGCGCCGAGGAGTGGCGGAGGACGGCGAGCGCGTCAGGATCCTCCCGGTCGCGTGTCGTCAGGAGCTGGATCTTGTCCCCGTCCGCGAGCGGCTGCCGGAGGTCCTGCACGCGCCCGTCGACCCGCACGAGGACGGCCTGCTCGGCGAGCTTCGGGCCGATCGCGCGCGCGGCGGCGAGGCCGGTCGCGCCGGCGGGGAGCTCGAGCTCCGAGTCGTCGGGGAGGAGGATCTTCATGGCCGCAGGCAAGGATATGCGCCGACTAGCCGCGGAACTCCATGAGGATCCACGGCGCCGTGTACTCCCCGCCGGCCTCGTGCCGCGAGACCTCGACGAAGCCGGCACGCACCCACGCCCGGACGGCGGCCTCGTTCCAGGCGTAGGGATCGACGGTGACGCGCGTCCGGCCGCGCTCGTCGACGAGGTGCCGCGCCATCGCGTGTGCCGCGTCCGGGCCGAGGCCGCGCCCCCGGGCCGACGGGATCAGGAACATGTCCAGCCCGGCCGGGTGGACCTGGAGGTAGCCGACGGGCTCGCCGGCCTCCTCGACGACCCACGCCTCGACGTCCGAACGGGCGAGCCGTTCCTCCATCTCGGCGCGCGTGAAGGTCTCGTCATCCCAGTAGCGAGAGACCTCCGGATCCGCGTGCCAGGCGACGAGGCGGTCGACGTCGCCCGCGTCCGCCGGTCGCAGCGCGGTCAGTCGTCCGCGTACGAGAACTGCCATTGGACGTTCGCCCCGGCCGTGCCGCCGGCGCTGCGGTAGAGAGCGTTCGCCGCGACGTTGTCACCTGTGCCGAGCAGGCGAAACGCGACCTGCGACCCGGCCGTTCCCGGTGCAGCCACTTCGTCCATCTCGAGGAGGATCGCATGCCCGGCAAGCGACCGAGCCGCACGGTGGTTCAAGCCTTCGAACCTTCACCGGCGCGAAGGCGGCGGCGTAACGGCACGTTACGACGCCGCGGACCAGCGGGCGAGCACGCGAAGCCTGCTCGCCCGCGACGGAAGTACGGTCTGAACCCGCGCAGCCCAATGCGCCCTACGGCACGGAGCCAACGGGAGACCACGCTCTCCCGTTGGCGGAGTTCCTTTGTCCCAGCGAGCGGGTGCGCAGCACCCGCGAGCTACGCAACGAGGACGACGTTGCGGGCCTCGGGGCCCTTCTGCCCCTCGGACGGCTCAAACTCGACGCGCGCTCCCTCCGTGAGGGTCTTGAAGCCCTCGGAGTTGATCGCGCTGAAGTGGACGAAGACGTCTTTGCCGCCCTCGTCCGGGGTGATGAAGCCGTACCCCTTCGCGTCGTTGAACCACTTGACGGTTCCGGTTGCCATATATGAACACCTCCCTCCGCGGAAGCTCTGAACGGACAGGAGGCGCAACGGACGCGCAACCGGTACTCGCTCGTAGTGCTAATACGCGGGGAACGGTAGCGACAATCCGCGCTTGATGCGCCTCCTTGCAGCCCCCGACAAGTTCCGTGGCACGCTCACCGCCCGCGAGGCTGCGACCGCGATCGCCGCGGCAGCCACACGCGCCGGCTGGACCGCGATCGAGCTGCCGCTCGCGGACGGCGGGGAGGGAACGCTCGACGTTCTCGGCGGCGGCAACCGGCGGACGATCGTGACGGGGCCGCTCGGCGAGCCGGTCGAGGCGGAATGGCGACTCGACGCGGATGGCACGGCGCTCGTCGAGGCGGCCCTCGCCTGCGGGCTCTCCCTCGCCGGCGGGCCCGAGGCGAACGACCCGCTCCGCGCCACGAGCCGCGGCGTAGGCGAGCTTGTCGCCGCGGCCGCCGCCGAGGGCGCCGGCCGCATCGTCGTGGCCGTCGGCGGCGTGGCGTCGACCGACGGCGGGCTCGGCGCCGTCGAGGCGCTGCAGGCCTCGCTGCCACTGCCGGTACCGCTCGACGTCGCGTGCGACGTCGAGGCGCGCTTCCTCGATGCCGCGGACGTTTTCGCGCCGCAGAAGGGAGCGACGCCGGAACAGGTGCCGATCCTGCGCGAACGGCTCGACGAGCTCGCGGAGCGCTACCGCGACGAGCTCGGCGTCGATGTCCGCGACCTCCCGGGCGCAGGCGCAGCGGGAGGGCTCGCGGGCGGGCTCGCGGCAGTCGGCGCGCGGCTCCTCTCCGGCTTCGACCTCGTCGCGTCGCGGCTCAGCCTCGACGAGCGGCTCGCGGAGGCGGATCTCGTCGTCACCGGCGAGGGCCGGCTCGACGCGACCTCGTTCACGGGCAAGGCCGTCGGTCGCGTGGTCGCCCGCGCCGTCGCGGCCGGCGTCGAGACGCTGGTCGTCGCAGGGGACATAGCCGCCGGCAGCCCCGTCGACGCGGTGTCGCTCGTCGCTCGCTACGGTCCCGAGCGTGCGCTCGCCGAGCCGGCGGAGTGCCTCGAGGATCTCGTCGCAACCGCCCTGGCGACCCGCCGAAACGGTCCCTAAGCTGCCTGCCGAAGATGCCTAGACCAGTCGAGAGGAAAGGGCCGCACCTGAGCTACCGCCCGGGTCTGGACGGGCTCCGGGCGCTCGCGGTCGCAGGCGTCTTCCTCTACCACGCGCGGCCCTATGCGGACGGGAATCCCTGGCTGCCCGGCGGCTTCTTGGGCGTCGACCTCTTCTTCGTCCTCAGCGGCTACCTGATCACGTCGCTGCTGCTCGTCGAATGGGAGGCCGGAACTCGCATCGACCTGCGCCGGTTCTGGATGCGGCGCGCGCGGCGGCTGCTGCCGGCCATGGTCGTGGTAGTTCTCGCGGCCCTTGTCCTCGCGGCGATCTTCGCGCGCGACGACTTGGCGCGCACGCGCGGCGACGCGGTCAGCTCGCTCTTCTACTACACGAACTGGCACCTGATCGTCGCCAACCACTCGTACTTCAACCTCACGGGCCGCCCCTCGCTGCTCCAGCACCTCTGGTCGCTCGCGGTGGAGGAGCAGTTCTACGTCATCTGGCCGCTGCTCTTCGTTCCCGGGCTCGTCCTCCTCGGACGCCGCCGTCTGCCCTTCCTTGTCGTCGGCGGGATCGCCGGCTCGGCGGCGCTCATGTGGCTCCTCTACAAGCCGGCCGATCCGTCGCGCGTCTGGTACGGGACGGACACGCGCGCCTTCCTGCTCCTGATGGGAATCCTCCTCGCGCTCGTCTGGCCCTTCTTCGAGCGGATGCGCCGCTCGCTGCCGCTGCTCGAGCTGTTCGGCGTCGCGGCGCTCGTCGCCACGGTTCTCCTCTTCCGGCAGATGCAGGACTTCAACCCGACGCTCTGGCAGGGTGGCGACCTCGCCGCCTCGTTCTGCTTCGTCGTCCTGATCGCGGCGGTTGCGCACCCGAAGACGGGCCTGGGCCAAGCACTCGGGGTCGCGCCGCTGCGCTGGCTCGGCGAGCGAAGCTACGGCATCTACCTCTGGCACTGGCCCGTGATCGAGCTCATGCGGCCGGGAGTGGACATCTCCTGGACGGGCCCCGGTGTCGTCGTGGCCCAGGCGGCCATCGTCCTCTCGGCAGCGGCGCTCTCGTACCGGTTCGTCGAGCAGCCGATCCGCACCGGGAGCCTGCAGCGGCGGCTCGCCCAGCACTCCCGCCGGCTCCGCGTCGAGCTCGTCGGCGCCGGAGCGATGAGCCTCGTCGCGGCCTTCTCGGTTCTCTTCTTGATCCCGAAGGCGCTGAACCCGGTCTCGGGCTACGTCAACCCGCAGCCGGTGAAGGCTGCCGTCAAGCCGTCGCATTCCGACATGGGACCGCGCCAGCACCCGGCCACCCAGCACACGAAGCAGTCCGCCCTGCCGTCGGGCCGGATCCTCGCCCTGGGCGACTCGGTCATGCTCGGGTGCTCATTCCAGCTGAAGGCCGCGCTCCACCACCGCGTCCGGGTCGACGCGACGGTGGGCCGGCAGATCGAGGACACCGTCAAGGAGCTCGGCCTCCTCCGGCGCCACCACAAGCTGCCGAAGACGATCGTCCTCCAGATCGGCAACAACGGCCCGCTCTGGTACCGCGACCTCATCCGGCTGCGGCACGCGCTGCGAGGGATCCCGGACGTCGTCGTCGTCAACGTCCGCAACGCCACGAGCTGGCAGGACGAGTCGAACCACGCACTCGACATCTGGCTGCACGACTGGCCGACCGCGCACCTCGCCGACTGGTACGAGCACTCGACGAACAAGATGCTCTCCGACGGCACGCACCCCTGGCCGAGCGGGTGCACGATCTACGCGCACGTGATCGCCAACACGCTGCGCTCCGCCTGAGCGCTACTTCGCGCGTTCTTCGTCGACCGTCAGCTCGGCGGCCGGGTGAACCTCGAGGCGCTCGTCGGGGATCGGCTCGCCGCTCTCGATCGAGAGGCCGTACGTGCCCGCCGCGAGCCGCTCCTCGGCGCGTTCGACCGCCGCGAGCTGCGCGCCGAGATCATCGCGCAGGCCCTCGTCGAGCTCGTCCTGGTAGAGATCCGCGCCGAGGTTCCCCGGATCCTGGTCGTCCGCCTCCTCGCCGTCGTCCTGGT
>DAIMGZ010000085.1:0-7517 GCA_036723535.1 Gaiellaceae bacterium
GCTCTTTCTTCACGTGTGGCGGCACGGGATCCTCCGCCGCCGTGCCGGTGCCGGGACGCGGCGAATACGGGAAGACGTGCACCTTCGTCAGGCCCGCTGCCTCGACGACGCGAAGCGTGTTCTCGAACGCCCGCTCGTCCTCGGCCGGAAAGCCGACGATGACGTCGCTCGTGAGATTGAAGTCCTCCCGCAGCGGCTCGAGCCGGCGGAGGTAGGTGCCGGTGGAGTAGCGGCGTCCCATCGCGCGCAGGACGGCGTCGTCGCCCGACTGGAGCGGCACGTGCAGGTGGCGGCTCGCGTTCGGCGTCTCGCGCAGCGCGCGGACGAGCTCGTCGTCGACGTGGTTGATCTCGATCGAGGAGAGGCGGAGTCGCTCGAGCCCGGGGGTAGCCCCGGCCTCGCGGACGAGGCGCGGCAGGCGGTAGCCGGCGGTGCGGTCGCGGTAGCAGCCGAGGTTGATCCCGGTGAGGACGACCTCGCGATGGCCCTGGTCGACCCGGCGGCGGATCTCGGCGAGCACCGCCTCGGCGGGGCGGCTGCGCGAGGCGCCGCGGACGAGCGGGATGACGCAGAAGCGGCACGAGAACGAGCAGCCGTCCTGCACCTTGACGAACGCGCGAACACGGTCGAGGCGTGCGTCCGCCTGCACGCAGCCGATCGCGCCGACGTCGCCCGCGACGAAGGCCGGCGTCTCTTCGCTGCGCCGCGCGACGACGACGACGTTGCCGGGCAGCCCTGCGAAGGCGTCCCCGGCAAGGTTCGCCCCGCAGCCGGTGACGTAGACGCGCCGGTGCGTGCGCGCGGTGCGGGCCGCCTCCTTGCGCGACTTGGCAACGGCCTCGTGCGTGACGCAGCACGTGTGACGACGGCCACGTCGGCGCCGCCCTCCCGCTCCTCGTGCCCGTCGGCGAGCAGCCGCTCGCGCACCGCGTGCCCATCGACATGCGAGACCTTGCAGCCGAGAAAGCGAACCGAGAAGCTCGTCACGGCCGGAATTCGAGCAGGTCCGCAGCCCAGCCGTCGCGCACACGGCACTCGATCCTGTGCCACCCCTCGACGCGCGGCTCATCCCGGTCGAGGTAGCCCGACGTGATCGCCCGCTCGGCGTGAAGCTCCGGTAGCAGCCGTTCGACGGCGTCGAGCGCGATGTTCATCACGGCCAGCTCCGTCGGCTGCAGCTCGGCTACGACGTCCACGACGACGCCGTTCGCGGCCGCATTGGACCTGGTCGTCTCGAGCGCGACCTCGTCGATGTCCACCGCTCTCACCGGAGCGAAGCCCAGCTTCGCGGCCGAGATCGCGAGCACGCCCGAGCCGCAGCCGACGTCGAGCAGACTGGCCGGCTCCACTTCCTGCAGGAGCTCGAGGCAGAGCCTGGTCGTCGGATGGGCGCCGGTGCCGAAGGCGCGGCCCGGGTCGATCACGACCGAAAGCGCAGCGGCAGGCGGCTCCTCCCACGGCGGCCCCACCCAGCAGCGGCCGACGCGGATGCCGTGATGGAAGGCGCGCCAGGCGTCCTCCCATCCCTCCTCGACCTCCTCGGCCTCGAGCACGTCGAAACCGACTGGAGGCTCCTCCGCGTAGACGGCGTAGGCGCCATCGAGCTCCTCGACGCCCTCCGGGAAGATGTGGAGCAGGAGCACAAGCTCCGCTTCTCCTCCGACCACGACGTAGCGCCTGATCGGTGCTCCTAGCGGAAGGCGCTCTTGAGCTTGTCGAAGAGCCCGCCCTCGACCTTGCCGTACGTGTGCTCGTCGCCGAGCTCGTCGAACTCGCGCAGCAGGCGGCGCTGCTCGTCGGTGAGCCGGCGCGGCACGCGAACGTTCACGAGGATCCGCTGGTCGCCCCGGCCCCGGCCACGGCCTTGCAGGACCGGCATGCCGCGGCCGTGGAGGACGACGATCTCGCCCGGCTGCGTCCCCGGCGGCAACTCGAGCTCCTCCTCCCCGTCGAGCGTCGGAACCGCGAGGGTGGCGCCGAGCGCGGCCTGCGTGAAGGTCAGGTCGACCGTCGCGTAGATGTCGTCCCCTTCGCGCACGAATCGCTCGTCGGGACGGATCCGCACCTCGACGTAGACGTCTCCGGCGCGGCCGCCGGGGAGCCCGGCGTGGCCCTCGCCGCTCAGGCGGATCCGCTGGCCGTGATGGATTCCCGGCGGGATCTCGACCCCGAGCGTCCGTTCCTCGACAACGCGGCCCGCGCCGCGGCACTCGGTGCACGGCCGCTCGATCCGGCGACCCGAGCCGGCGCACGTCGGGCAGGTCTGGGTGCGGACGAACTCGCCGAAGACGCTACGCGTCACCTGCTGGAGCCGTCCGGCTCCGTTGCACGTCGGGCAGGTGGTGATCCCGGTGCCCGGTTCGGCGCCGTCCCCGCCGCAGCGCGTGCAGGTAACGGCGGCGTCCAACGGCACCTCGCGCGTGACGCCGTGCGCAGCCTCGACGAGGTCGATCTCAACGGTCGCCGCGAGGTCGGCACCGCGCGCCCGCGCGCTGCGGGCGCGACCGCCGAGCAGGACGTCGTCGCCGAAGAAGGCCGAGAACAGGTCGGCCAGGTTGCCGAAGTCGACGTGGCCGGTCTGGAAGCCCCCGCTGCGCAGCCCCGCGTGGCCGTAGCGGTCGTAGAGATCGCGCGTCTCCGTCCTCGACAGCACCTCGTAGGCCTCGACCACCTCGCGGAATCGCTCCTGGGCGTCGGGCGCCTCGGACACGTCCGGATGCAGCTCGCGCGCCAGCCGCCGGAAGGCGCGCTTGATCTCCCCTTCGCTCGCCTCGCGCCCGACTCCGAGCAGCTCGTAGTAGTCACGGTCGGTGGTCGCCATCGCTCGGAATGTAGCGACGGCGTCTGCGGCCCAAGCTCAGGCCTCGTCGTAGATCGACTCGACGAAGCGCGACAGCTCGAGCGCAGCCGAGCGCACGGCCCCGAGCGCCTTCTCGTAGTCCATCCGCACGGGGCCGACGAGACTGACGGCGCCGAGCGCGCGATGGACGAGCCCGTAGCACGCGCCGACGAGAGCGATCTCGGCGAGCGCCGGGTGCGCGAGCTCGTGGCCGAGGCGGACGAACGGACGCCGCGACGAGCTCGGCTGTCCGAGCACGTCGAGGAGGTCGGCTCGGCGTTCGACGAGCTCGAACAGGCTTCGGTAAGCGTCGAGCTCCTCCGCCCGCACCTCGCCGAGGAGGTCGGCTGCCCCGCCGACGTAGAGGCGCTGCTCGGCCGAGACGAGCTCCGTGAACGCCGGCCGGAGCATCCCGAGGAACGCGCGCTCGGCGGGGCTGAGCCCGGCATCCTCGAAGCGCTGCCGGAGCAGGCCCGTCCCGAGTTGGAGCCCTGCGACGGCCTCGTTCAGGTAGTCGTTCGCCCATGGTGCGAGCCCGGCGTCCACGGGCTCGTCGAAGTGGAAGAGCCGCTTCGAGACGCCGCCCGCCGACGTGATGACGACGACCATCACCAGCTGCGGCTGCAGGAGCAGCACCTCCACGTGGCGCACGTGCGTCGCCTCGAGCGGCGGCGCCGAGACGAGCGCCAGCAGCCGCGTCACCTGCGAGAGCATCTCGGTCGTCGCCTGCAACGCCGACTCGACCTCGGTGCTCGTCGACGTGAGGTCGAGCGGGAAGGCGGCCGGCTGCGGCTCGAGCCGTCCGAGCAGCTCGTCGGCGTAGTAGCGGTAGCCGCGCTCCGTCGGGACGCGTCCCGCGGACGTATGCGGATGCGTGAGCAGCCCGCGGCTCTCCAGCTCCGCCAGCTCGGCCCGGACGGTCGACGGCGAGACGCGCAGGTCGGAGCGCTCGACGAGCGTCTTCGAGCCGACGGGCTGGCCCGTGCCGACGAACTCCTCGACGACGCGGCGGAGGATGGCCCCCTGCCGTTCGCTCAGTTGCACTGTTTCCAGCATTTGCAGGAGATTTTAGCCGCCGCCCTCAGCGTCGACCTGTCGGCTCAGGCGAGGATCTCGGCCGTCACCGCGCCGCCGAGAAAGCGGCCCCGCCGGGTGAGCGCGAGAGTCTGCCCGCCGTCGACCGCGAGGCCGTGCTGCTCGGCGCGCGCGAGGCCCTCGGGGTCGAGCGCCGCCCGCAGTCCACCGAGCGGCAGCGGCTCGTCGAGCCGGAGGCCGAGCATCACCCGTTCCCGGGCCTTTGTCTCGTCGTCCAGGGGCTCGATCTCGCGGTCGTAATGCCCCTGGAGGTAACGGCCGAGCCTCGGCGTGTTGCGGCGGCGCTCGTTCCCGAGGGTCGAGACGGCGCCGACACCGATGCCGAGATAGTCGCGGCCGAGCCAGTAGCCGAGGTTGTGCTCGGCCCGCTTCCCCTCCCGGCAGAAGTTGGCCGTCTCGTACCAGCGGTAGCCGGCGCCGGTGAGCGTCGCGACGACGCGCTCGAAGTAGTCCTCCATCTGCTCCGCCTGCCGCTCGAGCTCGGCGCCGTACGCAATCGTGAACCGCGTGCCAGGCTTCGCCTCGAGCTCGTACGCGCTGATGTGTTCGGGATCGAGCGCGATCGCGTGCGCGAGGTCCGCGGCGAGCTGTGCCGGCGTCTGGCCGGGGATGCCGTAGATCAGGTCGAGCGAGAGGTTTTCGAAGCCGGCGTCGCGGAGCCGGCCGAAGGCGCGCTCGACGTCTGCCGGCGTCGCGCTCCGCTCGAGCACGCGGAGAAGGTGCGGCTGAAACGTTTGCGCGCCGAGCGAGACGCGGTTGACGAAGGCGCCCCGAAGTTCGCGCGCGAGCTCGGGCGTGACTGTCTCGGGATTCGCCTCGACCGTGAGCTCCCGCGCTTCCGGAAGCGCGCGCAGCAGACGGACGAGCTCGGGCAGCGCTGTGTAGGTCGGCGTGCCGCCCCCGAGGAAGATCGTCTCGACAGCGGAGCCGTCGTGTTCGGTGTGGAGCTCGCGCAGGAGCGCGTCGACGTACGCCTCATGGAGGTGATCCCGTCCGGTCGCCGTGACGAAGTCGCAGTAGCCGCAGCGATGGGCGCAGAACGGCAGATGGACGTAGAGGTGTCTCACGTGACGGCCTCGTAGAGGATCGTCATCGAGTCCTCCGGTCGCCCGATGCCGGCACCGAAGTTGGTCTGCCCGGCCAGCACGGACGCACGCGCAGCGTCCACCACAGGTCGCAGCGCATCCGCCTCGGACGGCGCATCGACGAGGAGGCGAACACGTGAGTCGACCTCGTCGTCGCCCTTCCATAGCCGCGCCATGTCGGCGCCTACGCGTCTAACCGCCGGCAGCGCCCCGACGAGAGCTCCGAACCGTTCGACCGCCTCGGAGTCCGGCTCGAACAGCTCGAAGGTGAAGCGGTAGTCCAGGGGATCGTCGCCGGGCGACGACTGTTCCCACAGGACGGTGCCGAACGAGCGGAGGTCGCCGACCTCGGAGACGGGATAGATGTCGATCCATGTCGGCTCCCTCGTGTCGAGCGCCGGGAGGCGCATCCCGTCCTCGAGCGCGCGGATGTCGCCCGTCGCCCAGTCCTCGTCGTCGACGCCGAGCACGAGGTGATGGTCGTAGAGCGGCCCAGCCACTCCGCGTTGCTCGTGCCGCACCCATACGGCGAGCTTGAACCGCGACTGCCTGTCGAGAAAGGCGCGGATCTCCTCGACGTTTCTTGCCGGCAACTCGAGCGTCGGTGCATCGAGCCCTTCGCGCATCAGCTCTTCGTCCCCTGGCCGATGTTGAGGACGGCGAGGAAGGCCTCCTGGGGCACCTCGACTGCGCCGACCTGCTTCATCCGCTTCTTGCCCGCCTTCTGCTTCTCGAGCAGCTTCCGCTTGCGCGAGATGTCGCCGCCGTAGCATTTCGCGAGCACGTCCTTCCGTTTCGCCTTGACCGTCTCGCGTGCGATTACCCGCGACCCGATCGCGGCCTGGATCGCAACGTCGAACATCTGGCGTGGGATCTCCTCGCGCAACTTCTCGACGAGCAGCCGCCCGCGGTCGTACGCGAAGTCGCGGTGGACGATGAGCGAGAGCGCGTCCACCGGCTCGCCGCCGACGAGGACGTCGACGCGGACGAGCTCGCCCGGCCTGAAGCCGGCGAGGTCGTAGTCGAAGGAGGCGTAGCCGCGCGTGCGCGATTTGAGCTGGTCGTAGTAGTCGAGGACGATCTCGGCGAGCGGGAGCTCGTACGTGAGGTGGACGCGCTCCGGAGAGAGGTACTCGAGCCGGCCGAACGTGCCGCGCCGTTCGTTGTTGAGCTCCATGACGGCTCCCACGTGCTCCTTCGGGACAATGATCGAGGCGGCGACGTACGGCTCCTCGACCTCCTCGATCTCGCGCGGGAACTCGGCCGGGTTGTGCACCTCGACCCAGTCTCCGTTCTTCTCCTTCGCGCGATAGGCGACGGTCGGCGCGGTCACGAGCAGGTCGAGGTCGAACTCGCGCTCGAGCCGCTCGCGGACGATCTCCATGTGGAGGAGACCGAGGAAGCCGGAGCGAAAGCCAAAGCCGAGCGCCTGAGAAGTCTCCGGCTCATAGAAGAGGGCCGCGTCGTTGAGCTTGAGCCGCTCGAGCGCGTCGCGGAGCTCCGGGTAGTCGTCCGAGTCGGTCGGGAAGAGCCCGGCGAAGACCATCGGCTTGACGTCCTTGTAACCGGGCAAGGCCCCTGCGGCCGGCTGCGCGACCGACGTCAGGGTGTCGCCGACGCGCAGGCGTGAAAGGTCCTTCAGCCCCGTCACGACGTAGCCCACTTCGCCCGCGGACAGCCGCTCGACGGGCGTCATAGCCGGGGAGAAGAAACCGAGCTCCTCCGCGTCGAAGCGGGTACCGGTGGCCATCGTCCGCAGCGCCTCGCGGGTGGAGAAGGAGCCGTCGACGACCCGGACGAACGCGACGACGCCGCGGTACTGGTCGTACGAGGAGTCGAAGACGAGCGCCCGCGCCGGGGACTGCGGGTCGCCGGCCGGCGGCGGCACGCGCTCGACGATCGCATCGAGGACGCCGGCGACGCCGTCCCCGGTCTTGGCCGAGATGCGCAGCACGCGAGCCGGGTCGTCGCCGAGCAGATCGGCCACCTCGGCTGCCGTCCCGTCCGGATCGGCGGCCGGAAGGTCGATCTTGTTCGCGACCGGGACGATCTCGAGCCCGTTCTCGATCGCCAGATAGGCGTTCGCAAGCGTCTGTGCCTCGATGCCCTGGGCGGCGTCGACGACGAGGAGCGCTCCTTCGCAGGCCTGCAGCGAGCGCGAGACCTCGTAGGTGAAGTCGACGTGGCCGGGCGTGTCGATGAGGTTGAGCTCGTATCCCTTCCAGGCCACGCGGACCGCCTGTGCCTTGATCGTGATGCCGCGTTCCCGCTCGAGCTCCATCGAGTCGAGGACCTGCTCGCGCATCTCGCGCGCGGAGACGGCGTCCGTCAGCTCGAGGATGCGGTCGGCGAGCGTCGACTTGCCGTGGTCGATGTGCGCGATGATCGAGAAGTTGCGGATCCGAGCCTGCTCCACGAGCGGCGATGGTACTCACGCACGTCCGCTCCGACCGTGGCCGTTTCGGACGCGGCCGCAAGCACTCCCCCACCCAGGGTGG
>DAIMGZ010000086.1:0-7416 GCA_036723535.1 Gaiellaceae bacterium
GGTGGTCGCTGCGGTCGGGTCGGAGACGCTCGGCGAAGCCGACGCGATGTCGCGCTGGCTCCTGCCGTTGCCATTGCTCTTGCCATTGCCATTCCCATTGGCCGCCTTCGCGTCCGCCTTGGCGACCTCGCGCGCAGCCTTGACCTCGGCCTTGTCAGTGGTCGACTGCGCATGCGACCGGTCGGGTGTGAGGACGGCCGGGTCGGTCTGCGGCGCATCGTTGCCCACCTGGCTCGGCGCGCCCGACGGCGACTTGCCCGGGGAGTCTGAGGCGCGCGGCGACTCCGCCGGGGCCGCAACGGGAGCCACTGTGGCCGGGGTCGAGACCGGCTCCGGGGCGGGAACCGGCGCCTCGGTGGGTGCGACCGCTGTGGGCTCGGGAGCGCCTTCGGCCGGTGCTTGGAACGGAGAACCGACATGCGTGACGGGTGTGTTCCCGCCCCCGTTCGGGCCGACCGGGCGGACGAGCCGAAGCGACGAGCGCGCCGCGAGCGCGCCGCTCGCCGAGGAGTGCAGCGCGGAGACCGGCGACGAAGCGAGGCCGGCCGGCGTGCTCAGCGACCGAGCGGCCGCCTTCGGCACGACCGCGTGCGGCTTCGGCTGCTGCGAGTGGCTGGGTGCCACCGCCTGCTCGAGTGTGTGGCGAATGGCGGGCGTCGCCGCGACCATCGAGGTCGCTGCGACGGCCGCCACACTTGCCGCCACCTTCACTCCGCCCGAGAAGATGAGTGTCTTGAGAAGCGCGACGACTGAGCCCAGGTCGCTGCCTGCGCGGAGCTTCCGGGCGACGCAGGTCTTCTTCTCCTTCGGCTCCTCGGTGAGCCCACTCGCGAGCGAGCGGCGCGCACGGAAGAGAAGCGTCTCGACGGCGGCCTGCGAAAGGTCGAGCTCGGCCGCGATTTCCTTGTACGAGAGCCCTTGCCATTCGCGCAGGAGCAGCGCACGCCGCTGCTGCTCGGGCATCTCCTCGAGCGCTTCAGGCAGGCGAATCAGCTCGTCGCGATCGGGCTGGTGCGAGGGAAGGATGTCCTGGATCGCGTCGAGGTCGCCCGGCGACTCGATCCGGCGCCGGCGGGACGACGACCGCTGCCGGGTCAGGCAGACGTTCTCGGCGATCTTGTAAAGCCACGCGGACTCGAACTCCGGGTCGACGCCGCGCTTCAGGCCGCGGAACGCATTCAGGAACGTGGACTGGACTGCGTCCTCGGCCTCCTCACGGTTGCCGAGCTGGTGCGCGCAGTACGCGTGGATCTGGCGCGCGTAGCGCTCGTAGAGATCGCGGGTGGCGTCGGCTTCCGGTGCACCCCGGCGAGGAGTGACCTGATCGGCGCGACCTATGGACGGTACTGCAACCAACGAATGCTCTTTCCTCGACTGGAAGCGCCGTCCGCCCGGGGCGCCTAATCTGCTGCCGCCCGGTGTTCATCGACTGAACGGCGGAGATCGCCATCCCTCCGGCGAGGGACTGTGAAACCAGGCAGAGACGGGTTGCGAGCATCAGCGGCCCAATTCGTGAGCGATCCGGATGAAGAGGCTCTCGAACGCCAGCTGAGGGGCCAGGTTGAACTCCTCGAGCCGGCGCCACGTCTCGCGGACGGCCTCGGCGGCCCGTTCTGCCCCGACGAGCCGCTCCCGCGTCGCGTCCTCGCGCAATGCGTCCAGCTTGTCGAGGTGAATGGCAGCCTGCTCGGCGCCGACCGCGACAGCCACGAGGTCGCGGTACCAGGCACCGAGCTCCTCGAGCTGGGCGAGCAACTCCTCCCGCTCTGCACCTCGCGCGGCGCGCTTCAGGCGCTGATCGAGCTCGCGGGCGGTCAGGTCGAGATCCTTGATCCGGGCCTCCTCGATGTCGCGAGCCTCCGCCCCTCGCGCCTGCGCACCCGCGACGAGCGCCGCCGCGGCGTCCGAAGGCTCGAACCCCGGGTCGCGGTAGACCGCGCGCGCCTGCTCGATCAGGACGTCGCGCCGTTCGACCGAGCTCGGGTCGAGCAGCCGCTCGAGCCGATCGAGGCGGCCGGCCGCGACCCGGACGAGCGTCGCGCGGCTCTCCTCGTCGAGCAGCGGCGCTCGGGCGGCCACGAGCTCGCCGACCGCCCGGGCAGACAGGCGCCCGAACGGGATGAGCTGGCAACGCGAGCGGAGGGTCTCGGGAAGCGGCCCGAGGTCGTCGGCGATCAGCACGATCACCGCGTACGAGGGCGGCTCCTCCAGGTCCTTCAGAAGCGCGTCGGCAGCGTCCGCGTTCAACAGGTGCGCGTGCTGGATCAGATAGACGCGCCGGTCGGCCTCGAAGGGGCGCATGTGCAGGTCGCGCCGGAGCTCGCGGATCGCATCGATGCGGATCATCTCGCCGAGGGCATCGAGCTCGTACAGGTCGGGGTGGAACTCACGCTCGGTCCCGAGCAGCGAGCGGGCGAACGTGCGCGCGACCTCGCGCTTCCCCACTCCCGGCGGCCCGTGGAAGAGGTAAGCGTGCGCGGGCCCTTCGCGGAGCGCGGCGTCCAGCAGACGCCCCGCTTCGGGATGCTCAGAGAAGCGGGCGAACGTGCTCACGGATCTCCTCCGCGATCTCTTCGGCGGGACGGTGGCCGTCGAGCGCGACAATCCGCTCGGGATACGAGGCCGCGAGCGACCGGAAGGCTGCGTCGGCGCGCCGCATGAACTCCTCGGTCTCGCGCTCGATCCGGTCGCGGTGCTCGCCACCGCGGCGCCTCGCCTCCTCGGGGTCGACGAGCACGAGGAACGTACGGTCGGGCAGCAGGCCGCGCGTGACTGCGAGATTGAGGTCGAGCACGCGCGCCTCGCCGAGCCCGCGGGCGATCCCCTGGTACGCGACCGACGAGTCGAGATAGCGGTCGCAGACGACGTCCTCCCCACGTTCGAGCGCGGGCCGGATCGCAAGCTCGACGTGCTCGGCCCGCGCGGCCGCGAAGAGCGCTGCTTCTGTCCAGGGCGAGAGCTCGTCCCCATGCAGCACAAGATCGCGCACCGCTTCGCCGACCGGAGTGCCACCCGGCTCGCGCGTCGTCAGCACGGTGCGTCCCGCGGCGCGGAGCCAGTCGGCGAGCAGTTCCGCCTGGGTGCTCTTCCCCGAGCCGTCCAGTCCTTCGAAGGTCACGAACATCGACGGCTAATCTACGGCCTCCATGCAGGCGGTCGTGACGGGGGGCGCAGGGTTCATCGGGTCGAACCTGGTGGATTCGCTGCTCGCCCGCGGGGACGAGGTCACGGTCGTCGACAACTTCGCCTCCGGCAAGCGGGAGAACCTGAGCCCGGCTGCGACCCTGCTCGAGCACGACATCCGCGAACCGTTCGCCGTCTCCGCCGACGTGATCTTCCACCTGGCCGCCCAGGCCGACGTGCAGACGTCGATGAAGCGCCCGGAGTACGACGCCGCGGTGAACGTGGTCGGGACCGTGAACGTCCTTCAGGCTGCGCCCGGGGCGCAAGTGATCTTTGCGTCGTCCGGCGGCGCGGGGTACGGCGAATGCGTCGAGCCGGCGAGTGAAGAGACGCCCTTTCTGCCGGAGTCGCCCTACGGGATCGCCAAGAAGTGCGGCGAGGAATACCTCGCCGGCTGGAACCGGATCCACGGCACCTCGCACGTGTCGCTCCGCTTCGCGAACGTCTACGGGCCGCGGCAGGACTCGGGCCTCGAGGGCGGCGTCGTGGCGATCTTCCTGGAGCGGCTCGCGCGCGGCGAGGAGACGCTGATCTTCGGCGACGGCAGCCAGAGCCGCGACTTCGTCTACGTCACGGACGTCGTCGAGTCCCTGCTCACGGTGGCGGGCGCCGGCGGCGGCCCGTTCAACGTCGGCACGGGGAACGGCCTGACGGTGTCCGAGCTGCACCGCGCGTGCGCGGCGGTCGCGGGAGTCGCGGCGGAGCCCCGGCATGAAGTCGCACGGCTCGGCGACATCCAGCGTTCGGTGCTCGACGTGTCGCGCATCGAGCGCGAACGTGGGTGGCGCGCGCAGGTCACGCTCGAGGACGGCCTGCGCCGAACGTGGGCCTGGATGCAGGAAGCGCAACCGGCGTAGCGAAATCGGGCTGCGCCATGGATGCGCCGCTCCCAGCCCTCGACGCCCTGATCCGCCCCTGGCGGAGGGCGACGCTCGTCGCGAGCCTCGTCGCTGCGATCGAGCTCGTCCTGCTCCTCGGCGCGGGTGTGCTGATCCTCGCGAAGCCGCTCTCGCATGCGGTACAGCGCCACGCCGCCGCAGCTGCGTTCGCGCCTCCCGCGAAGCACGTGACGCCCCCGCGGAAGGTCGTAGTCGCACCGCCGAAGCTGACCCGCACCGAAACGAGTGTGTTCGTCCTGAACGGCAACGGCCGCTCGGGCGCGGCGGCCGGCGAAGCGCACCGGCTCTCGGCGCTCGGCTACCGAATCCCCGCTACCGGCAACGCAAAACGTCAGGACTACGCCAACACCGTGGTCATGTACCGGCGCGGCTACAGCGCCGAGGCGCTTCGCCTCGCGCACGACCTGCATGTGAAGATCGTCGGGCCGCTCGACGGCCTGAAGCCGGCGGCGCTGCGCGGCGGCCAGCTCGCGGTTCTGCTCGGCGCGCGCTGAGCCTCTAGCAACGCCCCTTGCCCGCGTTCACCCGCTTGAGCGCCGTGTTGTAGTCGTCGCCGCCCGCGCTCGGGGCCGCCTTCTGGTTGAGCTCGGTGTAGCGCTCGAGATACGTGTACGCGGTCTGATAGCACCCGATCCCGAACGCATACTCGCCGGCTGCGGCCCACGTTTCGGCGTTTGCCGGCTGCCTGTGCACGGCCTGGACGTAGTACGCGAAGGCGAGCTGCGGCTGGTTCCGGTCGTCGGCGGCCAACGCCTTCGCCCAGTAGGGCTCGACGAGGAACGGATCCACGGCGAGCGCCCGGTCGGCGAGCTTGATGGCGCGAGCCGGCGGTGAGGCTCCGAGCGACTCGCTCTGCCAGCGCTCGCCGAGCCATGGCAGGAGCAGGACGCCCCACGCGAGCAGCGCCACGCCGGCGGCGGCAAGCACGGCGAAGAGCGAGACGCTGCGCCGCGGCGCTCCGCCGACGAGCGCGCCGGCGACGAGGAAGGCGGGCACGGAGACGGCGGCGAAGTCCCAATCCACGTCGACGAGCCCGTGCACGAGATAGGCGGGCAGTAGCAGCGCAAGCGCAAGCTGATGCCCTCGCGGACGATGCCAACCGTGGCGCAGAAGCGCCGCGACTGCGAGCAGGAAGAGAAGCAGGCCGACTACCCCGACCTCGGTCAGGAACTGGAGGGGCAGGTTGTGCGGCTCGGTCGTGAAGTCGAGGTACGTGTCGCGGTAGCGGAGGTTCGTGACGTTGAAGGAGCCCGCGCCTGTGCCGGCGAGCCTGTGGTGCTCCCAGCCGCGCACGGCCTGCTTCCACCAGGTGAACCTGAAGTTCGAGCTCGTGCTCGCGAGGCGGCCGCCGCCGTTGCCGATCGCGCCCGAGCCACCACCCTTGACGATCACGACGACGACGAGCACGGCGACAACGGCGGCCCCGACGGCGATCAGCGCGGATCGCGGCACGCGTGGGAGCGGCACGCGCCTGAGCAAGCTGGTCGCGATCGCTCCGACGACGAGGAGCGCCCCGAAGATCAGGCCGTCCCGCCAGCGCACGTGCGACGACTGTCCGTCTCCGGTCACGCCCGGCAGCGCGAACGCGAGCCCGACGACAGCGGCGGCGGGCACCGTCGCGGCGAGCAAGGTGCGGGCGCTCTCGAAACGCTCGTCGTCCAGCACGAACCACGAGACCACGACGAGCACGCCCGTGACGAGGCCGCCGCGGGAGTACGTGAGCAGCAGTGCGATGGTCGCGGCGTACGCGAGGAGAGCGCCCTCGAGTCGCCGGCGCCACAGTGCGAGCACCAGTGCAAAGACGGCGAGCAACGCAAGTTGGTTCCACAGCCCGACCGGGCCGCGCAGGCGGCCCACGTCCGGCGGCCCGTAGTCGTAGAGGAAGGGGAGCACCTTGCCGAGGAGCGACCACACGATCAAGGCGGCGAGGACCGCCATCAGCCCAAGCGCGAGCTGACGGGTGCGAGCGGCGAGCCAGAGCCCGAGCGCTGCGAAGAGAAGGTAGACGAGCGCACGGTTCGCGTAGTCCCACGAGCGGTCCGGGAGAGCCGACCACGAGATCGACAGCGCGAGCCAGGCGACGAGCAGGGCGAGCGGCACGAGCGCCGGCCAACCGCCGGGCACGCCGCGTGTCGCGAGCAGGGCGACGATCACGATCAGCGCGCCGGCACCGAGCCACGGGATCGCGCCGTAGCTCGGCCCGCCGCCGAAGAAGAGCGCGCAACCGACGAGGAGGAGGGGAGCGACCGCGGCCAGTACCCTGATCGCCCGCATCCCGGGCGAAGCTACCATCCCCCGCCGACGTGTCGCGACCACTCACAAAAGCCTTACAGCGACGTCGTAGCGTCGTGCGGCAGCATCCCGAGTATCCGCCGCCAATCTCCACTCGTTCCAGCCACATGACCTCATTCGCAAAGGCGCTCTTCGCCGTCGCCCTCCTCTCGGTGGCACTCCTCGGCGCTGCGGCACGCCCTGCTGCGGCGGCGACGCCTTGCTGGAAGGCGCTCCTGAACGACTGGTACGACGGCCGGATCGACCAGACGTACGCGAGCCACTGCTACACGGAGGCGATCGACCACCTTCCATCCGACGTGCAGACCTACTCGAGCGCGCGCGAGGACATCCTGCGCGCCCTGCAGAGCGCGAAGACCCGGGCCAAGAAGGCCGGCCACGTCGTCGGCCCGAACAGCTTGATTCCGCCGGCCGCCGGGGGCACAGGCGGCAAAGGCGGCTCGGGGCCGTCGGCGACGGACGCGAAGCAGCGCAAGGGGATCGCGAAGGTGGCCGACAAGCTGAACCCGGGCAGCGCCTCGTCGCTTCCCGTGCCGCTCCTCGTCCTGGGCGGCCTCGCGCTCCTGCTCGTCGCCGCAGGCGGCGCCGGGCTCGTGGTCAAGCGCGTGCAGGCTCGACGCGCTCAGCCGTAACGGACCGCGGCTCGGAGCCGTTTTTTGCGGCTCCGTCAGGTCCCCTCCCTAAGGTTCCCAAGCTCGCCCATCGGGGTCCGCGCCCACCGCGGCAGACGGTCTCCGCAAACTAGAATTCGAGGTTCGGAGGAAGAAGAGAAATGGCGTCCGTAGAGCAAGAACACACAGTCAAGATCCACCCCGACGAGCTCGTCAACCACGTGGTCGACGAGGACGCCACCCTTGCGGTCCGCCGCCTCTTCGCGATCGAAGGGCGCGACCCGTTCGACGAGGTCGAGTGGGAGATCCGCAACGCGTTCATCCCCGGCAAGAATGGGCCGACCTTCGAGCAGAAGGACGTCGAGTTCCCGAAGTTCTGGTCGCAGACCGCGACGAACATCGTCGCGCAGAAGTACTTCCGCGGCCGCATG
>DAIMGZ010000087.1:0-7092 GCA_036723535.1 Gaiellaceae bacterium
CGACGCTGGAACCCGAAGATGCGCCGCTTCATCTTCGCCGAGCGCGGCGGCATCTACATCATCGACCTGACGCAGACGTCGGAGCGGCTCGACGAGGCGCAGCAGTTCCTGCGCAACATCGCCGAGCGCGGTGGCACCGTCCTGTTCGTCGGCACGAAGAAGCAGGCGCAGGACGCGGTCGAGCAAGAGGCCAAGCGCGTCGGCATGCCCTACGTCAACCACCGCTGGCTTGGCGGGCTCCTGACGAACTGGCGCACGATGGCCGACCGCATCGACCGGCTGCACGAGATGCGGCGCCTGCGCGACGAAGGCCAGCTCGAGCTCCTGCCCGCGAAGGAGCGCATCGCCATGGCGGGCGAGCTCGAAAAGCTCGAGGCGAACCTCGGCGGCGTCGCCGACATGCGCCGCCAGCCCGACGCAGTGGTGATCGTCGATCTGAAGAAAGAGGCGCTCGCCGTGCGCGAGGCGCGCCGGCTCGGCGTCCCGGTCGTCGCGCTCGTCGACACGAACTGCGACCCCGACGAGGCCGACTACGTGATCCCCGGGAACGACGACGCGATCCGCTCGTGCAACCTCGTCGTGCACGCGCTCGCCGAGGCGGTCTCGGACGGGAAGCAGAAGGTCGCGCCGCAGGAGTTCGAGCAGCAGCCCGACGAGGCGCCTGCCGAGAGCGCGCCGGAAGGGGACGTCGAGAACGTCTCGGCGGGCGAGACCATCGAGCCGGTCACGGAGGGCGAGTCGGTGCCGGTCCCGACCGGCGAGGACCCGGCGAAGGAAGGTGCGGAGGAGACCAAGCGGTCCGCCGCTGCATTGGGAGACCCGACGAAGGCTGGAAGCGTCGCCGGGGAAGCCGGCGACGCCCGGCCGGAAGATCCGGCCGCCTCCGGCGGCGGTGGCGGAGCAGAGGCGTGATGGCGGCCGAGATCTCGGCTCAGCTCGTCCGCGAGCTGCGCGAGCGCACGGGTGCGGGAATGATGGACTGCAAGCGCGCGCTGCAGGACACGAACGGCGACATGGAGGCGGCTGTCGTCCTACTCCGCGAGAAGGGCATGGCCAACGCCGCGAAGCGCGCAGACCGCGCGACGACCGAGGGGCTCGTCGGCTACCGCATTGCCGACGACTGCTCCCGCGGCTCGATCGTCGCGGTCGGGTGCGAGACGGAGCCGGTCTCGAAGAACGAGGAGTTCCAGGCGTTCGGCAAGAAGGCACTCGACCTCGTCGAGGCCGAGGGAGTCGGCGCCGTCTTGGAGCTCGAGCAAGAGCGGACGGAGCTCTCCGGGAAGCTCGGTGAGAACATCGCGATCGCCGGGGCCGCCCGCTTCGAGGCCGTCGACGGCGGCCGCATCGCCGCCTACGTCCACCCGCCGGCGAACAAGCTCGGCGTCCTCGCGCACCTGCGCGGCGGCACCGACGAGCTCGCCCGGAACCTCGCGATGCACATCTCGTGGTCGGATCCGCGCTGGATCGGCCGCGAAGACGTCCCCGAGGACCTGCTCACGGCGGAGCGCGAGATCTACCTCAACTCGGACGAGGTCCAGTCGAAGCCCGAGCAGGCGCGTGAGAAGATCGTGACAGGGATGCTCGACAAGCGCTTCTTCGCCGAACGCGGCGGCGTGCTCGCCGACCAGCCGTGGATCCACGACGGCTCGCTCACCGTCGGCCAGGTCCTCGCCGAAGCGGGAGCCGAGGTGCTCGAGTTCCAGCGCTTCTCGCTGGCAGGATGAGGGCGCAGCCGGAGACCGAGAGCGGAGCACCCTCTCGCGCGCCGGCCTTCCGGCGGGTGCTGCTCAAGCTCTCCGGAGAGGCGCTCATGGGCGAGCGCGACTTCGGCATCGATCACGCCGTGACGCAGGCGCTCGCGAAGGAGGTTGCGGGCATCCGCAGCGAGGGCGTCGACGTCGGGCTCGTCGTCGGCGGCGGGAACTTCTATCGCGGCCTCGCGGCGGTGGCGGAGAGCGGGATGGACCGCGCGACCGCCGACTACGCCGGGATGCTCGCGACGCTCCTCAACGCGCTCGCGCTGCAGGACGCGCTCGAGCGGGAAGGAGCCGACACGCGCGTCATGTCGGCGCTCTCGGTGTCCGAGGTTGCGGAGCCGTACATCCGGCGGCGCGCAATCCGGCACCTCGAGAAGGGCCGAGTCGTGATCTTCGCAGCCGGCACCGGGAATCCGTTCTTCACGACCGACACGGCGGCGGCGCTGCGGGCGCTCGAGACGGGCGCCGACGCGATCCTCATGGCGAAGCACGGCGTCAAGGGCGTGTACGACGGCGACCCGCGGCAAGTCTCGGACGCCGAGTTCCTGCCGCGGCTCACGCACCTGGATGCGATCGAGCGCGGCCTCAAGGTGATGGACACGACCGCCCTCTCGCTCTGCATGGACAACCGCCTCACGATCCACGTCTTCGAGCTCGCCGAGGGCAACGTCGCGCGCGTCGTGGCCGGCGAGGAGGTCGGGACGATCATCGCGACGCAGGACAGGGAGGAGAACTGATGGCGACTGCAGAAGAGCTGATCAAGACCGCCGGCGAACGCATGGTGAAGTCGGTCGAGCATGGGCGGGCGGAGTTCTCGACCGTCCGCACGGGGCGCGCCTCCGCCTCGCTCCTCGACCGGATCGAGGTCGACTACTACGGGACGCAGACGCAGCTGCGCCAGCTCTCGACGATCAACGTCCCCGAGCCGCGCATGCTCACGGTGCAGCCGTTCGACCCGAGCTCGATCAAGGCGATCGAGAAGGCGATCCAGGAGTCGGACCTCGGCCTGACGCCGTCGAACGACGGCAAGCTGATCCGGCTGCCGATCCCACAACTGACCGAGGAGCGGCGGAAGGAGCTCGTCAAGGTCGTGCGCAACATGGCCGAGGAGCACAGGGTCGCCGTGCGCGAGATCCGGCGCGACGCGATGAAGCATCTCAAGGAGCTCGTCGACCGCGGCGAGGTCGGCGCCGACGAGGAGCACCGGGCCGAGGGTCGTGTCCAGGAGCTGACGGACGAGCACACGAAGCAGATCGACGAGCTCCTGAAGCACAAAGAGGCGGAAGTGATGGAGGTCTAGCCGGGTGGCTTCCGTGCCCGGCACCGACGTCACCCCCGAGGAGCACCTCCCCGAAGTCGCACACGCGGTCGCGATCATCATGGACGGGAGCGGGCGCTGGGCAGTGGAGCACGGCGTCTCGGTCGCGGACGGACATCGGGCCGGCTCGCGAGCGCTGCGGCCGGTCGTCGAGACGGCGATCGATCTCGGCATCGAATCCCTCGCGGTCTACGCCTTCTCGACCGAGAACTGGACCCGCCCTGCCGACGAGGTGGCCGCTCTGATGGAGATCTTCGGCGAGACGATCGAGCGGGAGCTCGAAGACCTCGCCGCGCAGGGCGTCCGGTGCCGGTTCGTCGGCCGTCGCGACCGGGCCCCGGACTGGCTGCGCGAGAAGATGGCCGACCTCGAGGCGGCGACGGCGGACAAGTCGAAGCTGCAGCTCTGGATCGCCTTCGACTATGGCGGCCGCGCGGAGCTCGTCGATGCGGCTCGCCGGCTGCTCGAGAGCGGCACTGAGCCCAACGACGTCGACGAGGCCGCGCTCGCCGCCTGCCTCTACGAGCCCGAGATGCCGGATCCCGACCTCGTGATCCGCACCTCCGGCGAGCGGCGCATCTCGAACTTCCTCCTCTGGCAGTCCGCGTACGCCGAGTACGTCTTCACCGACACCCTCTGGCCCGACTTCGGGCCGGAGGAGCTCCGGACCGCGATCGAGGAGTACGCGCGCCGGCGCCGTAGATTCGGCGGGCGATGACTAATTTTGTCTCCCGCCTGCTGGTCGCGGCGGTCGGCCTGCCGCTCGTGCTCGGCATGCTCTGGCTCGGCGGCTGGTGGCTGTTCGCGCTCGTCGCCGTTGCCGCGTGCATCGGCGTGCACGAGTTCGTCACGACGGCACGGCCGCTGCGCCCGCTCGCGCCGGCGGTCTACGGTGGTGTGCTCCTCGCACTCTTCGGCGCACGCACCGGCGGTCTCGTGTGGCTGCTCGCCGGCTTCCTCGCGACCTTCGCACTCGGCTTCGTCCTGCACGCGCTCGCGAGCACGCGGGTGGCGACCACGGCCGCGCTCGGCTCGACGGTGTTCGGCTCCGCCTGGATCGGGCTGGGGCTGGGCTTCGTCCTCGTGCTGCGCCAGATGCACACCGAAGGGCGGTTGATCGCGCTCACCGTCGTCCTAGCCGTGTTCTCGGCCGACACGCTCGCGTACCTGACGGGCCGCACCGCCGGTCGCCACCGCCTTGCACCGCGCCTGTCGCCGAAGAAGACGTGGGAGGGGTTGGCCGCCGGCGCGCTGGCGGGCATCTTCGTTTCTTTCATCGCGCTCTACGACGCACGCGATCGCTATCTGAGCGTCTGGGAGGCGATCATGCTCGGGGTCGTCGTCGTGACGGCGGCGGTCCTTGGAGACCTGTTCGAGTCGGCGCTGAAGCGGGATCTCGAGGTGAAGGACACCGGACGACTCCTCGGCGGACACGGCGGAGTGCTCGACCGGATCGACGCGCTCCTGTTCGCCGCGCCCGCCGCCTACTTCCTCGTCCTTGCCTTCGGCTACTCCTAACTCCCCAGAGCTCCTAACGCAATGAAGGACGGGCCGCCTGAACGCGCTGTGCGGCGCGCTGCGTCGTCCTCAGTCGCGCGAATAGCGCTGCTATTCACGCTCCCTGCGTCCTAGCACCGCACTCGCCCAGCGCGCCCAGTCGGCGCGTCGTCATCCCGTTAGAAGCTCGTAGACTGACCCGGTGAAGCGCGTCGCGCTGCTCGGAGCCACGGGGTCGATCGGCCGCCAGGCGATCGAGATCGTCGAGGCCCATCCCGAGCTCGAGCTCTGCGCAGCCGCGTCCGGCTCGACGCCGCTCGACGACGTCGACGCGCCTCTGAAGGAGGTCGGGGGCGACCTGACCGAGCTCCTCGAGCGCGCGCAGCCGGACGTCGTCCTCAACGCCGTCGTCGGCTTCGCGGGCGTCCACGCGACCCTCTGGGCGCTCGAGCACGGCGTCGACCTCGCGCTGGCGAACAAGGAGAGCCTCGTCGCAGCCGGGGAGCTCGCGCTCACCGCGCGTGAGCGAGGCCGCGGGCGGATCCTGCCGGTCGACAGTGAGCACTCGGCGCTTTTCCAGTGCCTCGAGGGACGTGAGCCGGAACAGATCGACACGCTCGTTCTCACCGGTTCCGGCGGTCCCTTCCGCGGCCGCTCGCGCTTCGAGCTCGAGGACGTCACGCCCGAGCAGGCGCTCGCACATCCGACTTGGCGCATGGGCCCGAAGATCACTGTGGACTCGGCAACACTTGCGAACAAAGGACTCGAGGTGATCGAGGCGCACTTCCTCTTCGGCGTCGAGTACGAGCGGATCGAGGTCGCGATCCAGCCGACCTCGGTCGTCCATGCGCTCGTCCGATTCCGCGACGGCGCTGCGCTTGCGCATCTCGGCTACCCGGACATGCGCGTGCCGATCTCGTACGCGCTCACGTATCCCGAGCGGGCGGCGACGCCGCTGCCGCCACTCGACCTCGGCTCGCTGACCCTCGAGTTCTCGCTGCCGGACACGGACACCTTTCCGATGCTCTCGCTGGCCCGTGCCGCGGGCGAAGCAGGCGGGAGCGCGCCGTGCGTCTACAACGCCGCGAACGAGGTCGCCGTCGCCGCGTTCCTCGCGGGCCGCCTGCCGTTCCTCGCGATTTCCGAGGTTGTGGGGGAGACCCTCGCCGCCGCCGAGACCGATGCCGCTCGCGACCTCGACGACCTCGTGGAGGCCGACCGTGCCGCCCGGTCGCTCGCCGAGGGAGCGCTGGCGGCCGCGTGACCTGGGTCGTAGTCATCGGCGGCCTGGTCCTGCTCGTGTTCCTCCACGAGCTGGGACACTTCTCGGTCGCTCTCGCGGTGGGGATGCTCCCGCGGAGCTTCTACGTCGGCTTCCCGCCCGCGCTCGTGAAGATCCGGCGCAACGGCATCGAGTACGGGATCGGCATGATCCCGCTCGGCGGTCTCGTCCGGATCCCGGGCATGCACCGGCCGGCCGCCCGCGACCTGCAGGTGTTCGTGGAGCCGGCCGTGCGGGAGCAACCGAGCCTTGCTGCGTCCGTCGGTTCGGTCCGGCGCGCCCTCGAGGAGGAGGACTTCGCCGCCGCGCGCCGCGCGTATCCGGAGCTCGAGCGTGAGGTGAACGCCGCGCAGCTGTCGCCCGGCGCGAGACGGTCTGCGCAGCGCGCGGTGCGCGAGGTGGAGGAGGGCACGGCTCCCGACGCCTACTGGCGGGCTGCGACGTGGAAGCGCGTCGCCGTCATCGCCGCCGGGCCGCTCGCGAACGCTCTCATCGCGTTCCTGATCCTCTTCACCGTCTTCGCCGTCAGTGGCGGGCCTTCCCAGCCCCAGCGCGCCACCGCCACCGTTGCCGTGGTCGAGGCTGGAACCCCGGCGGCCTCCGCCGGCCTGCGGGCCGGCGACCGGATCGTCGCAGTCGACGGCCTGCCCACCCGCACGTTCGCCGCGGTCTCGCGTCTCATCAGGTCGAGCCACGGCGCCCCGGTCACACTCAGCGTGCTTCGCCACGGGCGCCGCGTGACCGTCGGCCCACGCGCGACCATCCGCCGCCAGAACCGTTGGATCTTCGGCTTCCAGCCGGCGGTACAGGTCGTCAGCTATACGACCGGCAGGGCGGCCAGTACCGCGGCCTCGGACCTGTCGCACGTCGTAAGCGACACCGCCACCGGAATCGCCTCGCTCTTCTCAAAGCACGGGCGCAGCCACCTCTCAGGCCCGGTCGGGATCGTCAAGGTCTCGCACACCGAGCTGGAGCAGGGAACCACGTACTACCTCGAGATCCTCGCGTACGTGAGCATGTCGCTCGCGCTGCTCAACCTCCTGCCTCTGCTGCCGCTCGACGGCGGCCACATCCTCTTCTCGCTCATCGAGGGTGTCCGCCGGCGCGCGCTCGCCCGCGAGGTGTACGAGCGCGTATCCGTCGTCGGGATCGCCCTCATCCTGCTCGTCTTCGTGATCGCGTTCTCGAACGACGTCTCTGGCGGTGCTCCGCACTAGCTTTCGGGCGAAGAGCTGCGC
>DAIMGZ010000087.1:7102-7263 GCA_036723535.1 Gaiellaceae bacterium
CTCTTCGCCCGGGGACAAAGGAACTCCGGGTCGGGGAGAGCGCGGTCTCCCCGACCCTTCGTGCAGCAGAGCCCATAGGGCTGACGCGAGGTTCGAGCCGTGCTTTCGTCGCGAGCGCGCAGGCCTGCGGCGTGCGCGCTCGCTAGTTCGGCGGCGTCGTA
>DAIMGZ010000088.1:0-959 GCA_036723535.1 Gaiellaceae bacterium
TCTCGACGTTCGTGATCCAGTCGCGGATCGCCTCGCTCGTCGCCTCCTTCAGCGTTCGCGTGCCGAAGTCGACGGGGCGCACCTCCGCGCCGAGCAGTCCCATCCGCTCGACGTTGGGCCGCTGCCGGCGCATGTCCTCCTCGCCCATGTAGACGACGCACTCGAAGCCGAAGCGCGCGCAGACCGTCGCGGTCGCGACGCCGTGCTGTCCGGCGCCCGTCTCGGCGACGATCCGCCGCTTGCCCAGCCGCCGCGCGAGCACCGCCTGGCCGAGCGCGTTGTTGAGCTTGTGCGCGCCGGTGTGGAGGAGGTCCTCTCGCTTGAGGTAGAGGCGCTTGCCCGGCGCGAAGCGCTCGGCGAGCGTGAGCGGCGTCGGCCGTCCGGCGTACGTCGTGAGGAGGTGATGGAGCTCGGCGCGGAACGCGTCGTCGGCGAGCGCCTCACGCCAGCCGCGCTCGAGCTCGTCGAGCGCCGGGATCAGCGTCTCGGGGACGTAACGGCCCCCGTAATCCCCGTAGTCGCTCATCCGCGGGCGGCCTCGACGTACGCACGCACACGGGCGTGGTCCTTGATCCCCGGCTCCCGCTCGAGCGACGACGACGCGTCGACGGCCCACGGCTCGACGGCTGCGATCGCCTCGCGGACGTTCTCCGGACCCAGGCCGCCGGCGAGCATCACCCGGCCTTCGGCTCGCGCCGCCTTCCGCCAGTGCTCCGGATCGTCTCCCTGCCACGGCAGGTCGAGCACGCGCGCAACCTCCTCGCCGTCCCGCAGCAGGACGGCATCGCGGCCGCGGACCGTGCCGCCGTCGTCGGGGTAGAGCTGGACGAGATCGGCGCCGGTCTCCGCTTCCTCGCCGACGAGGACGGCGACTGACAGTGCCGTCTCGGGCACGTCGAGCACGGCCGGCGCCCGGCGCGGCGACTTCTCGGCGAGGACGAAGCCGAGCAGGTCGGCGC
>DAIMGZ010000088.1:969-7261 GCA_036723535.1 Gaiellaceae bacterium
ACCGCGGCGTCGACGTCCTCCTGCCGCGTCAGGCCGCACACCTTGACGAGCGGCCGCGACAGCAGCTCGCGCAGCTTCGCGACCGGCTCCGCCGCCTGCATCAGCGACGTGCCGACCAGGACGGCGTCGGCGCCGGCGAGCTCGGCCGCGGCCGCCTGTGCGCGCGTGTGGATCGCGCTCTCCGCAACGACGAGCCGGTCGCGAGGGGCCCTCGCCACGAGCTTCAGCTGTGCTCCGCGGTCGATGCGGAAGGTGCCGAGATCGCGCGCGTTGACTCCGATGACGCGGGCGTCGAGGCGTGTCGCGCGCTCGAGCTCGTCTTCGTCGTGGGCCTCCACGAGCGTGTCGAGGCCTAGCTCGTCGGCGGCGGAGATGAGCCGCGCCGCTGTCGCGTCGTCGAGGTCGCGGAGGATGAGGAGCGCTGCGTCGGCGCCGGCCTGCCGCACCTCGCGCAGGTGCTCCTCCGTCGAGAAGAAGCCCTTCGCGAGCAGCGGCAACTCGGTCGTTTCCCGCGCCGCGCGCAGGTCGTCGAGCGAGCCGGCGAACGCGGCGTCGACGAGGACCGACACTGCGCGCGCTCCACCCGCCACGTAGGCCGGCAGGACGTCCTCCACCAGCGCCCCGGGGCGGATGTCGCCGGCCGACGGCGAGCGCCGCTTGAACTCGGCGACCGCGCCGAAGCCGGGCTGTGCGAGGGCTTCGCCGAACCTCATTGCCGGGAGAACTCCACGAGCTCGTCGAGCCGCGCAGCCGCCGCGCCCGAGTCGATCGCCTCGCGCGCCTGTGCGATCCCCTCGCGGAGGTCCTCGGCGTGGCCCGCCGCGGCGATTCCGCCGGCCGCGTTGAGGATCACGGCGGAGCGGTGGCCGCCGTCCGTGCCGGCGAGCACCGCGCGCAGAGCGGCCGCGTTCGCCTGCGGGTCGCCGCCGCGCAGCTCCTCGGGGTCGCAGCGCTCGATGCCGAGCTCGAGCGGGTCGAGCTCGTACTCGCGGACCTGTCCGTCGTCCACCTCGCAGACGAGGTTGGGCCCGCACGGAGAGAGCTCGTCGATGCCGCCGGCGCCGTGCACGACGTACGCCCGTGTCGTCTCGAGGCGCACGAGGGCGTCGGCAAGCGTCCGCGCGAGCTCGGGCGAGTAGACGCCGAGCATGAGGGCGCGCGCTCCCGCCGGGTTCGTGAGCGGCCCGAGCACGTTGAAGACGGTACGCGTCGCGAGCTCGCGACGGACAGGCGCCGCATGTCGCATGGCGGGATGGTGCGCCTGCGCGAAGAGGAAGCCGAACCCGAGCTCGTCGATCGAGCGCTCGATCCGTTCAGGTGGCAGCTCGAGCTCGAAGCCGAGCGCCTCGAGCACGTCCGCCGCGCCGGTCTGCGACGAGGCTGCACGGTTGCCGTGCTTCGCGACGGCCGCTCCCGCGGCTGCAGCCACGAGCGCCGCGGCCGTCGAGATGTTGTAGGTGTTCGCGCCGTCGCCGCCGGTGCCGACGACGTCGACGAGGTCGGTGCGCGCCGGGCTGACGCGGAGGACGTGCTCGCGCATCGCCTCGGCGCAGCCGGCGATCTCCTCGGCCGTCTCGCCCTTCGCGCGCAGGGCGACGAGGAAGCCGGCGATCTGCGCGTCCGTCGCCTCGCCCGCCATGATCACGGCCATCGTCCCGCGGGCCTCGTCGCAGGTGAGGTCGTGGCCGTCCAACAGCCGTGCGAGCGCCTGCTGGATCACAAGCGTCCCTCGAGGAAGTTGCGCGCGAGCGCCGGCCCGTCGGGCGTCAGCACGGACTCGGGATGGAACTGGACGCCGACCGCGGGCAGCTCGCGATGCCGCACTGCCATCACCTCGCCGTCCTCCGCGAACGCGGTCGGCTCGAGCACGTTCGGCAACCGCGTCGCGGCGAGCGAGTGGTAGCGCCCGGCCTCGAACGGATCGGGCAGTCCCTCGAAGAGCCCGCGCCCGTCGTGGCGGACCGGGCTCGCCTTCCCGTGCACGAGCTCGCGCGCGTAGCCGACCTCGCCGCCGCAGACCTCGACGAGCGCCTGGTGGCCGAGGCAGACGCCGAGCATCGGCGTCGTCGGCAGCAGCCGCTCGATGATCGCTGGGGTCGCACCCGCGGCGGCCGGGCGTCCGGGGCCTGGCGAGACGACGAGGTGGGAGGGCGCGAGCCGCTCCGCCTCGTCGGCGTCGAGCTCGTCGTTCCGGTCCACGACGACCTCCGCTCCGAGCGCTCCGAAGAGGTGCGCGAGGTTGTACGTGAAGCTGTCGTAGTTGTCGATCAGGAGTATCACGGCGCGGCGTCCTGCTCCGACTCTGCCAGCTCGATCGCGGCTTCGAGCGCGCGCAGCTTCGCCAGGCACTCCTCGTGCTCCGCCGCGGGATCGGAGTCGGCCACGATTCCGCCTCCGGCCTGCAGGTGCGCGACGCCGTCGCGCAGCCACAGCGTCCGGATCGCGATGCACGTGTCGAGCTCGCCCTCGTGCGGCAAGCAGTAGCCGACGGCGCCCGCGTAGATCCCGCGGCGGTAGCGCTCGAGCTCCGAGATGATCTGCATCGCGCGCACCTTCGGGGCGCCCGAGACGGTGCCGGCGGGGAAGCATGCGCGCAGGAGCCCGAACGGCGTGACCACGTCCCGCAACTCCCCTACGACCTCCGAGACGAGGTGCGTGATGTGCGAGTACCGCTCGGGCTCCATGAAGCGCTCGACCCGCACGGAGCCGGGCACGCAGACGCGCGAGAGGTCGTTACGGCCGAGGTCGACGAGCATGGTGTGCTCCGCGCGGTCCTTCTCCGACTCGAGGAGCGACGCCGCGTCGCCCTCGCCGGGAGCGATCGAGCCCGCGATCGGGTTCAGCTCGGCGCGGCGGCCGCTGCACTTGACGACGGTCTCCGGCGAGCTACCGACCAGTGCCAGGTCGCCGAGCTCGAGGAGAAAGAGGTACGGCGAGGGGTTGACCCGGCGCAGCGCCCGGTAGAGCTCCACCGCCGAGGCCGAGGTCGGGCGCGTCGCCCGCTGCGCGACCACGACCTGGAACACGTCGCCTTCGCGGATGTGCTCCTGCGCGCGCTCCACGCGCCGCAGGTGCTCCTCGCGGGACGGCTCGCGCTCGAGCGGCCCTCGCGGCGTCGAGCCGGTTGGCAGCGGCGGGGACGGGCCGGCGAGCGTGGCCGCTTCGCCGCGCAGCAGCTCGGCGATTCCGCGCGCATGGTCGAAGCGCAGCAGGACGTCCGGAACGAGGAAGAGGCTCTCCGGCACGTCAGGCCCTTCCTCAGGTAGCGGCACCGTCGGCTCGAACGTCGCGACGGCGTCGTACCCGAGGTAGCCGACGACCGGCTCGCCGAGCCCTTCCGCTTCTTCGAACGACACGAGCCGGGAGCCCGCGCCGACGAAGCTGTACCGGCCGAGCCGCCCGCGCTCGACCGACTCGAGCAGGAACGCGCCGCCCGCGCCTTCCCGCAGGCGGAGGTACGCCCCGAGCGGCGTCAGGAGGTCGGCTGGGATCTCGATTTCGGACATGAAAAAGGCTCCTCGCGGAGCCGGGTCGAGCGGACGGGCTGTGGCACGTTCAGCGTGCGCGCAGGCTCCCGCCTCGCTCGGTGCGCCAGGCCCACTGGGTGCGGACGGAAGTCATGGGGCGCAGCGTAGGCGGGGCCTTCTGCAGCGTCAAGCGGCGAACACGTGACCGGCCTCCTCGAGGGCGTCGGCGGCGCGCGCGAGGTCTGACGAGCGGATGAGGACGTAGTCCGACTCGAACGTGGAGATGACGAAGATCGGCAGCGCGGCTTCGGCGAGCGGCACGACGAGCGACGCGACGACGCCGCTGAGCGAGAAGTCGAGCGGCCCCATCACCTCGAGCACGGTCCAGCCTCGGTCGACGCTTTCGCCCTCGGGCACGTCGTGGTCGCGGCAGACGACGGAGACCTCGTTGTCGGTGCGCGTGACGGAGCGGAACGGCCCCTTGTCGACCCACTCCGGCAGCTCCGAGCCGGGGTGGAGGCGGACCACGGCGTAGCTGTCGGGAAGGGTCCGGAGTTTCACGCCCGGACGCTAGCGCGGAACCTCCCAAAGAAGCGCAGGTAGAGTCGCCCGGCTGTGGCCGTCCCGGAACTACTCGAGCGCCTCCTGACGACGGCCGGTCCCTCCGGGCAGGAGCGCGCCGCGGCCGCGGTTTGGCGGGAGGCGGCCGCGCCCGTCGGCGAGGTCTCGTCCGACGTTCTCGGCAGCTCGTGGGTGCGCGTGCCGGGCACGGCCGGAGGGCCGTCGCTCGCGCTCGTCGGCCATATCGACGAGATCGGGGCGGTCGTCACGCACCTCGGCGACGACGGCCTCGCGGCCGTGCGGCCGCTCGGCGGCTTCGATCCGCACGTGATGCTCGGCCAGCGCGTCGACGTTCTGGCTCGCAGCGGCGTCGTGCCCGGCGTCGTCGCTTCCCGGTACCAGAAGCGGAAGCGGGGCGAAGACCGGAAGCCGCTCGACTACGACGACCTCTTCCTCGACCTGGGGGCGAAGGACGGCGAGGAGCTGCGGGAGCTCATTCGCCCCGGTGACGCCGTCGTCTGGCACGGGGCGCCGCTCGCGCTGCATGGCGACCGCATGGCCTCGCGTTCTTTCGACAACCGGATCGGCTGCTACGTGGCGCTCGAAGCGGCGCGCAGGATCGCCGAGCGCGGCGGAGGTCCCGGTGACGTGATCGCCGTGGCCGCGGTGCAGGAGGAAGTGGGCGACTTCGCAGGGTCGCGCACCACAGCATTCGCCACCGAGCCGGACGTCGCGATCGCGATCGACGTCACACGCGCGACCGACATCCGCGGCGGCGACCACGACGACGAGGGCAAGATCGTCCTCGGCAGCGGCGCGACACTGACGCGGGGGCCGACGCTCCATCCAGACGTCTTCGAGCGCCTGCACGAGACGGCCGAGGCAGAGGGGATCCCGTTCACGGTCGAGGTCACCCGGGGCAACACCTGGACGGACGCCGACGCCGTCTATCTCAGCCGCCGCGGCGTGCCGACGGGCCTCGTCTCCATCCCGCTCCGCTACATGCACTCGCCGATCGAGACCGTCGACCTCGGCGACGTCGAGCAGGCGGTGCGGGTGATCGTCGCATTCGCGCTGACGCTCGAGCCTGGACTGAGCTTCGCGGGCTAACTTGGGAGCGTGAGCCGCTCCGTCATCGTCTCCGCCGTCCGGACGCCGTTCGGGAAGCTGAACGGCGGTCTCGCCGCGCACCCCGCGACCGAGCTCGGCGGGATCGCGATCCGCGCCGGCCTCGAGCGTGTCGGCCTCGAGGGGCGCGAGGTCGACTACGTGATCATGGGCCAAGTGCTCCAGGCGGGCGCCGGGCAGGCCCCGGCGCGGCAGGCGGCGATCGGGGCGGGGATCCCGATCGACGTCCCGTCGGACACGGTGAACAAGGTCTGCGCTTCCTCGATCCGCGCGGTGGAGATCGCGGACTCAATGATCCGTGCCGGCGACGTCGAGCTCGTCGTCACCGGCGGCATGGAGTCGATGACGAACGCGCCGTACGCGCTTCCGAAGGCGCGCAAGGGCTACCGGATGGGCGACGGGACGCTCGTCGACCTGATGATCTGGGACGGGCTGCGCTCGACGTTCGACGAGCTCCACATGGTGCAGCAGGCGGCGAAGGTCGCGCGCGAGCTCGGGATCTCGCGCGAGGATCAGGACGCGTGGGCGTTCCGCTCGCACGAGCGGGCCGCCGCTGCCCAGGACGCGGGCCGCTTCGACGACGAGATCGTCCCGGTCGGCGAGGTGGCGGCGGACGAGTCGGTGCGGCGCGATACGTCGCTCGAGAGGCTTGCCGGCCTCAAGCCGGCAATGGATCCCGAGGGCACGGTGACGGCGGGCAACGCGCCCGGCGTCAACGACGGCGCCTCGTGCGTCGTCGTGTGCTCGGAAGAGTTCGCGCAGCGCCGCGGGCTCGAGCCGCTCGCGACCATCGTGTCGCAGGGCTACGTCGCGGACGAGTTCGCGTGGCTCGCGCGCACGCCTGCGAACGCCGGGAAGCAGGCGCTCGAGAAGGCGGGGAAGTCGATCGAGGACGTGGAGCGCGTCGAGGTGAACGAGGCGTTCTGTTCTGTCGCGCTCAACTCGCTTGCGATGCTCGGCGCCGACCCCGAGACGGCGAACGTCAACGGTGGCGCGGTTGCGCTCGGGCATCCGATCGGCGCGAGCGGCGGCCGGATCCTCGGCACGATGGTGCACGAGTTGCGCCGCAACGGCGGCGGGCTCGGCCTCGCCGCGATCTGCTCCGGCGGCGGCCAGGGCGACGCGATCCTGATCGA
>DAIMGZ010000089.1:0-6983 GCA_036723535.1 Gaiellaceae bacterium
ATTGGACGCATTGTCAGGCCCAGCTCCGCTATTCGAGGTAAAGCCCCTGTAAATCAGGTCAACGTGTACTCCGGCCCCGACCCGCCCTCGGGCGGCGTGAGCCGTCCGCCCTTCGCCGTGATCGCGCCGCACTGGACACAGTTCGAGGGGGCGACGTCGACCATGACGGTGCCGTCGCCCTCCTCCGCTCCGACCTCGTACACCTGCGCCGGGCACATGTGCGCCCACAGCTCCGCAACCTCCCGTGGCACGCGCCGCTCGATCCGGATGTGGTTCGGCTGGTCGTCGCGCGTCTTGTTGCCCGAGGCGAAGACCGACGAGAGCTTGTCGAAGGTGAGCTGCCCATCGGCGGCTGGATAGCTCGCGTCGCGATCGGTGACGAGGAGCGGCTGGTCGGCGTCCGGCTCCGCCGGCAGCTTCCCCAGCTCGACCCGTCCCTTCGAGGCTGTCATCGCGCTCGCCAGCGCCCCGCCGACGAAGAAACCGTGCCCGAAGACCTGGCGCATGTTCCGCACCTCGTGCAGGTCGCGCCAGATGAAGCTGTCGCGCACCGCGTCGTCATAGGACGAGAGCGCGCTGGCGGGCGTCTCGCCGCGCTGCAGCGCGCGGAACGCCGCCTCGGCGGCCAGCCGTCCCGACTCGATCGCGTAGTGGACGCCCTTGAGACGCGGGATGTTGACCATGCCGGCGCCGTCGCCGCAGAGGAGCAGGCCCGGCGCGTGCAGCCGCCGCGGCAGCGCGTGGAAGCCGCCACTCGGGATCGTCTTCGCGCCCCACTGCACACGTTCGCCGCCGGCGAGGATCCGCCGGATCTTCGGGTGCGTCTTCAACTCCTGCAGCAGATCGTGCACCGACAGCGACGCGTCCCGGTAGTCGAGCCCGACGACGAGGCCGATCGTGACCATGTCCTCGCCCATCGGGTAGATGAACGAACCGCCGAACTCGCGATAGCGCTTGCCGGGACGAAGCGGCCAGCCCATCGTGTGGATGACGCGGTCGAGAGGCTTCGCGACTTTCCAGACTTCTTTCACGCCCAGCTCCCAGACCTGCGGGTCGTCGCCTCGCAGGCCGAAGCGGTCGAGCGCCACGCCGGTGAGGTGCCCCTGGGTTCCCTCGGCGAGCACCGTGACCTTCGCGACGAGGTCGGAGCCGGCCTCGAAGTTGCCGAGCTCGCCGCCTTCCCGTCCGCGGCCCTTGTCGCCGGTGCGGACGCCGACGACACGTCCGTGCGAGACGAGGAGCCTCTGCGCCGCGGTCTCGGGGAGGATCATCGCGCCGCCCTCCTCCGCCCGCTCGGCGAGGAAGCGGCCGAGCTGCGAGAGCGAGAAGATCCAGTTGCCGTGGTTCCGCATCGGCGGCGGCGGCGGGATCGGGAGCGCGGCGTGGCGAGTGAGGACGTAGACGGATTCCCCGGGGACGGGGCCGAAGGACGGGAGGTCCTCCATCCGCAGGCGATTCCCGAAGAGACGGCGGAGCGCTCTGGGGTCGACCACTGCGCCCGAAAGAAGGTGCGAGCCGGGCTGCTTGCCCTTCTCGAGCACCGCCACGGGCACGTCGCCGAGCCGCTCCGCCACGTCGGGGTGCTCCTCGAGCAGCTGGCCGAGCCGGATCGCGCAGGCGAGGCCGGCCGGGCCTGCGCCGACGATGAGCACGCCGACCTCGATCCGCTCGTCCGCCGGATCGGTCGGCTCGGCGACGTAGTCGGCCGTCGAGAACGGCGGCGGGAAGTTGCTCGGGCGGCTCATCCGCGGCGCTGACGGATCAGCTCGGTCAGCTTCGGCACGATCTCGTGCACGTCGCCGACGACGCCGAGGTCGCTGAACTCGAAGATCGGCGCGTTCGCGTCCTTGTTGATCGCGACGATCGTGCCGGAGCTCTGCATCCCGACCTTGTGCTGGATCGCGCCCGAGATGCCGAGCGCAACGTAGAGCTTCGGCGTGACGGTCTTGCCGGTCTGGCCGATCTGGGCCGAGTAGGGGTACCAACCGGCGTCGACGACCGCGCGGGTCGCTCCGACCGCGCCGCCGAGCGCCTTCGCGAGCTCCTCGGCGAGCGTGAAGTTGTCGGGAGAGCCGAGGCCGCGGCCGCCCGCGACGATCACGTCTGCGTCCTCGATGGAGGGGCCGCTCGACTCCTCCGCGTCCTGGGCAACGAGCCTGACGGACGTCGAGTAATCCGCATAGGAGGTCGAGACGTCCGCGATCTCGGGCTCCCCGCCGCCGGCCGGCGTCGCGTCGAACGAGCCGGCCCGGAAGAGCGCGAGCCGCGGCGAGCCGCTCCAGCCGACGTCGGCGTAGACCGAGTCCTGCAGCGCGGGCCGCTTGCCGACGGGCTCGCCGTCGCGCAGCTCGACGTCGACGAGGTCCCAGTTGAGGCCCGCGTCGAGCCGGGCCGCGAGACCGGCGGCGACGTCGGCGGCGAGGACGGAGTTGGCGAAGAGGACGGTGTCGTAGCCGCCCTCCTCGACCACCTGCGCGAGGACGTCGACGCGCGGCTGCGGCAGCGGCTGCGCGACCTCGGCGTCCTCGCAGACCCAGACCTTCGCCGCGCCGAACTTCCCGGCCTCGGCGGCGAGCGCCTTGACTCCCTCCCCTGCGATGACGGCTGCGACGTCGCCGTCGCCGAGCGAGGCCGCCTTCGCGAGGACGCCGAGCGAGCCCTTCTGCAGTTCGTTCCCGTGGTGCTCGAGGAAGACGAGGGTCGCCATTAGACGAGCCTCTTTTCGACGAGAAAGTCGACGATTGCCTGGGCCGCGTTGCCGTCGTCCTCTATCTTGCGCGCGTCCCCGCGCGTGGGCGGGTCGCCGAGCGCGAGCACCGTCGTCCGCGAGCCGGCCTCGCCCGCCTCGCCGGCATCGACGCCGAGATCGGCGAGCGACAGGACCTCCTGCGGCTTCTTCTTCGCCCCCATGATTCCCTTGAGCGACGGGTAGCGCGGCTCGTTGATCGCGTCGCTGACCGCGACGACCGCAGGCAGCGGCGCCTCGAGCGTGTCGTAGCCGAACTCGGTCTGGCGTTTCACGCGGACGGATCCGCCGTCGACCCCGAGCTCCATCGCCTGCGAGACGACCGGCCGGCCTAGCCGCTCCGCGACGGCCGCCCAGAGGACTGCCCCGTCGGCGTCGGAGGCCTGCTGGCCGAAGAGAACGAGGTCGGCCTCCTCCCGCTCGAGCGCCGCCGCGAGCAGCCGGCTCGTCGCGACGAGGTCGGAGCCCGCGGCCCCGTCGTCGGAGACGAGGACTGCGCGGTCGGCTCCCATCGCCAGCGCTTTGCGCAGCGAGTCGAGCGCCTTCTGCGGCCCGAGCGAGACCGCGACGACCTCGGTGTCGGAGTCGCCCTTCAGGCGCAGCGCCTCTTCGACGGCGTTCGCGTCGAAGTGGTTGAGCGCGCCCTCCCCGGAGCGGTCGAGGCGCTTCGTCGACGGGTCGATCCGACTCGGCCCCTCGGGCACGTGCTTGACGCAGACGGCAATCCTCATCGCGGCGAGACTCTAATCTCGCCGCCCAAGAGGCTGACTCACATGCGCTGTTCGAGCGCGAGCACGTCCGCCACGAACGTGCGGCTCACCTTGTACAGGCCGTGGTGCCGGACCGCGCGCTCGCCCTGGTACCACCCAGCGAGCGCAAGCCGCTTGTTGCCGTGGAAGTCGTGAAGCAGGTGCGCGAGATAGGCGACGCCGGCGCGGACGTTTCCGTTCGCGTCGTGGCGAACGCGATGTCCGATCAAGACGCTCTCGGCGAAACGGAACGTCGTCGGCAGGAGCTGCATGATCCCGCGCGCTCCGACGGACGACACGAGCGCGTTGTTGTAGCCGGACTCCATCCACGCGAGCGCGCGGACGAGATGGTCGCTGACCCCGTAATGCGCCGCCCAGCGGTCGAGCAGAACGCGGACCGAGGCCACGCTCGCCGTGCGGTAGGCGACGCGGCTCGCGGTGACGTGCCGGGAGACGGGAATGCGGAGGTGCGTCCCGATCAGGAGCACATTGGCCGGGTCGAGGTGGTTGAGCCGCGCGAGCCTCCCGATCGTCGTCTGGTAGCGCCTGGCGAGCACCGAAAGCGATTCGCCCGAGCGGACGACGTGCAGCGCGAGGACCGATCGGTGCCGGTGGTGGTGCGCGACGACCACGATGGGCCGCGCGAGCGGCACGGGCTCGCGCCGGACGAGCGCCGTAAGCGTGTGCGGCCCGACGACTCCGTCGCGGCGTACGTGGAGCCGCCGCTGCATCACTCGCACGCCGTGCAGTGTCGGACCGTCGTAGTACGCGTTCACGGGGACGCTGATCCCCTGCCGGGCGAGCAGGAACTGGAGCACCGCGACGTCCCACCCGAACGCTCCGCGCCGGAGCGTCCGCGCGCCGAAGAGCGGACGTCCGAGCGGCCCGAGCGCCTTTCGCGTGCGCGCGTCGGCGAGGCCCGTGACGCGTAGCCCGTGGATCCGCTGGAAGGCGCGGACGGCGGCGACCGTGTTCGGTCCGGCGATCGCGTCGATCGGCCCGCGGTAGAGACCCTGAGCGCGTAGCGCCACCTGCAAGCCGGCCGTCTGCGGATTCCGGCCGGAGGCAAGCGCAGCCGGAGCAGCGGCCATGGCGACCACGACGGCGAGGAGCACCGGAAGGACGAGACGCGCGCGCATCGGCGCGGACTACGACCTGGGCGCGCGGACTCCTCTCCCGAATCAGCGACCGACGAAGCGGGGCGCCCTCTTCTGGGCGAACGCGGCGAGGCCCTCCTTCGCGTCCTCACTCGCGAACAGGTCGCCGAACTCCTCCGCTTCCTGCTCGAGCGCCCCCGGCGAGAGGTTGAGGAGCCTCTTCGCCACGCGCAGCGCGACCGGGCTCTTCGTGGCGAGCTTCTGCGCGACCTCGAGGGCGTGCTCGAGGACAGGATCGGCGATCGCGTTCACAAGCCCGATCCGCAGCGCCTCCTCGGCGTCGACCTGGCGGCCGGTGAGGATCAGCTCTTTCGCGACGCCGAGACCGCAGATGCGCGCGAGCCGCTGCGTGCCGCCCCAGCCGGGGACGATGCCGAGGTCGATCTCGGGCTGGCCGAGCCGCGCGCTGCTCGAGGCGTAGCGAAGGTCACAGCCGAGCGCGAGCTCGCACCCGCCGCCGAGCGCGAAGCCGTTTACCGCCGCGATCGTCGGCTTGGGCATCTCCTCGAGCAGGCGGGCCGCTTCGTGGCCGAGCCCTCCCCACTCCTTCGCCTCGCCGGGGCCGAGACCGGCCATGTACTTGATGTCCGCCCCGGCGACGAAGGCGCGGTCGCCGGCGCCGGTGAGGACGACAATGTGTGCGGCGTCGTCCTCGGCGAGCTCGCGCAGCCGGTCGCGAAGCTCGGTCAGGGTCTCGACGTTGAGCGCGTTGAGCGCCTCCTGCCTGTCGATCGTGACGACGGCGACCGCGTCCTGGCGGTCGACGACGACCGTCACGCGGGGACGGCTCCGCGGATGAAGTCGACGATCTCCGTGGTGGGCGCGCCCGGGCCGAAGACGCCGGCGACGCCAAGCTTGCGCAGCTCCTCGGCATCGTCGTCGGGGATCGTGCCGCCGACCACGACGACGACGTCCTCGGCGCCGTTCTCGCGCAGGAGCTCGAGGATGCGCGGCACGAGCGTCATGTGGGCGCCGGAGAGGATCGAGATGCCGACCGCGTCCGCGTCCTCCTGGATCGCCGTCTCGACGATCTGTTCGGGCGTCTGGTGGAGGCCGGTGTAGATGACCTCCATGCCGGCGTCCCGGAGCGCGCGGGCGATGATCTTCGCGCCCCGGTCGTGCCCGTCGAGGCCCGGCTTCGCGACGACGACCCGGATGTTCCCTGCCACGAGCCGGAGCCTAGCTCGTAAGGACACGTCCGGAACCTGGTTCCGGACGTGTCCGGTTAAGTCGGGCCTGGGCCGCACCCTCTACCACCTGACGTAGTTCGCCGGCCGTGCCACCGGCCTCGGCAATCACGCTGGTGCCGTCGACGAAAGGAAAGTCCGCCGAGATGCCGAGCGTCGTCCGGTAGCTGCTCCAACGCCACTCCTCCGGGTACCAACAGAGACGTTCGGCGACGGGATTGAGCACGACGTAGGAGTAGACGGCGAGCAGGTCGGCCGCATCCTCGATGCGCCGGCTTCCAAAGCGTTTCCGGAGGAAGGCGCCGCTTCGCCCGTGACGGAGATTGAAATCGCATGAGTACTCGCGGTTGAGGTCTCGCATCCCGATCGGCAGCGATTCGTCCGGAACGCTGAGGAGGAGGTGGACATGCGTCGACATCTGGCAGAAGGCAACACAGGTCCACGCCATCCGGTCGAGCATCCACACCAGCCGACGCACCCAAGCCGCGCGGTCGACTTCGTCGAGGAAGTACGCCCAGTCGCCTGTGGCGTTCACCCAGGCGTGGTGAAAACCAGGACCGCTGTCGCGTGGCCGGCGCGGCATGCGCCGAAGCTTCCACCCGGTCACCGCTCAGCGCAAGACTCTTGCGCGGACGTGTCTCCGGAAGACACGGCCGGAACCTGGTTCCGGCCGTGTTACTTCGGGACGTGGCTCAGAAGACGGGCGTCTCGCGCCACGTTCCCCAAACGTCGCGGAGCGCGTCGCACATCTCGCCCATCGTCACGTACGCGCGCGCGCCCGCCATGATCGGCTCCATGAGGTTGCGGCCGTCGTGCGCCGCGTCGTCCTTCAGCCGCGCGAGCGCCGCCTCGGCCGCCGCCGTGTCTCGCCGCTCGCGCACCGCCTGCACGCGCTCGATCTGCTTCTGCTCGAGTGCCGGGTCGATGCGGAGGAGCTCGATCGGCTGCTCCTCCTCGAGCGCGTAGCGGTTGACGCCGACGACGACCCGCTCGCCGCGCTCGACCTCCGACTGGTAGCGGAAACTCGCCTCCGCGATCTCGCGCTGCATGAAGTTCTGCTCGATCGCCGGGATCACGCCGCCGAGCTCTTCGATCCGCTCGAAGTACTCGTACGCCTGCCGCTCGAGCTCGTTCGTGAGCTGCT
>DAIMGZ010000090.1:0-6979 GCA_036723535.1 Gaiellaceae bacterium
CCCGCGACCTCCGGCGTGACAGGCCGGCGTTCTAACCAGCTGAACTACGCCCCCGGGGACGGCCCAGTGTAGCTTGGTCAGCGCAGCTGGGCAGCTTCCGAGTGCCCCCGTCTCTACGCTGCGGCAGTGGATCTCGCCGACTGGATCGCGATCGTCGTCGTGCTCGTCTCGGCAGTCGGTGGGCTGCGGCGCGGTCTCATCCTCAGCGCCTTCTCGCTCGTCGGGCTCGCGGGCGGCGCCTACGTCGGCTCCCGCGTCGCGCCGCATCTCCTCCACGGCGGCTCCACCTCGAAGTGGACGCCCGTCGCCGGGCTCGTCGGGGCGGTCCTCGGCGCGGTGCTTCTCCAGCTCGGGGCGCTCGTCGCAGGCTCGTTCATCCGCGGCGGGTTGCGGCTGGCGCCGTTGCGGCTGCTCGACTCGGCCGGCGGCCTGTTCCTCGGCGTCGCGCTCGGGCTCGCGGTCGTCTGGGTCGGCGCCTCGGTCGCGCTCCTCACACCCGGCCGGACACGGCTGCGCCAGGAGGTGGAGCGCTCGGCGATCGTGAAGCAGCTCGACGCCGCGCTGCCGCCGCGCACGCTTCTCAACCTGCTGGCGCGCATCGACCCGTTCCCGTCGATCGTCGGCCCGAAGGCGCCGTCGCTGCCTCCGAGCCCAGGCGTGCTGCGCGACCGGTCGATCCGGGCTGCGACGACGCGCGTCGTCAAGGTGCTCGGCACCGCGTGCGGCGTCGGCATCGAGGGAAGCGGCTGGTTTGCGGGACGGGATCTCGTCGTGACGGCGGCGCACGTCGTCGCCGGGGAGCAGGACACCATCGTCCGTATTTCAGGAGAGCCGTTCCCGAGCCCGGCTGACGTGGTCGTGCTCGACACCCACAACGACATCGCCGTGCTGCGCGTCCCGGGAGCCGTCCAGAAGCCGCTTCCGCTCGCAGATCCGCAGCCCGGCGCCGCCGTCGCCATCCTCGGCTTCCCGCTCAACGGCGGGCTCACCTCGATCGCCGGCCGGGTCGGCCTGACGGCGACGGTGCTGACGCAGGATGCGCTGGGCCGCGGGCCGGTCACCAGGACGATCACGGCCGTGGCGGGGCAGGTCGAGCACGGCGACTCCGGAGGACCGGCGGTCGACGCGGCGGGAGCGGTCGAGTCGACGATCTTCGCTGCGCGCCGCGGCTCGGCGAGCGGCTACGGCGTGCCGCCTTCGATCATCCGCGACGACCTCGCGCACGCCGGCACGCACGCCGTCCCGACCGGCGAGTGTGCTCCCTAGCCCCGCTCGGGGAGCAGCTCGACGACATCGAGGGGCCGGCGAAACGGCGCCACGACGTAGACGCCGCCCGCGACCTCGCGGGCCGCCTCGATCAGCTCGCCGCCCAGCGCGAGCCCGACCTCGCGCGCGCCCGGACCGGCCGCGCGGTACCGCTCCTGCACGTGCTCCGGGACGACGATCCCCGGCACCTCGTTGTGGACGCGGACGAGCGTCTCCGTCGTCCGGATCGGCCACACGCCGACGAGCAGCGGCACCGGCCAGCCGCCGATCCGCTCCCGGAACAGCTCGAGCGCCTCGAGGTCGAAGAGGATCTGCGTCATCGCGAAGCGGGCGCCGGCCGCGACCTTGCGGTGGAACCGGTCGACCTCGAGCTCGAGGTCGTCGGCGGTCGGGTTGACCGCCACGCCGGGGAAGAAGGTCGTCGGCGCGTCGATCGCGCGGCCGTGCCAGTCCTCGCCCGCGTTGAGCTTCGCGATCAGCTCCACGAGACCGATCGAGTCGACCTCGTAGACCGAGTGGGTACCGGGGTAGTCGCCCGCCTCGGGCGGGTCGCCGGTCACCGCGAGGATGTTGCGGACGCCCTCCGCGTGCGCGCCGAGCAGGAGCGACTCGAGCCCGGTGACCGTCGTGTCGCGCGGCGTCAGGTGCGGGATCGTCTCGACGCCCGTGAACCGCTCGATGGCGACGGAGGCCATGATCCCGCTCATGCGCGCCCGTGCGCGCGGGTTGTCGTTGACGTCGAGGAACTGCCCGCGCCCCGAGTCGCGGACGACACGCGCGGTCTCGATCAGCGCCTCGGGATTGGCGCCGAGCGGCGGGTCGACCTGGACGGAGATCGCGAACTCCCCTTCGCGTAGCAGCCGAGCGAGCTGCGTCTCTCCGGTCGCCGGCTCGAACGGCACCGCGTGCTTGCGCTCGTGGACGAGGAAGGAGCCGGCGGGACGCCGGTTCGCGTCGACGGCCTCGCGAATCGCCGCCACCTGGGCCGGCGTCGTGCCGCAGCAGCCGCCGATCAGCCGCGCTCCGAGCGCGCGTGCCTGTGCCGCGAACTCCGCGAAGTAGGCCGGCGTCGCGTGCGGGAAGACGATCCGCTTGCCGCTCATGCTCGCGAGGCCGACGTTCGGCAGGGCCGCCAGCGCGGCTCCGTCGCCGCCCATGCGTGCCAGTGCGGCGAGCGCCGCCGCCGGCCCGGCGCCGTGGTTGGCGCCGTACGCGGCGAGGCCGAGCGGTCGCAGTCGCGCCGCCGCGTCCTCTGCCTTCACGCCCGCGAGCGTTTCGCCCTCGGCGTCGAACGTGAGGAGCGCGACGAGCGGGAGTGCCGAGACGGAGCGGATCGCGCCGATCGCGGTCTCGAGCTCCTCGAGGTCGAAGAACGTCTCGACCATGAACAGGTCGACGCCGCGACCCTCGAGTACCAGGGCCTGCTCGACGAAGAGCTCGGTCGGGTCGAGGCCGCCCAGCTCGACGTCGCCGAGCGGCCCGATCGAGCCCGCGATGAAGACGTCGCGCCCGGCAACCTCTCGCGCCTCGCGCGCGATGCGCACGGCAGCGGCGTTGATCTGGTCGAGCTCGTCCCCGAGGAACTGCCGCGAGAGCTTGGCCCGGTTCGCGCCGAAGCTGTTCGTCTCGATCAGCTCGGCGCCCGCCTGGATGTAGCCGAGATGCACCTCGAGCACGCTCTCGGGCGCGCGCAGGTTCGTCTCCTCGGGGCAGCGGAGGCCGGGCACGGCGCTCGAGAGCACGGCGCCCATGCCGCCATCCGCGACGATCGGCGTCTCCGACGCCAGCCGCTCCTCGAACCTGCTCATTTGGGCCTACTCGTCCTCATCCTCGATGTAGATGTCGCCGACGAACTCGGCGCCGATTGCGGCCAAGAGGGAGAGCGCCGCAGCGTCGAGCCAGATCACGGGATTGTCCGAGAGCGTGTGCTCCGCCACCGTCAGGCGTATGGAGTGAGTCTCGGGATGACGGCGAATTTCGCGGAGCGCAGGTGCGAATGGGCGCAGGCGCTGAATCAGCTGTTCGGCATGCTCGCTCGGAGTCGCCGTCTCGACCAGGGATGAGGAGAGCTCGAAGCCGCTGTACTCATGCGTGCCGCGCACCCGGCGGCTCCTGCGCTGGCCGCGGCGCCACTTCCGGTCCACGGGCACGCCCAGCGCGTGTAATGCCGGCCCCGGGTCGTCGCTGTCGAGGAGCACCGTGAGGTGCGCTCCGGCGGAGGTTCGTGTCACGGCCTCGTCTTGCGTCATTGCTCGTGAACGGTGCGGCCTTCCATCCCGCCTGCGACGGTCACGAGCTCGCCGGTGACGTGACCCGAGAGCTCGTCGGAGGCGAGGACGACGACGGCGCGTGCGATGTCCTCGGCCTGCGCGACCTTCCGCAGCGCCATCGTCCGGCTGAGACGGGTCACGAGCTCCTCGTCGAGCTCGCCCCGGGTCATCGGGGAGTACGTCCAGCCCGGTGCGACGGCGTTGACCCGGCCGCGCGGCGCGATCCGGACGATCTCGTTCTTGAGACTCTGGAGAAGTCCGACCTGGATCGCGGCCTTCGCCGCTGCGTAGTCGGCGTGGCCCGCCTCGCCGAAGCGCCCGGCCGTCGAGCCGACGAGCACGAGGCTGCCGTGGCCGGTGCGCTCGACGACGCCGAGGAACGCGCGCGCAGTGAGGAAGGTCGCCGTGAGATTCGCGCGCAGCGTCGCCTCCCACCGCTCGAGCGGCAGGCGCCAGACGGGCTCGTCCTCGCGCGGCCAGTAGCCGGCGACGGCGGCGCAGACGTCGATGCCGCCGCCGAGCTCCCGCTCCGCCGCCTCGAAGAGCCGCTCGACCTCGTCCTCCACCGTGAGGTCGGCCTGCAGCCTGACGCCGCCGGTCTCGCGCGCCAGCTCCTTCGCCCGGTCGCCGCTCGTGCGGTAGTGGATCGCCACCCGCGCGCCCTCCGCCGCGAAGGCGCGCACGCAGGCCGAGCCGATTCCGCCCGCACCGCCTGTCACGAGGACGCGCTTCCCGGCCAGTCCCGTCTCCACGGCGTGACGTTATCGTCCCGCTCGTGCGCGTCCACGTGATCAGCGACATGGAGGGTGTTGCCGGCATCGTGAAGTGGCAGCAGGTCGCCGGCGGCGAGAAGCTCTACGACGAGGGCCGCGTGCTCTACACCGAGGAGATCAACGCCGCCGTGCGCGGCGCGAAGGCGGCCGGCGCGACGGAGATCGTCGTCATGGACAACCACGGCGCCGGCGAGGAGTACAGCTTCAACTCGCTCGTCCCGGAGCTCCTCGACCCCGACTGCGAGTACGTCGTGCAGAAGAGGTTCTCTAGAAACAGTACGTGCTCCGACTCTCACGCCTAGAGGACGCGGCCTAGAGCCCGGGGACATTGCCGAACGCTGGCCCAGCCCAGTTGAGCGACGCTTGAGAGCGGCGGCCTCTCCGAGATTGCCTGCTGCTCGTGGGTAGGGTGGTGAGGTGTGAACGGAACGTTCTCTTCTCCGCCGGGTAGTGGCTCATCTTCGCGAGATAGCGACGAGCGGGGCGCAGGAGACCCTGTCTCGTGGCTTCAGATCGAGCAGGGCTGGAACGTTGTCACCTCCGACGGCGTCGACGTTGGTACGGTCGCCCAGATCGAAGGCGACAAGCAGGACGACATCTTCGACGGCCTCGCAGTCGAGTCTGGAAAACAGATTCGCTATGTCCCCGGCGAAAAAGTCGGACAGATCTTCCCAGGCCAGGTGACCCTGAAAATGGGATCTAGCGACCTCGGCACCTTGGAGCCCTTCCAGGCCCCTCCACCGGAGACTAAGTGGGCGCCCGGAAAGGCACCCATCTCGACCCGGCTGTCTAACTTGTTACGCGGCAAACGCTAGATCTCGCCCTGCTCCACTGCCTTCTGGGTGTATTCCCGAACTGGCCCAGGCGAGCGTCAGCCCGCCGGTTCGGCCTCCGGCTCGACGAGGCGGTAGATCTCGTACACGAGCGTCCCCTCAACGAATGGCATCGCGCTCGCTGCGCGTCCGTACTCGGGGTCGCTGGCGTCGCGGGCCTCTTCCTCTTCGTATGCCGCCGCGTCGGGATAGGCGAAAACGAGCCGGACGAGATTCATCTCTCCCGACAGGCCCTGCAGGACACGGCAAGCTGCGGATCCACGCTCGGCGCGAAACTCACGCCAGCGCTCTGCGGCCTCCAAGAACTCGGGGAAGCGTCCCAGCTGCACCCGACCGGTAACGTGAACCTCAACCGGCATCTTCGGCTTGCTCCTTTCTGTCGTGAGCGGAATTCATAGGGGCGGCGCCGCCGTTCAACGGCCGTCCATTCTGGTGCAGTGGCGTCACTTGCGCTCAGGTGACAATCCGGAACACGGCGCAGGCGACTGTGGACGTAGCACAGCGACTGGACGATTACGCGGGAGGACCCACCACCTTCCAACCCGACGTATGCTGACCATCGACGAATGAAGATCTGGGGGCTCTCGAAACAGGCGGCGCGCTACCGGAAGGCGCCCGGCGCCGACGTGCGTTGCGATCGCTGCAAGTACATGTTTCCGCCGCTCGCGATCGGTGGGTGCAGGCTCGTGCGCGGTGTGATCCGAGGCTCCGCAACCTGCGACGAGTTCAGGCGTCGCGCGAGGGGTTGAGCCGGCCCGGACGGCGAGTCGAAGACGGTGAAGAGAAACGTCACCGTCCCAGCAGGCAGCTTCCGGGGCACCTGCACTGATGATGCGTCAAAGCCAGCGACAGATCAAAGCTGAACCACGGCCAGGTGAGCACACGTGGGACATAGCGTCTTCTGGCGACATTTACGGACTCTGGCGCAGCCGTACTTGTTACCCCCAGGCCGCGTGAACGGCGACGAAGGTCGCGTAGAGCGCAACCAACATGATTCCTCCCGGCCGGTCGGCGCCCCGCGGGTGGGAGAGCAGAACAAGCGTCACAAGGGTCATCCCGAGCAGCCACACGAGATCGAACTTCACGAGCCCGGTCAGGGGCGCGACCGCCATGATCAGCGCCGGCAACGCGACCGCTCCCACCAGATTCAGCGTGTTGCTGTGCAGCGTCGCGCTCACGACGGCGAGCCCGCGGCAGGCGTAAGCGAGGCGAATCGCCATGTAGGCGTCGGGGAGGCTCGTCAGCGTCGCAAGCACGAACACTCCGACGACCACGTGCGGTAGGTGCCAGCGGTTGGCGAGGGTGAGCGAGGTCTCCACCCTCCCGGTCGCGCCCAGGATGATCAACGCGACCGCCGGCACCATCAACGCTGCCGGACCCCAGACCGGCCGGGCCGGCCCTGGTACGGAAGCGAAGACCTACCGGCTCGATTACTGGCCTGAATGGGGCGAGTGGTATGCGGACGTCGCGAGCTCGGGCTACCGTCGGCTGCTCGTCGGACGGGTCGCGCCCACGCTCCTCCGCAAAGGGTTCGACGGGCTCTTCCTCGACAACACCGACATGGTCGAATCGCACCCGCGACAGAAAGAAGGGATGAGCGAACTCGTGCGCAGCCTGGCCGCGCTCGTGCACGGCCGCCACAGGTTCCTCTTCACCCAGAACGGCGAAGACTCCATCGGCACGACCCTTCGCTACTACGACGGCTGGAACCGGGAGGGCGTCAGCTGGACGTACGACTTCAGCACCCGCCGGTACGTACGCCAAAGCAGCACAGAAGTGCGAGTAGCCCAGTCCGCATTGCGCTCCTTCGCCGCCCGCGGACTGCTCGTACTCGCAA
>DAIMGZ010000091.1:0-6824 GCA_036723535.1 Gaiellaceae bacterium
ACCACTTGCCCGCCTTCTTGAGGACGACGGCGAGCTCGAGCTCGTAGTCGAGCTCCTCCGTCAGGTGCTCGGGGTAAATCACCGGCTCGTCGGGGCCGACGATCGCGTCGACGTTCTGGAAGAAATTGATCCAGGGCGCAATCCGGTGCGACCAGTCGACGTTCTTCGACTCCTCCTCGTGCTCCCGGAAGTTGCCGGCCGTGTGGAAGAACTTCTTCGGCACGATCGGGGCTCGCAGCCTCGCCTCCGCGAGCGGCGCCCGCTCGCCGGTCTCGTCGGCGCCGCCGCGCTCGAACCACTCCCGCATCGACGGCACGTCGAGCCGGACGATCTCCTCGCCGTCCACGTAGCCGACCTTCCCCGTGTCGTACGTGACGAGCTTCACGCCACTCCGCAGACGGCCATGGCGACGCGCGCGTAGACCTCCGCCGTCTGCACGAGCCCGTCGATCTCGAGGTTCTCGCCGAGCTCGACGTCCATCAGCCCGGTCGAGGTGCCGTAGTTGACGGTCGGCACGCCGTAGCGGGTGAGCGCGGACGCGTCGCTGAACCAGCGCGTCACGTCGCGGCCCGGCGGCTCGCCCCAGACCTCGGCGTGCGCGGCGTCGATCGCCCGCACGAGCTCGTGTCCCTCCTCGATCTCGGCGCCGGGCGCGGTGACGAAGACCTCGCCCTCGACGCCGAAGTCGGGGAAGCGCTCCGCGAGCCCGCGCACCATCTCGAGCACCTCTCCCCGCGCGACCGCCATCGCCTTCGTCGGCGGCACGCGGACGTCGAGGAAGAGATCGGTGTGGTGCGGCGTGCGGGAGGCGCGCCAGCCGAAGCCGCCCTCGATCGCGCCGACGTTGACGATGGCCTTCGCGCCGCGGTACGAGTTCGCCGGGTCGTCCTCCCAGCTCGGAATCCATTCGAGCACGGCGCCGAGCACCTCGCGGGCGCGAAGGATCGAGTTCGCGCCGCGCCGTCCCTCGCTGAACGCCGTGTGGATGAAGTCGCCGTGGACGCGGATCCGCAGCCAGAGCGCGCCGAAGTGGCCGAGGACGACCTTCCCCTCGGTCGGCTCGCCGAGCAGGCACATGTCCGCGACCCCGCCGTGCGAGACGAGGTGGCGCGTGCCCGCCGCGTAGCCGCGGTACTGCGCTCCTTGCGCCTCGCCCTGCTGGGTCTTCTCGATCTCGCCACAGACGGCGGCGATGAGGACGTCTCCGCGCAGACGGACGCCCGCCTCCTGCAGCGCCCGTACCGCCTCGACGTAGCAGGCGAGCGCGCCCTTCATGTTCGAGATGCCGAGCCCGTAGAGCCGGCCGTCCCGCTCGAACGCCTGCGGCTGGAAGCCGGGGACGCTGCGAAGCCACGGCTCGCGACCCGAGTAGGAGGTGTCGAGGTGGCCGTTGAACATCAGCGACTTGCCGCCGCCGGCGCCGGGCCAGGTGCCGAGGGCGTTCGCCCGTCCCTCCTCGACCTGCTGCCATTGCACCTGCAGCCCGAGCGCCTCGTAGAGCTCGACCATCAGCCGCGCCGCCGGCTCCTCGTCGCCGGTGAAGCTCGGCACGTTGACGAGGCGCGTCGCGGTCTCGACGAGTCGGTCGCGGTCGACGCTCACCACGCTTCGTAGCCCCCGATCAGGTCGCCTGCGTCGACGCCGAGCTCGACGAGCTGGGCGGCCGCTAGCGACGACGAGTGGCCGTGCGCGCAGACGAGGCAGAGGCGGCGACCGGCGAGCTCGTCGTCTCGCCGTTCCGAAGTCTGGTCGGCGTGCCACGGCAGCACCGAATACGGAACGTGTCTCGAGCCGGGGATGACACCGGTCCGCTCGCGCTCGTCGACGGACCGGATGTCGACCAAGAGGAGGGCGGGATCGGCCCTCACCTCCTCGGGCGTGTACCGCCTGATCCGCGAGCGCGCATGCGCGAGCATCTCGTCTATCCGCGACGGAATTGCGGTAGCACCTTCTCTCCGAAGAGCCGGATCTGCTCGTGGCGGTCGGCGCCCCAGAGCTCGAGCATGACGTGGGAGCAGCCGGCGTCGCGGTACTCCTCGATCGCCTCGATGCAGTCGGACGGCGTGCCCGCGATCGGCCGGCACTTGTCGAGGAGCGCGTCCGAGACCTGAGCCTTCGCGGCGAGGCGTCCGCCCTGCTCCATCGCCTCCGCGACGGGACGGATCTCGTTCTGCTCGATCCCGGCCAGCTCGAGCAGCGTGTCGGCGGCGCCCTGGATGTTCTGCACCTTGTTCGCGAGGTACATGCCGGCGATCTCGCGCGCGCCGTCGCGGCCTGCGTCGCGGTCGCTTTCGTGGATGGACGCTACGACGGTGCAGCCGACGTCGATCTCACCGCCGACGTTCTCTCGCGTGTAGCGGACGAAGCCGGGCGTCGTGATCGAGGGCGTGAGGCAGCCGTCCGCGATCTCGCCGGCGAGCTGCTGCATCTTCGGCGCCGTCGCCGCGACGTAGACGGGCGGCACCTCGCGGGGCGCGTCCGCGTCGGCCGCGAGTGCCGGCACGTCCGCGCTCCAGGTGTCGCCGTCGTAGTCGAACCGCTCGCCCGAGAGGACGCCACGGGCGATCGTGACCGCGTCGCGCATCGGCCCGAGGGTCTTCTTCGTCTGCGTTTTCGTGTTGTTGAGGAAGATCTTCGACGTCCCGAAGCCGAGGATGAAGCGGCCCGGCCCGGCCGCCTCCTGCACGACGCGCGCGTCCATCGCGGCCTGGACGGGATGCCGCGTCGACGCGGCGATGATCCCCCAGCCGATCGTCAGCCGCTTCGTCTCCCGCGCCATGAGCGCGCCGACGCCGGTGGACGACCGCGCCTCCATGCCGTGCTTCCGCCACCAGGGGTACGCCTCGGCGAGCCAGATCGTGTCCATCCCGGCCTCGTCCATGGCGCGCGCCGAGGCGAGCATCTCGTCGAGCGGCTCCATCGTGAGCTGCATGACGCCGATCCGGAAAGGAACGGTCACGCGCTCTGGAGCGCTTCCTGCACCTGCCGGTCGAGCGCGCCGAGAACGTGCTGCACTTGCTGGTTGACGATCGGCTGGAGGACGCGCTGGCCCATCGACCCGACCGGTCCGGCGACCTTCACCTCGGCGCTCCACGCCATCGCGGTGCTGCCTTCGGCCGCGTCGGCGAGCGTGAAGGACGTCTCCATGTTCAGCATCGCGCCGACGCCGTTGCCCTTGATCGCGAGCTTTGCGAGTTCCGGCTCCCGCTCCTCGACCTTCTGCATGTCGACCTTCATCCGCAGGGCGCCGAGCCCGAGCGGGATCTTGACGTTCGCCGTCCAGTGCCGGTCGTCGTGGACGTCGAAGCTCTCGACGCCGGGCATCGTCTTCGCCATCGACTCCGGGTCGTTGAGCACCTGCCACACGATCGCCCGCGGGGCGGCGAACACGCGCTCCCCCGAGACGTTCATGCCCGCTCCTGCAGCAGCCGCCAGACGCGCTGATACGGGTTGTGGCTGTCGGTGACGATCGCGCCGGTCGCGTCCTGGATCGCCGCGCAGACGGCGTGGATGCCTGCGCCGCCGCCCTCGCCCATCCCTTTCGTCCCGAGCGGGGTGAACGGCGACGGGCTCTCGATCGCGCCGGTCGCGAGCGGCGGCATGTCGAGGGCGTGCGGCACGTGGTAGTCGTAGAAGTTGGGCGTCAGCAGGTTGCCGTCCTCGTCGTACTCGTACACCTCGTGGATCGCGGCACCGATCGCCTGCGCGGTCGCGCCCATTACCTGGCCCTCGACGATCTGCGGGTTGATCCGCTTGCCGCAGTCGTCGACGGCGGCGTAGTCGACGATCTCGTACGCGCCGGTCTCCGGGTCCACCTCGACGACCGCGACGTGGATCTGCGCCGCGTAGGTGAGCGTGAGGTTGCCGAACTTCCGCTCGACGTCAGGCACCTCGAACGGCGGCCGGTAGACGTAGCGGCAGTTGAGCGTCACGTCGAGGTCCTCGGGCAGGCCGGCGTTGTTCGCGTTGATGATCGCGCCGCACGCCATGAAGGGGAGGAACGCGTCGTGGTTCTCCTTGATCCGGACGCCGCCGTCGGCGAGCTCTAGCGCCTCCGCCGGCACGCCGCCGAAGACGGCGCCGGCGAGCTTCTTGATCTCGGCAGCGAGCATGTCGGTTGCGCCCTTGACCGCGCCGAGTCCGGTGACCGCGAACTGGCTCGCGTACGTGCCGGAGAAGCCGGCATGCGAGTTCCAGTAGCTGTCGTGGCCGGCGCGCACGTGCACGTCGTCGACCGAGCAGTTGAGGATGTCCGCGACGACCTGCGAGGCCGTCGTCTCGTGCCCTTGCCCCTGCGGCGTCGTCCCGAGCGTGACGACGATCTCCCCGAAGATGTCGAGCTTGACCGTCGCGACCTCGTTGTTGCCCGAGAACTGGAGCTCCGGGTTGATGAGCCGCGACTGGCCGAAGTTGTTCGTGCCGGAGTCGAGGGTGGAGCCGATGCCGACGCCGAGCACCTTGCCGCGCTCCTTGGCGTCCGCCCGCTTGCCGGGGATCGAGTCGAAGTCGATGAGCTCGAGCGCGAGGTCGAGCATCGCCGCGTAGTCGCCGGAGTCGTAGACGCAGCCGTTCGGCGTCTCGTACGGCATGTCCTCGGCCCGGATGTAGTTCCGCTTCCGTACCTCGACCGGGTCGAGGCTGAGCTCCCTCGCGACGATGTCGATGATGCGCTCGGTGAACCAGAGGTGCTGCATGCGCGAGTAGCCGCGGTTCGGCGAGACGGGCGCCTTGTTCGTGGCGACCTGCGTGAACTCGAGCTCGATGTGCCGCCAGCGGTACATCCCGGGCGTGACCTGCGCCCAGATCACGCCGCCGAGCGGCTCGTAGCGCAGCCAGGCGCCGGCGTCGTCGAGCGCCTTCGTCCGGAAGCCGAGCAGCGTGCCGTCGTCCTTGACCGCGACCTCGGTGTCGTGGAACCAGCGCTCGTTGCCGTGCGACATCGAGAGGTGGAAGTCGGTGCGCCACTCCGTCCACTGCACCGGCCGGTTGAGCTTGCGAGCGAGGAGACAGCAGACGACGAGCTGCGGGTGCGAGGTGATCTTGTTGCCGAAGCCGCCGCCGATGTCCTGCGTGACGAAGCGGAGCTTGTCGAGCCCCGTCCGCATCGCCGGGCCCATCATGATCGCGGCGAAGCCGGGGAACTGGTTGTTCGTGTGGATCGTCCACTGCCCGACGCCGCGGTTGTACTCGACGAGCGCGCCGTCGCATTCGAGCGGCGTCGAGTTGAAGCGGTGGAAGTGGAGCTCGGGGATCTTGACGACCCGGTCGGCCTCGGCGAAGGCGGCGTCGAGATCGCCCCACGAGTAGAGGCCCGTCCACATGAGGTTCCCGTCGGCGTCGTCGTGGAGGACCGGCGCGTCGGAATCCTGCGCACGGCGAGCGTCGACGAGCGCCGCCAGCGGCTCGTAGTCGACCTCCACGAGCTCCGAGGCGTCGCGTGCGAGCTCGCGGGTCTCGGCGACGACGGCGACGACCGGCTCGCCGACGAAGCGCACCTTGCCGACGGCGAGCGAGAAGTCCTTGATGTTGGCGCCCGGCGCGCTCGAGATCTGGAAGAACGGCTCCGTCAAAGACGCGACCTCCTCGCCGGTGAGGGTGCCGTAGACGCCGTCGACCGCCTCGGCCGCCGAGACGTCGACGCGCGTGATGTGCGCGTGCGCGTACGGGCTGCGCACGAAGTGGAGGTAGCCCATCCCGTGCCGCTTGACGTCGTCGACGAAGACGCCCTCGCCCTGCAGGAGCCGCTTGTCCTCCTTGCGCGGAACGCTCTGGCCGCCCCAGCCCTTCTGCACCTCGACCTTCTCGGGAGCAAGCACCGTTTCCGTCACTTGGCCACCGACTTCACGGCCTCGACGATGTTCCAGTAGCCGGTGCAGCGGCAGATGTTGCCCTGCAGCGCCCGCTTGATCTCGTCCTCGGACGGGCTCGGGTTCTCGCGCAGGAGCGCAGTCGCGCTCATCAGCATCCCCGGCGTGCAGTAGCCGCACTGGAGCGCGTGGTGCTCGTTGAATGCCTGCTGAAGCGGGGTCAGCTCTCCGTCTTCGGAGAGCCCCTCGACGGTCTCGATGCTCGTGCCATTGGCCTGGACGGCGAGAAGCATGCAGCTCTTCACGAGCACGCCGTCGAAGAGGACCGAGCACGCGCCGCAGTTGCCGGTGTCGCAGCCGACGTGGCTGCCCGTGAGGTCGAGGTCGTCGCGGAGGAGGTGGATGAGGAGCTTCCGCGGCTCGACGTCCCGCTCGTACGTCGTCCCGTTGACGGTGACCGTGACGTCCATCAGCGGGACGCGGCCTCCTGCGCGGCGCGCGTCGCGAGCACCTCGGCGAGGTGCGTGCGGTACTCGCTCGAGGCGTGGACATCGGACGGCGGCATGAGGTTCGCTGCGCGAACCGCGTCCGCGACTCCCTCGGGCGAGTCGGCCGTGACGAGCACGGGCACGGCATCGACGCACCCGAGCGCGACTCGCACCGAGCCGTTCGCCGTGGCGGCGGCGTTGCAGATGCACGTCCCGTCGGCGCCGAGCGTGACGGCGGCGAACGCGTCCTTCTTGCCGGCGGGGATCGCGATCCGCGTCAGGAGCTCTCCCGGCCCGGCCGCGGTGAGGTAGACGCCGAGGAAGAAATCCTCCGCGGGCACGTCGCGTTGGCCGGCCGTGCTCACGACCGTCATCCGAGCTCCGACCGCGACCATCAGCGGCGGCAGGTGGTTTGTCGGGTCGCTCGAGCAGACGTTGCCGCCGATCGTGCCGCGGTTCCGGACCTGGGCATCCGCGATCGTGGCGCAGACCTCGCCGAGGATCGGCCGCGCCTTCGCCTCGGCCGAGC
>DAIMGZ010000092.1:0-6737 GCA_036723535.1 Gaiellaceae bacterium
CCGAGGCCTTCGGCGCGCCGCCCTCGAAGAGCATCATGTTCGGGATCGACTGGATGCCGTAGCGCATTGCCAGATCCTGGTTCTCGTCGATGTTCACCTTGACGAGCTTGAGGTTGTGCTCCTCGGCGATCCGCTCGAGGATGGGGGCGACCGCGTGACACGGCCCGCACCACTCGGCCCAGAAGTCGACGAGCACAGGCTCTTCTGCCTGGAGCACCTCAGTTTCGAAGGTCGTGTCGGTGACGTTCGTTGCCATTGTTTCCTTTCTCGTTAGCGGGGACCGGAGCCGTTCTACCCAGCCTGCCGAATGTCACAACGCCTCAGCCTAGACTTGCCTTCCCGATGCCAGAGCCAATCTTCCAGTCTCTGCCGGACAAACCCGACCATCCCGCGCTCGAGCGGGAGATGCTCGCGCGCTGGGACGAGGAGGACACGTTCGCGAAGCTGCGCGAGCAGAACCGCAGCGGCCCGACCTTCTCCTTCATGGACGGGCCGATCACGGCGAATGGGCCCGCCGGCGTCCACCACGGCATCGGGCGGACGCTGAAGGACGTCTTCCAGCGCTACAAGGCTCTGCGCGGCCACGAGCTTCGCTACCAGAACGGCTTCGACTCGCAGGGCCTCCACGTCGAGGTTCAGGTCGAGAAGGCGCTCGGGTTCAACTCGAAGCGCGAGATCGAGGAGTACGGCCTCGACCGCTTCGCCCGCGACTGCCGCGACTTCGTCGCGAAGTTCTCGGCCATCCAGACAGCGCAGTCGAAACGGCTGGGGATGTGGATGGACTGGGGCAACGACTACTTCACGTTCAGCGATACGAACATCGAGTACATCTGGCGTTTCCTCAAAGCCGTGCAGGAGAAGGGCTGGCTGTACAAGGGCCACCGCTCCACGCAGTGGTGCCCGCGCTGCGGCACATCGCTCTCGAAGCACGAGCAGGCGGGGGAGGAGAACTACGAGGAGCTCGAGCATCCCTCGCTCTTCGTCCGTTTCCCGCTGCGCGGCCGCGAGGGTCAGTCGCTCGTGATCTGGACGACGACGCCCTGGACGCTGCCGGCGAACGTCGCCGCCGCGGTCAAGCCCGACGCCGAGTACGGCCGGAACGACGCGGGAGAGTGGGTCGCGGTCGAGCGCGTTCCCGAGGAGCACTTCGAGGAGCGCGTGCGCGGCTCGGAGCTCGTCGGGCTCGAGTACGAGGGGCCGTTCGACCACTTCCCCGCCCAGGAGGGCGTCGTTCACCGCGTGATCCCGTGGGACGAGGTCTCGCTCGACGAGGGCACGGGGATCGTTCACATCGCCCCGGGCTGCGGCGCCGAGGACTTCGAGCTCGCGCGGGTCCACGACCTGCCCGTGCTCGCGCCGATCGACGAGTCCGGGCGGATGCTGCCCGGCTACGGCGAGCTCGAGGGCGCGACGACGGACGACGTCGTGGTGCCGGCGATCGAGTCGCTCCGCGAGCGCGACCTGCTCGTGGAGGCGACGTCGATCGTCCACCGCTACCCGGTCTGCTGGCGCTGCCGCACGCCGCTCGTCTTCCGCGTCGTCGACGACTGGTTCGTTGCAGCCGACGAGATCCGGCAGCCGATGCTCGACGGCAACGCGACGGTGGAGTGGACGCCGCCGCAGTACAAGAAGCGGATGGACGACTGGCTCCGCAACATGGGCGACTGGAACATCTCCCGCCGCCGCTACTTCGGACTGCCGCTCCCGTTCTACGAGTGCGAGTGCGGGCATCTGAACGTGATCGGCTCGCGCGCCGAGCTCGAGGAGCGCGCGGTCTCCGGCCTGGAACAGCTCGAGGAGCTGCACCGGCCGTGGATCGATGCCGTCCGCATCCGTTGCGAGGAGTGCGACCGCGAGGTCGAGCGGATCCCGGAGGTCGGCGACGCGTGGCTCGACGCCGGCATCGTTCACTTCTCGACCCTCGGCTGGCACAACCCGGAGTGGATCGAGCACGGTTACGCGACGGGCGCGTCGGCGGACCTCTCGGGCGCCGACCTGCCCGATCACGCCTACTGGGAGAAGTGGTTCCCGGCCGACTGGGTCTCGGAGGGGCGCGCGCAGATTCGCCTCTGGTTCTACTCGCAGTGCTTCATGGCAATCACGCTCGCCGGCCGCCAGCCGTACGGCCGCGTCCTCACGTACGAGAACGTCGTCGACGAGCAGGGCCGCGAGATGCACAAGTCGTGGGGGAACGCGATCGACCTCGACGATGCGCTCGAGCGGATGGGCGCCGACGTGATGCGCTGGGTCTACTGCTCGCAGAATCCGGCGCAGGAGCTTCGCTTCGGCTACGGGATGGCCGAGGACGTGAAGCGGCGCTTCCTCACCTTCTGGAACTCGGTCAAGTTCCTCGTCGACTACACCAACGTGCAGGGCTTCCGGCCGGCGTGGTCGGAGCTCGAGCCGAGTGGCGAGCTCGCCCCGCTCGACCGCTGGCTCGTCGAACGGACGAACGCGTTCGTCCTCGCCGCGGAGGTGGGCTACGAGGGCTACGAGACCGTGGCGGTGATGCGCGAGTTCGAGGCGTACCTCGACGACCTCTCGAACTGGTACATCCGCCGCTCGCGGCGCCGCTTCTGGGCCGAGGACGAGGCGGCGCTGAAGACACTCTGGTACGCGGTCGTCCAGACGCTGCGCGTGCTCGCGCCGATCCTTCCCTTCATCGCCGACAACCTGTGGCGGACGCTCGTCCTCGACGGGCCGGAGTCGGTGCACCTCGCGGGCTGGCCGGAAGTCGGCGAGCCGGACCGGGCGCTGCTCGACCAGATCGCGGAGGTGCGGCGCGTCGTCGAGCTCGGCCGGCAGGCGCGCTCGAGCTCGGGCATCAAGCTACGGCAGCCGCTGCGGCGCCTCGTGGTCGAGGGGGCTGGCCTCGACGGCCATCTCGAAGAGGTTGCGGACGAGCTGCGCGTGAAGACCGTCGAGCTCGGCACCGTCGAGGCGGTCGAGCTGCGCGTGAAGCCGAACCTTCCCGTGCTCGGCCCCAAGCTCGGCAAGGAGCTCGGCGCCGTGCGCGAGGCGCTCACCGCGGGCGAGTTCGAGGAGCTGCCGGGCGGTCGGTTCCGCGCGGCCGGCCGCGAGCTCGAGCCCGAAGAGGTGCTCGTGGAGCGCGGCGGCCGCGAGGGCTGGGCAGTGGCGTCCGGCGACGGCGTGACGGTCGCGCTCGACCTCGGCCTCGACGACGAGCTCGTGCTCGAGGGGGAGGCGTACGAGCTCATCCACCGGGTCAACTCCCTGCGCAAGGAGCAAGGCTTCGAGCTGACGGACCGGATCGTGCTCACGGTTCCCGAGTCGCAGCGCGAGCTCGTCGACCGCCACGGCGACTGGATTGCCCGCGAGGTGCTCGCGACGGAGATCCGCGCCGAGGGCGCGGAGCTGAAGCTCGAGAAGAGCTAGGCGGCGGTTCGTTCGGCGCGGCGCAGCTCGACGGGCAGCTTGAAGCTCACGTCCTCGTGCACGGGCTCTTGCTCCGACACCTCGGCGCCGCGGGCTCCGAACCACGCGCAGACCTCCCCCACGAGCCGCTCCGGCGCAGACGCGCCCGAAGTGAGGCCGACGGTCTCGCAGCCTTCGAGCCAGCGCTCGTCGATGCCGCGCACGTCGTCGATGAGCTGCGCCGGAGTCCCTTCGGCGCGGGCCACGTCGACGAGCCGCTGCGAGTTCGACGAGTTGGGCGAGCCGACGACGAGCAGCAGGTCGACCGCGCGCACGAGCTCCTTCACGGCCCACTGCCGGTTCGAGGTCGCGTAGCAGATGTCCTCGCGCGCCGGTCCCTCGATGCGAGGGAAGCGGCGGCGGAGTACTTCCACGATCTCGCTCGTCTCGTCGACCGAGAGCGTCGTCTGGGTGACGTACGCGAGCGGTCGCTCCTGCGGGAGCGAAACGCGCGTCGCGTCCTCCGTGGACTGCACGAGGACGATCGCCTCGGGCGCTTCGCCCAGCGTTCCCTCCACTTCCTCGTGCCCCGCGTGTCCGATCAGGACGACGGCGTAGCCGGCCTCGGCGTATCGGCGCGCCTGCGCATGCACCTTGGTGACGAGGGGGCAGGTGGCGTCGATCGTCGTCAGGCGCAGCTCGTCCGCCTCTCGGCGCACGGCCGGAGCGATGCCGTGGGCGGAGAAGACGACCGTGGCTCCCTCCGGCACGTCCGCGAGCGTGTCGACGAAGACTGCTCCGCGGGAACGCAGGTCCTCGACCACGTGGGAGTTGTGGACGATCTGCTTCCGGACGTAGACCGGGCTTCCATAGAGCGCCAGAGCCCGCTCGACCGTCTCGACCGCCCGTTCGACCCCGGCGCAGTAGCCTCGCGGGGAGGCGAGGAGGAGGCGTTTCACCACTGCTCAGCCACGATAGCCGGGGACGGTTAACGGGGCGTGAGAGGAACCGCACGACACGATCTTTCCTGCGCAGGAGTCTGAGGCCTGCGCGTTGCAAAGATGGGCCATACGGCCCATTGTCCGTCCGGCGAGCGGGTTCTACGCTCCCTCCCACTGGGCGATGCGAACCGCGGCGTCCTCGGATGTCTCGCGGTGAGCAGTCGGGAGAGCCCGCCGCACCGACCCCCCGAGCGGCGGGCTTTTCCATGTCTGGCCGCCCGCGCGGCAGCGATTTTTGGCCCCGCGGCACTGGGCTTCGTACAATCTGACGCCCAGTGAAAGCCCGAGACGAGCCCTCGACCGTTCGCGCGTTCGGCCGCGCCTCGGCCGCAGTGCTGATCCTGCTCGCGATTCTCCGCCGTGCCGGCGCCCGCCAGGGCCGCAGTGCCACCACGACGCGGGAGTTCGAGAGCGTCAGCCGCTTCGCCGACGGGCTGGCACGGAGCGGGGATGTCGAAGGTGTCGCGCGGACGCTGCTGGACGAGCTCGCGGAGCTCTTCGACGTCGGCTTCGTCGCGCTCAGTCTTGTCTCCGACGACTCGCGCGAGGCGACGGGCTATCTCGCGCGCTCGCTCGGCGAGGACGTCGACTGGTGGCGCGAGCTTCGTCTCGACCTCGAGCGGGAGCCGTCCGGGATCGCGAGCACGGTCTTCGAGGCGACGGCATTCACCGTCTACGACACCCAGAGCTCCGGCCTCGTCAGCCCCCGCCTCGTCGCAGCGGTGGGAGCCAAGAGCGCCGCGTTCGTCCCGCTGCTAGTGGAGGAGCGCGTGATCGCGGTGATCTCGGTCGCGACGCTCGACGCGCCGCGGGTCTTCTCGAACGAGGATCTCGCCGTGATGCAGACGCTCGCCTCGGAGGCGGCTGTCGCGCTCGAGCGGCTGCGCACGAGCCTCGCGCTCGAGGAGGCGTTGATGCGCGAGCGGCTGCTCGCTTCGATCGCGCGGCAACTGCGCAGCGAGCTCGACCTCCCGACCGCGCTCGCGGGCGGGGCGGAGGCGACGGCGCGCGCTCTCGACGCCTCGCGCTGCCTGATCCGGATCGGCGAGCTCCCTGACCGGCTCGAGGCCGGTGCCGAGTGGCATGAGCTCGGACTCGAGCCCTTCGGAGAGGAGACGCCCGAGCTCGAGCTCCTGGAGCGCGCCGCCGACGAGCAACGGCTGGTCGTGGAGACGGTCGACGCCATGACGACGGTGGCCGCTCCGGTCCTCGTCTTCGAGCAACCGGCCGGCTTCGTCAGCGTGCACCGGCCGTCCGCGCGGGCTTGGGGCAAGGGCGACCTCGCGCTGCTCGAGGGTGTTGCCGCGGAAATCGGGCTCGCGCTCCGGCTCGCCTGGCTGCTCGAGGAGAACGAGGACCGGCTCGCGCAGCAAGGCGCCCTCCTGCGCGCGGCGCACGCCCTCAGCAGCGATCTCGACTTGCCGGTCGTCCTCCAGCGACTCGCCGACCAGCTCGCGCAGCTGCTCGACGCGGACGCCGCGGACTGCTACCTCCTCGACCGCGAGCGCGGCCTCTTCCGCTGTGTAGCGCTCCACGGTTTCGACCCCTCGCTGCTCGGCTTCGAGTTCCCTGCGGGCCAGGGCCTCGCCGGCGCGGCCGCCCGAGAGGGTCGGCCGCTGATCGAGAGTGCCTACGGCGAGATCGCGGCGCCTGTCCCGCATCCGGCCTACGATGGCTTCACCGACGTGATCACCGCGCCGATGGCCTGGAGCGACGAGGTGGGCGGCGTGCTCGGCGTCGGCCGGCGCGAGGGCCGCCGCTTCGTGGAACGCGACGCGAACGTTCTCGAGGCGTTCGCGGGTCTCGCGTCGCTTGCGCTGCGGAACGCCGAGATGTTCACGCAGAGTGCGCGCCAGGCGCGGATCCAGCGCGGATTCTCCCGTATCGCCTCTGTTCTCGGGCAGTCGCTCTCGCGGGCTGCGACGCTCGACGCCGTCGCCCAGGCGGCCGCGGAGGCGCTCGGAGGGAGCTCGGCCGCCGTGCTGGTGCCCTCGAGCGGCCGGCTCGACGCGGTCGGGAAGTACGAGCTCCCCGCGGACTTCGGGCGCATCTTCGAGCAACGTGAGGCGGAGCATCAGGGGCCGCTCTTCCGCGCCGCGGCGGAGGGCCGCATACTCGTCTCGTCTTCCATCGCCGACGACGAGCGGCTGCTACCCGACTTGCGCACCGCAGCCGCCGCGAACGGCTATCGCTCGCTCCTTTCCGTGCCCGCGGAAGCGCCGCGCGACGCCGGCCGGGGACTCGTCCTCATCTTCTTCGCCGAGGAGCGCTCTTTCAGCGACGACGACCTCGAGCTCGCAAGCCGCCTCGCCGACGCGACGCGCGGCGCCCTCGAGCGGAGCGAGCTGTTCGAGGCCGAGC
>DAIMGZ010000093.1:0-6712 GCA_036723535.1 Gaiellaceae bacterium
CGACGAACTCGTAGCCGAGCTCGCCGTCCTCCGCGGGCAGCGGCTCGAGCACGAGCGCGCAATCGCCGAACTGGCCGCGCCCGCCCGTCTGCTTCTTGTAGCGGTGCCGCGCGCGCGCCTCCTTGCGGATCGTCTCCTTGTACGGCACGCGCGGGGGATGGAGCTCGACGTCGACGTGGAAGCGAGTCTTCAGCCGGTCGACCGCGACCTCCACTTGCATCTGCGAGAGACCTGAGAGGAGCTGCTCGCCGGTCTGCGGATCCCGGCGGAGGATGAGCGTCGGATCCTCCTCGCTCAGGCGCCGGAGGCCGGTCGCCATCTTCTCCTCGTCGCCCTTCGCCTGCGGAGTGACGGCGAAGCTCATCACCGGCTCTGGGAAGTCGATGTGCGGCGGCTCGACCGCGACCTCGTGGTCGACGAGCACGTCGCCGGTGACGACGTCCTTGAGCTTCGCCACCGCACCGAGGTCGCCGATGCCGAGCGCGTCGACCGTCTCGGAGTCCTTGCCCTGGAGGGCGAGCACCTGGCCGAGCCGCTCTTTCGCGTGGGTGCGCGGGTCGACGAGCGTGGTGTCGCCCGAGACCGGGCCGGCAAGGACGCGGAAGCAGCTGATCCGGCCGGTGAACGGGTCGGCGATCGTCTTGAAGATGAACACGGCCTGCTTCGCGTCGCCGAACTCGATCGTCGTCCCCTTCCGCGCCGGCGACGGAACACCCTCGACGAGCAGATCGAGGAGGGCTGTCGTGCCGAGGTTCTTCGTCGCGACGCCGCACGCGACCGGATAGAGCTCGTCGCGCGTCACCGCCTGTTTGAGCGCCTCCGCGACGGCCTCCGCCTCGAGCTCCTCGCCCTCGAGGTAGCGCGCCATGAGGTCCTCGTCCGTCTCGACGACCGCGTCGAGGAGCTTCTCGCGGTGCTCCTGCACGAGGTCGGCCATCGAGTCGGGGATCGGCTGCGGCCCGCCCTCGCGCCCGTCGGAGGGATCCATGTACGCGCACATGTGGAGGAGGTCGACGATTCCCGTCAGCTCGTGCTCGCTGCCGATCGGAAGCTGGATCGCGACGCAGCGGTCGGAGAGCTGCTGCCGTGCCGCCTCGAGCACGCGGAAGAAGTCGGCGCGCTCGCGGTCGAGCATGTTGACGACGAGGACCCGCGAGAGCTCCTGCTGCTCGGCGCGCTGCCAGACGCGCGAGGTGTTGACCTCCACTCCCATGACGCCGCTGAGGACGACTACGACTCCCTCGACGACTCGCAGCGCCGCATACGTGTCGGCCTGGAAGCCCGCGTCGCCCGGCGTGTCGACGAGGTTGATCTTGCGGTCGTTCCACTCGAGGTGGCAGAGCGAGCCCGAGAGGGACATCGCGCGCCGCTGCTCGTGCTCGTCCCAGTCCGAGACCGTCGTGCCCTGCTCCACAGTCCCGAGCCGATTCGTCTTCCCTGCCTGGAAGAGCAGCGCTTCGACGAGCGACGTCTTCCCGACGCCGCGATGGCCGGCGACGGCGATGTTGCGGATCTTCGTGGGCTCGGTGGCAGGCATCGGGGACGTGTCCTCCTCGGTCGCTTCGGGCCGCATCGTATCCCCGTCGCGAGCCGCGCTTGGCAGCTCCTACATGGCCGCGGAGTGGCTGGCCGACGCGATGTGCGCCTTGAGCCGGAGGATCGCCTTCGTGTGGAGCTGCGAGACGCGCGATTCCGTGACACCGAGCACTTCGCCGATCTCGCGCAGGGTCAGCTCCTCGTAGTAGTAGAGGGTCACCACGAGCTTCTCGCGCTCGGGCAGCCGCGCGATCGCGTCGGCGAGCGCCTCCTTCTGCTCCGTTACGGAGAGCAAGCCCTGCGGGTCGGGAGCGCCTTCGTCCTCGATCGTGTCGATGAGCGCCACCTGGTCGCCGCCGGAGCCCGAGACGGTCCAGAGCTCGTCGAGCGCCGCAATCGACGAGCGCCCGATCTCGCCGAGGCTCTCCTCGAGCTCCTCCACGCTGATCCCGAGCTTCTTTGCGATCTCCTCGTCCGTCGGCGCACGGCCGAGCCGAGCCTCGAGCTCGGCGATCGCCCGCTCGATGTGGCGCGCGCGGGCGCGGACGGAGCGCGGCACCCAGTCCATCGACCGCAGCTCGTCGATGATCTGGCCCTTGATCCGCGCCATCGCGTACGTCTCGAACTTCACGTCTCGGCCGGGGTCGTAGCGCTCGATCGCGCCGATCAGCCCGAGCAGTCCGTACGAAACGAGATCACCTTCGTCGACGTGCGAGGGCAGCCCGGAGCCGAGCCGTCCGGCCACGTACTTCACGAGCGGCGCGTACGTGAGGATGAGGCGATCGCGCAGCTTCTGGTCGCCCGTCTGCCGAAAGTCGAGCCAGAGCTGCTGCGTCTCGTCGACCTGCGCCACGCCCGAGAGAATACGGCGTTTCCCGCCGGAATCCTCAGTTTCTCAGCGCCGGCGCCGTAAGGAAGCCGCCGAAAGCGTCGCCAGCCAGGCCGCGACCGCGGCGGCCGCGACGCCGACGACGAGGCGGCGTGCACTGTCGCCGCCCGCGAACGCGTAGACGGCGACCGCCGCCAGCGCTCCCGCCAGCACCGCGAAGAGGATGCTCAGCGCACGCCGCTGCACGCTCCCCCGCTTCGGCGCCGGCTAAGCCGGCGCCTCCGCTACTTGGCGTGCTCCGTCGAGCCTACGCACGCTCCGAGGTTACTCGGGCGGCAGCCGCGTACCAGCAGGGGCGGAGGGACTCGAACCCCCGACCTACGGTTTTGGAGACCGCCGCTCTACCAACTGAGCTACGCCCCTCTGCCGGCTTCCCAGTGTACCCGGGTCGTTTTAGACGGCATCGAGCGCGAGCTGGCGGAAGTCGGCGAGCCCGGAGACGCCGACGCCGACGAGGCGCAGGGCACCCGGCCGGTCGTGTAAGCCCCGGTCGAGGAGGCTGCAGGCGAGATCGGCGATCGTTTCGGGAGTGTCGATCCCCGTGGCCAGCGAAGTCGAGCGGCTGCGGATGGAGAAGTCCGCATAGCGAAGCTTGGTTGTCACCGTCCGCGCGACCTGGCCGCGCCGCTGCAGTGCACCGGCCACTTCGGCGGCCATCCCGCGCAGCTCGCCGTGGAGCCGCTCACGGTCGGAGATGTCCCGTTCGAACGTGTTCTCGACGCTGATCGAGATCCGCTCCGCGCCGAGCTCGAGCTCGCGCGGGTCGATGCCGCGGGCGCGATCGCGCAGCACGGTGCCGACGCTGCCGGGGAGCAGGCGCCGCAGGTCCTCGTCCGTAAGCGCGGCGAGATCGCCGATCGTCTCGCTCCCGGCGCTCCCCAGCCGCTCCTCCGCCTTCGGCCCGACGCCGGGCAGCCGGCGCACGGCGAGCGGCGCGAGGAACGCGGCCTCTCGTCCCGGCGAGACGACGACGAGGCCGCCCGGCTTGCGCGCGTCGCTCGCGACCTTGGCGACGACCTTGCACGGCGCAACGCCGAGGGAGCACGTCAGGCTCGTCGCCGCCCGCACGGCGGTCTGCACCGCCTCAGCCACGACTCGCGCCGCGAGGAAGTCGCCCGCAACCTCGCCCACCTCGAGATAGCCCTCGTCCATCCCGGTCTGCTCGACCGTCGGCACGATCCCGCGCACCGTCTCCCAGACCTGCTGGGAGTACTCGCGGTACAGCGCGTGCCGCGGGCGGACGAAGACCGCCTGCGGGCAGCGGCGCAATGCCTCGGCCGCGCTCATGGCGGAGTGGATGCCGAAGCCCCGCGCGACGTAGTTGGCGGTGGCGACGACGCCGCGCCCGCGCGGGTCGCCGCCGACGACGAGCGGCCGCGTGCGGAGCTCCGGGCTCTCGAGCTCCTCGACGGCGGCGTAGAACGCGTCGAGGTCCAGGTGCGCGACGATCACACGAACAAGCGTACGGGGCGCCGCCGACGGCGACGCCCCGGTTGCTCAGATCATGCCGCCGTGACGGGCGGTGTCTCGGGCGCCTCGGGCGTTCCACGCAGGTGCCGCTCGAGGTTCCGGTCAGGCCTGGCGAGGAACAGGTACGCCCCTCCCACCACGGCGATGACGAAGATCACGGCCAGCGTGATCCAGTCGATGTTGACGAAGGCGCGCGCGCTCGAGAGCCCGGAGGGATAGACGACGTTCACGAACATCGCCCCACCGGCCAGCCCCACTTCCCGAGCCGGAAGCTGCCCTCGGGCACCCAGCCTCGGGCGCGGGCGATGATCGACGCGATCACCGTCAGCAGGAACGACAGGTAGATGCCGCTGACGCCGAACGAGACGAGCGCGACGAGCGCGTTCACGTGCGCCGGATACGTCACGAACCAGATGTGGTAATTGCTGCCCGGGTTGACGTACACGAGCAGCGCGAAGAGCACCGTGATGACGGCCCCCATGAGCAGCGCGTTGGCCGGCGTCTTGAAGCGCTGGTTCACGCGCGAGATCCAGCCCGACCCCGGTAGCGCTCCGTCGCGCGCATACGAGAAGGCGAGCCGGCTGCCTGCTCCCTGGATCGAGGATCCGCACGAGAAGAACGCAAAGACGATCAGCACGAGCATGCAGTCCTGGAGCCAGCTCGAAAGCTGAGCGAGGATCGAGGGGATGCCGCCCGCGACGGCGGCGCCAACCGGGTTGTGCTTCTGCGTGGCGAGCAGGAGGCCCGCGGTGAGGATGAACGACGCGATGCCGCCCCAGATCAGCGCGGCACGCATCGCCTTGGGAATCTGCCGGCCGGCATCCTTCGTCTCCTCGGCGATGTCACCGGCCGACTCGAAGCCGTAGAAGATGTAGACCGGAGCGAGCACCGCGATCAGCGCCGCGGCGAGCCAGCTCCCGTGGAAGTTGAAACCGAGCGGGTTGTGAGACACGTGCTGCACGCCCTGGCTCGAGAAGAGGAAGCCGAGCCCGTGGTGGAAGCCGTGGATCGCGAGGACGATCGCGATCCCGAGCGTGCCGAGGATCTCGACGTAGACGCCGAACTTCGCGACGTCGGCCATGATCCGGGCGCCGGTGATGTTCACGGTCGACTGGATCGCGAGCAGGATCAAGGTGATGACGAGGATCGTCCCGTGGCCCGCCGGATTGAGGTTCCAGCCGAACCAGTTGTGCGTAAGCGCCGTGACGTAGGGGACGACGCCGGTATCGACCGCGGCGACCGTGATGAGCAGGGCAAAGCCGTAGAACCACCCCACGAACCAGCCGTAGCGCGGGCCGACGGAGAACTTGCAGTATTGGAAGAGCGCGCCGACAACCGGATAGTGGCTCGCAAGCTCGCCGAAGACGAGCGCGACGAACAGCATCCCCGCGACGGGCAGGAACGTGAGCCAGATGTAGGCGGGGCCGCCCATGCCGAGGCCGATGACGAAGAGCGAGTAGATCCCGACCATCGGCGACAGGTACGTGAAGGCGACAGCAAAGTTCGAAAACAACCCCAGCACGCGGTTGAGCTGTGGCGTGTAGCCGAGGCTCTCGAGCCGCGCATCCTCGCTCGCAACGACATTCACCGCACTCGCCGGCTTGCCCTCCATCGATCCCTCCCCTGAAGCGGAGTGCGTTCGGGCGAATCTACGGGGTGAAACGGACTTGTCAAGGCCAGCGTGCCCCGGCGCTAGGCTCCGCCCGTGGCCGTCCTGACGTCCCAGCTCGACCGCGACGCCGAGGAGTTCGCGCGCCGGCAAGAGCGGATGGAGGAACTCCTCGCCGAGCTGCGCGAGCGGACGGAACAGGTCGCGCGCGGCGGCGGTGACAAGGCGACGGAGCGGCACCGCTCGCGCGGCAAGCTGCCCGCGCGGGAACGGATCGACCGCCTTGTCGACCCGGGGTCGGCCTTCCTCGAGCTGAACGCGCTCGCCGCCTGGGAGATGTACGGCGCCGAGGCGCCAAGCGCCGGGATCGTCACCGGGATCGGCATCGTCGAGGGCCGCGAGTGCGTGATCGTCGCGAACGACGCGACCGTCAAAGGCGGCTCCTACTTCCCGCTCACCGTCAAGAAGCACCTGCGCGCCCAGGAGGTGGCGGATCAGAACCGGCTGCCGTGTGTCTACCTCGTCGACTCGGGAGGCGCGTTCCTCCCGCTCCAGGCCGAGGTCTTCCCCGACCGGGAGCACTTCGGCCGGATCTTCTACAACCAGGCGCAGATGTCCGCCAAGGGCATCCCGCAGATCGCCGTCGTGATGGGCTCCTGCACCGCGGGAGGCGCTTACGTGCCGGCCATGTCGGACGAGACGGTGATCGTGCGCGGCACGGGGACGATCTTCATTGGCGGCCCGCCGCTCGTGAAGGCCGCAACCGGACAGGACGTCACGGCCGAGGAGCTCGGCGGCGCCGACGTCCACACCCGCCGCTCGGGCGTCGCCGACCACTACGCGACCTCGGACGAGCACGCGCTCGCGATCGCACGCGGGATCGTGCGGAACCTCGACGTGCGAGCGAAGCCGGAGTGGGATCGCGCCGAGCCGGAGCCGCCGGCGCTCGACCCGTCCGACCTCTACGGCCTCGTCCCCGAGGACTTCCGCCACCAGGTCGACCCGCGCGAGCTGATCGCGCGCATCGTCGACGGCTCACGCTTCCAGGAGTTCAAGCAGCTCTACGGCGAGACGCTCGTCACCGGCTTCGCGCGGATCGAGGGGTTCCACGTCGGGATCCTCGCCAACAATGGTGTCCTCTTCGCCGAGTCGGCGCAGAAGGGCGCGCACTTCATCGAGCTCTGCTGCAAGCGGAAGATCCCGCTCGT
>DAIMGZ010000094.1:0-6588 GCA_036723535.1 Gaiellaceae bacterium
TCTACGACATCCTCGACCAGATGCGCGCGACGATCCCCGAAGAGATCAAGCAGGCGCGCTGGATCGTCAAGGAGCGGCAGGAGATGCTGGCCGAGGCGAAGCGCGAGGTCGACCGGCTGCTCGCCGAGGCGCGGGAACAGGCGGTGCGCGAGGCCTCGCAGACCGAGATCGTCAAGATCGCGGAGCGGCAGGCCGACGAGATCGTGGACGACGCCCGGCGCAGCGCGCGCGAGATGAAGCTCGAGATGGAGGATTGGGCCGACAATCAGCTCGCCTCCCTCGAGGTCAACCTCGAGCGCTTCCTCACCGCCGTCCGGCGGGGCCGCGAGCGGCTGCACGAGCGCTCGCAGGAAACGGTCATCGCGGGCCTCGCCTCCAACGGCGACGTCGCCGACGACGAGCGCTTCTAGCGTCTAGCCCGGCTGAGCCGCAGCGTCACTCTGACCGGGTGATGACCGTGGCGCCGGATGACGTGATCCGGCGCGGGGGTCTGCTCGACGACGACCAGGTCGCAGTTGTAGCCGTGCTCGTGCCCCGGTATGCGGACAGCGTCGACGCCTGCCTGTAGCGCGAGCCGCACCGCCTTGCACGCCTTGAGCCCGACCACGTTTGGAATGCTGACGCGTCGGGGCGGCATGACCAATGGCGGCGAAGAGACGACGTCGCCTGTCCCGGCGCCTATGAGTGCGAGCGAGGTCAGAAGGCCGATGAAGAGGACGAGGGCAATGACGACCCAGGGCCAAATCCGCCTCCGGCTCCTCCGCGGCGGCTGCTCCGACACGAGGCCGCGCTCGCTCGCCCAGCTTGCGGCGAAGCGGCGAGGATCGCTTTCGCCGAGGATCTCGGCGGCGGAGACGCCGTCGGCCTGCGCTTCGGCGAGGTCGGCCTCGAGCTCCGTCGCCATCTCCTCGGCGAGGAGGTCCGGTACTCCGAGCCGCCTCCACTCCCGCCGGCACTCCTCGACGAACGCGGTCATTCCGCCACCTCCGCTTCGATCGTCGCCAGGACAGAGTCGACCTCGCCGCGGACGTCGCGCCATGCCCGCACTCCCGCGGCCAGGGCGCGGTGGCCGCTCGGCGAGGCGCGGTAGTACTTCCGCGGCGGGCCGCCGTCGCTCGCCGCGCGATGCGTCGCGACCAGTCCTTCGCGCTCGAGCCGGCCGAGCAGCGGATAGATCGAGCCCTCGCCGACTGTCGAGAGGCCCCGTTCGCGGAGCCGACGCGTCATCTCGTAGCCGTAGGCGGGCTCGTCGACAACGACGGCGAGGAGGCAGAGGTCGAGCACTCCGCGGAGCATCTGGCTGCGCCGGCTCTCACTTGCCATGTGCCGCATGGTAGTTCAGGTTGTCTTGCGACGCAAGGTAGAGGCCGTTACGGGTTCGCCACCTCGCGCGCGAGCTCGACGAATGCCTGTGCCGCCCGCGAGCGGTAACGGTCGCGGTGCCACGCGAGGACGAGCGTGCGCGGCGGGATCCGCGACCCGAAGGGGAGCATCTTCACGGCTCTGTCGCCGGGGTCGACGACGAGGCGCGGCTCGATCGCGGCGCCGAGCCCCTCGGCCACGAGGGCGCCGAGCGTGCCGTTGTCGTCGGTGCGGAAGACCACGTTCAGCTCCGGCACCCTCCCCGCAAGGAACCGCTCGGGCTCGTCGGTGGTGCGCCGCCCGATCAGCGGCAGCTTCGCGACTTCGCGCAGCGGCGGGGCCGACTCGAGCGACGCGAGCTCGGAGTCGGCGGAGACGAGCAGGACATACGGATCCTGCAGCAGCTCGGCCCACTCGAACGGCCCCTCTGGCAGTGGCAGGTCGGCGAAGGTCAGGTCGAGCTCGCCGTGCTCGAGCAGGCGGAGCAGGTCCGCCGCAGCGCTCTCCTCCCGCACGCGAACGCCGACGCTGGGCCACTGCGCTCGGAAGCGCCGCACGAGAGCGGGGAGGAGGCGGGCGCCGACGCTCTGGTAGATGCCGACGCGGAGCGTTCCCGCTGCCCCCTCCGCGAGCGCGGCCATGTCCGCGCGGGCCGCGTCGATTCGGGCGACGATCGCGTCGGCGTGGCGGAGCAGGAGGAGGCCTGCTTCCGTCGGCTCCACGGGACGAGGCCCGCCCGGGCGGTGGAACAGCCGCTGCCCGACGATCCGCTCGAGCTGCGCGATCTGCTGGCTGACGGCCGACTGCGTGTAGCCGAGCTCACGCGCCGCGCGACCGAACGAGCCGGTGCGAACAATGGCCTCCAGAGCCGCGAAATGGCGCAGTTCGACGCCCAGCCAATTATCAGCTCTCATGATCGAAATGAACGATAACTCAACTTGTGCTGATCGAGCATGTTCGGCACCATGGAGTCATGAGGACGAAGATCGCCATTGCGCTCGGGATCGTGTACGTCGTCTGGGGATCGACGTATCTCGCGATCGCGGTCGCCGACCGGACGCTGCCGCCGCTGCTGATGCTCTCGGTTCGCTTCGCGCTCGCCGGCGGGCTTCTCTACGCGTGGTCCGCGTGGCGGGGCGACGTCGCCGCGGCACGCCCGGGGCGCCGCGAGTGGACGGCCGCCGCGATCGTCGGCGGGCTGCTCCTCTTCGTCGACACCGGCGGTGTCGCCTGGGCCGAGCAGCGGGTCGCCTCGGGGCTGACGGCTCTCCTCGTCGCCGCCGTGCCGCTGTTCTCGGCGCTCCTCGACCGCACGTTCTTCGGGGTCAGGCTCTCGCTCGGCACGCTCGCCGGGATCGCCGCCGGGCTGCTCGGCGTCACATTGCTCGTCGGGCAGAGCGCGCATGTCGATCCCGTCGGCGGCGCGGTCATCCTCGGAGCCGCGCTCGCGTGGGCGGGCGGCTCCGCGTACGGGCGCGTCGCGCCGCTGCCGAAGCCGCCGTTCCTCTCCGCGGCGCTGCAGATGCTGAGTGCCTCGGCGTTCCTCGCGGTGGCGGGAGCGGCGATGGGGGAGGTCGGCCGCGTGCATCCGGCCGCGATCTCGCCGGGCTCGGCCGCCGCATTCGCCTTCCTCGTCGTCTTCGGCTCCATCGTGGCCTTTACGGCCTACGGCTGGCTGCTGCGGAGCGATGCGTCGAGCGTCCTCATCTCGACGTACGCCTACGTGAACCCCGCCGTCGCCGTCCTGCTCGGCTGGGCTCTCGCGGGCGAGACGGTCGGAGGCCGCGAGCTCGCCGCCGGCGCGATCATCGTCGCCTCGGTCGGGATGCTCGTTCTCGCACGTGCGCCGCATGAGCACGAGGAGGCGCCGCTGCTGCCGGAGACGGTCGGCGCGTACCTCCGGCGCAAGGAGGCGCAAGAGCGGCCGCTCCCGCCGCAGGCGCCGCGGCTCGCCGACCTTCGCCGCATGGCTCCGTAGCCCGATTTGACGGTCGGCTCCCGCGCTAGCCATGATGGACGCCAGTGCGGCACCTCCCAGTCCCGCGGTCCCGGCGCGGTCGGCTTCTCGTTGCAGCCGTAGCGCTTGCGGTCGTGCTCGGTGGCGCTGCGGCGGGCGCGACCCTCGCTCTGACCGCGCACGGCCACAGCCTTGCCCGGGCGAGCTTTCCCGGCTTCCAGCTGTCCTTCCGCTACCCGTCGGCCTGGACTCGTGAGGACTGGTGCTGGCTGGGCACGAGCGTGTTCCCGATCACGCTGCTGACGACGGCCAATTCCGCTCCGCGCTGCCAACCGGGCACGGTGTTCGCCGGCGGGATCCCGCTCCCCCCGCTGCAACATCTCGGCAGCGACGGAGTCACCGTGTGGTGGATCGCCTCTAACCAGCCGGGGCTCGCTGTCGCGAGGCCGAACACGCGCATCGGCGGCCGCCCCGCACGCATCACCGTCCGGCGGGAGCCCACGCGCCGCACGGTGCGCTCGTACGTGAACTGTGTCGGGACGGGAGCGACCCAACGGCTGCTGAGCGCGGTGATCCAGGGGCCGAGCTCCAATATCCATCAGGTCCAGGTCGGCGCGGTCATCTGCGGGCCGGACTTCGCGGCGGGCGAGGCCGACGTACGCCGGATGCTCGCCAGCGCCAGCTTTACGCACTGAGCCGCGCGAAAGGCTTCCACCTGAGCCGGACATAGGTTCAGAGTGAGAGGCGTGGGCCGTCCTCCCCTGGACCGTGAGGCGGAGTTCCGTCGGCTGTTCGACGAGCACCACCGCGACGTCCTCGCGTACGCGTTGCGGCGCTGCGAGCAGCGGACGGACGCGGAGGACGTGGTCGCCGGGACGTTCGCCGTCGCCTGGCGGCGGTTCGGGGACGCGCCCGTCGAGGAGCTCCGGCTCGCGTGGCTCTACGCGATCGCCGCGCGCGTGCTCGCGAATCAGCGGCGGTCGCAGCGGCGACTGGCGGCGCTGCGGTTGCGGCTGCGCGCTCTCCCGGCGACTTCGCACGAAGATCGCGGCGATGTGCAAGACGTGCTCGCGGCATTGCGGGAGCTGCGGCCGGACGACCAGGAGATCCTCCGCCTCGCGGCCTGGGAGGGACTGACGACGCGCGAGCTCGCGGCCGCACTCGGCTGCTCGGAGAACGCCGTCAGCGGAGCGTCGCGCAGTCGATAGTCGACCGCTCCCGCTCCTAGCGGCCTCTTCCCGCCGCGCTACGGTGACGGAATGACCACGTTCGACCTCCGCACGCTTCGGGTCCGCAGCGGCGACCAGGCGCGCGAGCGCGTCGAGATCGAGATCGAGCCGCTCGTTCTTGGCGGCCAGACGTACGAGCCTCAGCCGAATCCGGCGCCCGCCGAGCTCACGGTGACGCGAGCGTCGAGCGGCACCGTGCTCGAGCTCGCGCTCGACATCTCCCTCGAAGGGCCCTGTTTCCGCTGCCTCGCCGACGCCGAGCTGGCACTTTCACTTCGCCTCCGCGAGTACGAGGCGGCGAAGCCGGAGGACGACGAGATGCGGACGGAATACCTCGAGGACGAACGGGTCGATCTCTCCGCCTGGGCACACGACGCCATCGCGCTCGCGCTGCCGGACAAGATCCTCTGCCGGCCCGATTGCGCCGGGCTCTGCCCCGTCTGCGGCAAGGACCTCAACGCCGAGCCGCACGAGCACACCGAGGAGCGCACCGACTCGCGTTGGGCGAAGCTCAGGGAGCTGCAGAAGGAAGCCTGAACGGCGTCGTCGTCGTGATCGCGACAAAGCCGAGGCGCTCGAGGATCGGCCGACTCGTCGGCAGCGCGTCGGAGTAGAGCCAGCGGTAGCCGCCCTCGCGCGCGAGCTCCGCGCGCTTCGCGACGGTCGCGCGGTACAGCCCGCGCCCGCGGAACTCCGGCAGCGTGACGCCGCCGAACAGGCCGGCGAACTCGACACCCTCCTCGAGGTCAACGCGACCGCCTGAAACGGGTTCACCGTCGACGAGCGCGACGACGGCGACGGCCTTCTCCGGCAGCTCGAAACGGTCGCCGAAGACACGCGCTGCGAGCTCGACGAACTCGTCCGTCACGACCCGAAGCTCGACGTCCGAGGGCGGAGGCGGGATCGACGCCGCTTCGGCGACGACGACCGTCTCCTCGTCCTCGGGCTCGAGCCCGGCTGCAACGAGGCGCTCGCGCAGCTCCGCGCCGTCGTGGGAGTAGAACTTCCACTCGACGTGCCCGGGCAGCTCGCGCATCCGCGCGAGGAGCGGCTCGACGTCCCCGTCGGGCGGCGGCGATAGCACGGCGCTCCAGCCCTTGCCGACGAACAGGCAGTCCGGCGCGGCGCGGCGGCGCATCTGCTCGTCGAAGAGCCCGAGGATCGCGGTCGTGTCCACAGGGGCAGGCTATAGTGGCCCGCGGCCATGGCCGTTCCGAAGCGGAAAACCTCGAAATCCCGCCGCGACAAGCGGCGTGCGACGCACGCAATCAGCGCGCCGAAGGTCAACGTCTGCCCGAATTGCGGCCAGCCGAAGCGCCCGCACCGCGTCTGCCCGACCTGCGGCACGTACAAGGGCCGCGAGGTCGAGCCGCTGCGCACCCAGGCTCCGTAAGACATGACCCGCATCGCGGTCGACGCGATGGGAGGAGATCGCGGCCCCGCGGCTGTGGTCGAGGGCGCGCTCGCCGCGCGCGCCGACGGGATCGAGCCGGTCATCTTCGGCTCGGCGAATCTCGACACCGGCGGGCTCGCGCTCGTCCCGACGACGCAGGTCGTCGGCATGGACGAGAAGCCCGCGGATGCGTTCCGCACGAAGAGCGACAGCTCGCTCGTGCGGGCGGTCAAGGCGGTTGCGGACGGTGAGGCCGACGCGGTCGTCTCCCCCGGCAACACGGGGGCGATGCTCGCCGCGGGCCTCGTCCTGCTGCGGCGCGTGCCGGGAGTACGCCGCCCGGCGATCGCCGTCCCCATCCCGGCACGCAGGGGCCCGTCGGTCCTGATCGACGCCGGCGCGAACGCCGATTGCCGCGCCGAGCACCTGCTCCAGTTCGCGACGATGGGAGCGGTCTTCGCCGAGGAGATCCTCGGCGTCGCCCACCCGCAGATCCGTCTCCTCTCGATCGGCGAGGAGCCGGAGAAGGGGAATCGGCTCGTCCTCGAGGCGCACGAGTTGCTCGCCGCCTCCGACCTCGACTTCCGCGGCAATGCGGAGGGCCGCGACATCCTCGAAGGCGCCGCCGACGTCCTCGTCACCGACGG
>DAIMGZ010000095.1:0-6449 GCA_036723535.1 Gaiellaceae bacterium
GAGCAGGCCGGAGGTGAGCTTCGGATAGAAGAACGTGCTCTTCTGCGGCATCACGTCACCGCGGCGCGCGACCTCCCAGACGTCCTCGATCCGCGTCGGGCGCAGGAGAAACGCCGCTTCCGCCTCGCCGCCGTCAACCGCCGCGACGGCTTCCTCCCGGCGCGGCGTGTAGGTGACGCCGCTCGGCGCGGCCAGCTCGACGACCTGCGGGTCGAGGCCGTCGCCGGCGAGCAGCTCGTAGCTGCCCGCGCGGTAGAGAACCGCCCCGGGCAGGTCGTCGCCGGGAGCCTCGATCGGCGCACCGGAGACAGAGCCCGCGCTCTGCGCGACCCGATGGGTTGGGAAAATCGTCAGCCCCTCCTGACCGGTCGGGACGATGACCGCGAGCAGCCACTGCTCGCCGGAGGCAAGCGTCGTCTCGTAGCGATGGTGCCCGTCGGCGATGAGGAGCTGCGCGTCGCGGAGCTCCTCCGCCAACGCACCGCTGAACTCCGCGTCCAGCCGCCAGAGACTGTCCCCGCCGCTGCTGAGGTCGGGCTCGCCGAGCCCGTCGAGCTCGATCGTCCCGTCCCAGAGGAAGAAGAGCGGCTCGAGCTGCGTCCGCGTCGCCTGCAAGAGCCGCAGCCGGCCTTCCTTGGGCCCCGCATGCGTGCGCTCGTGCGGCAGGACGACGCGGTTCTCGTACGGCTCGGCCTGCAGCGCCGCGACGAAGCCCTCGCGGCGACGGGCGACGCCGTCGGGGCCGACGTACTCCTGGGCGAGCCACCAGCAGGCCGGCTCGGGATCGCGCACGAGGATCCCTCGCTCGCGCCAGTCCGCCAGACTCGCGGCCGCCTCGTCCTCGGAGTCGGGCAGGGTCAGGTGGACGATGTTGTACGGGCTTCGTCCTCGGAGCTGCTCCCGTTCCTCCGCTCCGATGACGTCGAACGGGGGCGCGACGAGCGACTCGAGCGGGCCTGCGACAGCCGGGTCGTAGCGGAGCGAGCGGAACGGCCGTACGACTGCCACGGCACTGACCGTACCAACCGAGCTGCCTCGCTACCGCCTCGCCGGCTCGTCCGCGAGACGGCGGGCGACCCTGCGACCCAGGCACGGCGGCTCAACTGCAATGCCTCGGCCGCGATCGCCGCGAGGAGCCCCAGCCCGACGGCGAGGCCGCGCCACACGACCCGCCCAGTCCAGCGCAGCCGCACGCTCACATCTCGCCTTCGATCCGGCATGAGGCGGCGACGACGGTCGACGACGAGCAGCTGCTCCGAAGGGACGACGGCGATGACCGCGGACGTGGGCACGCGTCGGACACGGCGCCGACTCGTCCGAACCTCGAGCACCGAGGGGTCGTACGGGTCGTCGTCCGCCAGGATCCGCTCGACCGTGCCGTGACCGCCGCCTGCGAGCGAGAACCCGACGCAGTTGGCGAGCCAGTAACGGGTGACGGGACTGGAGGCAGCGAACCGCCTGCTCTGGCGCATAGCAACCGCCATCCACGCTTCGGTCCCCGTTGCCCCACCATGCGAAACTCCCGCTTGGTGACTGCGATCGCGGAGCTCGAGGAGAACCGCACGGTTGAGGGCGTCTACGCGGTGGCGCGGAAAGAGCGACTGCGGTCGCGGAACGGCGGCACGTATCTCGCCCTCGAGCTCGTCGACCCGAGTGGTCGGATCGGCGCCCGGGTCTGGAACGACGTCGACCTGCTCGACGGACGTTTCGAGACGGGCGACGCGATCCGCGTGCTCGGACGCGTCGAGCGGTTCCGCAACGAGCTCCAGGTCGAGGTCCGGACGCTCGAGCCGGCAGAGGGGGTCGATCCGGCGGCACTGACGCCGGGCCTGCGCCGGGACGCGGCCGAGCTCGAAGGCTTCCTCGAGTTCCTCGTCGGCGAGGTGCACGACGAAGGGCTCCGCAGCGTCGTCACGCGGGCACTCGCAGACGCTCCCCTGCGGTCGTATCCGGCCACGCCCGACGGCCACCATTCGTATGCCGGCGGTCTGCTCGAGCACACGGTCGGAGTGGCGACGCTCTGTCGTGAGCTCACCCAGATTCACCCGCGGCTACGCGCCGACCTACTGCTCGCGGCAGCTCTCGTCCACGACCTCGGACGAACGCGCGAGCTCGGCCGGCCTCCGGTCTTCGCGCCGACCGAGGAGGGCCGCCTGCTCGGCCACGTACACCTGGGACTGCGAGTCCTCGAGGAGCTCGGCGCTCCTGCCGAGCTGCTGCACGCTGTCGCCTGCCATCACGACGCCCGCGCCGCTCGCACCGCCGAGGCGGCCGTCCTGTACCACGCGAACCAGCTCGACGCCGTCGCGGCCACCCGCCCGGTGCCGAACCCTTAGAGCGGGATCTCCGCGACGCGGTCCTCGATCACGGTGCGCAGCTCGCGCACCTCCTCGAGGCAGAGCCCGACGGGGTCGGGCAGGTTCCAGTCGAGGTACTCCTTGCCCGGCAACACGGGGCACGCGTCGCCGCACCCCATCGTCACGACGAGGTCGGCCCACTCGACGTCCTCACGCTCGAGCGCCTTCGGCTTACGGCCGGAGACGTCGATTCCCACCTCCTCCAGCACCTCGACCACGGCCTCGTGGAGCTCGGTGGCCGGCAGCGAGCCGGCCGACCGCGCCTCGCCGCCACGCCGCTCATACAGCGCCTGCGCGATCTGGGAGCGACCCGCGTTCTGGACGCAGACGAAGAGAACGTTCATCCGCCCAACTTCATCCGCCCAGCGTGTCGCGTAGCTCGCGCACCGCGTCGGGCACGAGCCGGTAGTAGGCCCACGTGCCGCGTCGCGCCGACTCGACGAGCCCCGCGTCGCGCAGCACCTTCAGGTGATGGGAAATGGTCGGTTGCGAGAGGTCGAAGGCGGCGTTGAGATCGCACACGCAGCACTCCTCCGTCGAGGCGAGCCGGTTCACGATCGCAACGCGCGTCGGATCGGAGAGCGCCCGGAAGCGCGCGGCGAGCGTCTCACTCGCAGCCAGGTCGAGCGGCTCGGTGCCGGGACCGCAGCAGAGGACAGGAAGCATCTTCATCGAGCTGCATCAATATAGTATATCGACGTCGATCGATGAAAGGAGGCGTGCGATGCGCAGCGAGTGTTGCGAAGGCTGCTGCGGCGGCACCGGCTGCTGCGGCGGCACCGGCTGCTGCTGAGCAGCACATGCCGGCGGGGCGTACGACCCGCCGGCGCCCTGTCCACTCCCTCAGACGTTGAACCGGATGTTGAGGACGTCGCCGTCCTCCACGACGTAGGGCTTCGCCTCGAGGCGCTGCTTGCCGGCCCGTGCCGCCTCGGCGTGGCCGCCCGACGCCACGAGATCGTCCCAGCGCACGACCTCGCAGCGGATGAAGCCGCGCGCGATGTCGGAATGGATCGTCTCCGCGGCATCGAGCGCGGTCTCGCCGCGCCGCAACGTCCACGCGCGCGTCTCCTTCTCGCCGGCGGTGAAGAACGTGATCAGGTCGAGCGTCTCCGCGAGCCTGCGCACCACCTCGCCGAGCGCCGACTCGCCCCCGCCCCGGAACTCCGCCGCCTCCTCGGGAGTCAACTCCGCGAGCTCCGCCTCGAGCTGCAGATCAATCCCTGTCGCTGCAAGAGCCGGCGGCGAAGCCGCCGGCTCGCGGCCGAAGACCGCGCCGCCTTCGGCGGCGCCCGCTCCGTTCACGAGCTCGAGCAACGGCTTGGTCGTGAGCGGATCGAGCTCCGGCGGCAGGTCGCCCTCCCACTCCGCCAGCGTTCGGCCGGCGTCGAGGTGCGCGAGGAGCCGCTCGAGGTCGGCCGCCTCGGCCTTGAGGCGGGTGTCCCCGGACTTTGCCTGCTTCGCTACGCGCTCGAGGCGCCGCTCGACGTGGTCGCGGTCGGCGACGAGCAGCTCGAGCTTCAGCGTCTCGAGGTCGTCGGCGGGAATACGGGTGCCGGAGAAGCCGTCGAGGACAACGAGAAGTGCGTCGACCTGGCGCAGGTTGCCGAGTAGCTGTGGACCCGTTCCCGGAACGTCGACCACGCGCACCGCGGCCGGAGTGACCTTTCGCGCCTTCACCGTCTCGGCGACCCGGTCGAGGCGCTCGTCCGGGATCTGCGCCATGCCGACGTGCTCCTTGCCGGAGCCGTGCGTCTCGGCGTGCGTGAGCGCGCGAAAGAGCGTCGTCTTGCCCGAGCTCGACAGCCCGACGATCCCTACCTCCAATGCCACGCGCGGAGGCTAGCCGGGCTACGGAACTTGCTCGCGCTGGATCTGCTTCTGCAGGGAGACGAGCGCGCGGTGCTGGAGAGACTTGATCGCTCCCTCGGTCTTGTCGAGGATCGCGGCCACCTCCGCATTCGGCAGGTTGAAGACGAACTTCAGCGTCAGCACCTGCTGCTGCTCGGGCGAGAGGCGCTCGATGAGCCTCAGCATCGACTCGCGGCCGATCGCCTGCATCGCCGTGAGCTCGGCGGACGGCTCTTCCTCCCCCACCGGCTCCGGCACCTCCTCCTCGGGCTGCCAGCGGCGGCGGGCGCGGAAGTGGTCCATCGCGAGGTTGTGGGCGATCCGGAACAGCCAGGCCGAGAACGGCGCCGACCGCCACTTGAAGCTGCCGATCTTCTCCAGCATCTTCAGGAACGTCTGCGTCGTCAGGTCCTCGGCGTCGTGCCGGTTGCCGACGCTGACGTGGAGGTAGCTGTAGATCCGGTCGAAGTGGATGAGGTACAGCTCCTCGAGCGCGTCGCGGTCGCCCTGCTGGCCGCGCTCGACGAGCTCGCGCACATGCTCGGTCGACTCGCGCACAGGCTGGCGCTCGGGGGGAGAAGTCATGCCGCCTTCGTTTCCCCGCGACTCCGCCAGAGCTAACTCGCGGGCCGACCGCCCGCTGTCAGCTCGAGGCAAAACCGACGCGGCCGGCCCGGATGATCTGCTTGAAGTAGGCGACGTGGGAGACGACCACGTGGATCGGGCCGTCCTCTGTCTCGAGCACGACGACCGGCTTGCCGGCCCCGGTCGAGCTCAACGCGTGCTCGAGCTCGTCCGCAGAGCGGGGATCGACGAAGCTGCCGACGATCTGGCCGCCGGCGAAGCCGAGCTCGACCCGAACGCGCTCGTCAGGCAAGGGCGACGACCTCCGAGAGGACACCGTGGACGGAGTCGGGATGGACGAACGCGACCTCGAGGCCGAACATGCCCTGCCGCGGCGTCTCGTCGATCAGCTCCGCGCCCGCCTCCGAAAGGTGCGCAAGAGCCGCGCGGATGTCGGTGACCTCGTACGCGACATGGTGCATTCCCGGGCCTCGCTTGGCGAGGAAGCGACCGACCGGAGTGTCCTCGCGGAGCGCCCCGAGCAGCTCGAGCCGGCTCTCTCCCACGCGGATGGAGGCCGCCTCGACCCCCTGCTCCTCGACGCGTGAACGGTGCTCGAGCCGGGCTCCGAAGAGGCGCTCGTACGTGTCGAGCGCCCCGTCGAGATCCTCGACGGCGAGACCGACGTGGTGAACCGCTTTGGGCGTCTCCACGTCGCGATCGTATGTGAAAGACTCGGCGCGACGATGCGCGTCACGGCCCTCGCCCTCGTCCTGGCGGCAACGTTCCTCGCCGGTTGTGGCGGCAGCAAGAAGGCGGCGAAGCCGAACGGCGAAGCGTCGAAGCCGGCCGGTCGCGTGCTCGCCGACGCGAAAGCTGCCGCGGCCAGCGCTAGCTCGTTGCACGTCTCGGGGAAGGTCGTCGCGGACAGCACCCCGGTCACGCTCGACCTGACTCTGGCCCGCAAGGGCGCGAAGGGCTCGATGTCGACGAGCGGGCTCCAGTTCGACCTCGTCCGGATCGGCGATACGGCATACATCCGAGGCAGCGACGCGTTCTACAAGCACTTCGCCGGCGCCGCGGTCGCACAGCTCCTGCATGACAAGTGGCTCAAGGCTTCCATCGTCAGCGGCCGGTTCCGCTCGCTGGCTCCCCTCACGAGCATCGGCCTGCTCTTCGCGAGGGTCGGCTCGCACCACGGCAAGCTCGTCAACGACGGCAAGGCGACCTACAAGGGCCAGCAGGTTGTCGCGATCCGCGATACCTCCGACAACAGCAAGCTCTACGTCGCCGCGTCCGGCAAGCCGTACCCGGTGGCTGTCGTCGGCGGAGCGAAGGGCCAGTCCGGGACGCTCTCGTTCGACAACTGGAACGAGTCGGTCTCGTTCACGGCGCCGAAGGGCGCGATCGATATCTCCCAGCTCGGCGCCGGCTAAGAGGGCAGCTCGCCGGGCTCGCTCGCGACCACCCGCGGCACGCCGACGTTCTCGGACGCCCGCGACTCGGCCTCGACGCCCACGACGAGCGCCCGCAACTCGTCGCGGACGAGCGTCTCCTTCTCGAGCAACGCGCCCGCGATCCGGTCGAGCGGAGCGCGGTGCTTGCGCAGCAGCCGCACGGCGACCTCGTAGGCGCCGTCGGTCAGCCGCGCCTGCTCCTCGTCGCGTACCCGCTTCG
>DAIMGZ010000096.1:0-6441 GCA_036723535.1 Gaiellaceae bacterium
GCCGGCTCGATGACGTACGGCGTGTACCGCGTCCCGTCGGGGTCGATCCACTCGAGCTTGGTCCCCGATTCCCGCGTGTGCTGGGTGAGGTCGTAGTCCCCGCGGTTCGCTATCCCCTCGAGCTCCTGCCAGCCGATGGGGTAGAGGTACTCGAGGTCGCTCGTGGCGCTCGAATAGTGCGACCGCTCCTCGGCCCCGTGCTCGCGCACGCGGAGGTTTTCGTCGCGGAGGCCGAGGTCGAGGTACCAGCGGCGGCGTGCGTCGATCCAGTAGCGATGCCACTCCTCGGCCTCCCCGGGCGGGACGAAGAACTCCAGCTCCATCAGCTCGAACTCGCGCTGGCGGAAGAGGAAGTTGCCGGGCGTGATCTCGTTGCGGAAGGCCTTGCCGAACTGTGCGATGCCGAACGGCGGCTTGCGGCGCGCGAGCTGGGCGACGTTCTTGAAGTTGACGAAGATCCCCTGGGCGGTCTCGGGGCGCAGGTACGCGGCCGAGCTCTCGTCGAGGAGTGCGCCGACGTGGGTCTCGAACATGAGGTTGAACTGGCGCGCCTCCGTCAGATCGCAGTCGGGCGTCTCGCCGGGTCGCTTGCTCGGCTTGCGGCCGCAGCTCGCGAGCTCGAGCTGGTCGGCGCGGAAGCGGAGCTTGCAGGTGCGGCAGTCGACGAGCGGGTCGGCGAACACGTCGACGTGGCCGGAGGCTTCCCAGACGCGCGGGTTCAGGATGATCGCCGAGTCGAGGGCGACTACGTCGTCGCGCTCCTGCACCATCGCGCGGAACCAATGCGAGCGGATGTTGTTCTTAGTGAGGACGCCGTAGTGGCCGTAGTCGTACGTCGAGCCGAGGCCTCCGTAGATCTCGGAGGAGGGGAAGACGAAGCCGCGGCGGCGGCAGAGGGAGACGATGGTGTCCATCGTCAGCGGCTTTGCCGTCTCGGCCATGGGCGGAGGTTACCCGGGCGGTTCCGGAGGGACGGCCGACTCCCGAGCCGTGCGGGCGGAGAGACATTTTCAGTCTCTAGGCGCAAAGCTGTGACACTGCCGCGCAGCGCGCCGCCGTACGCTGGCATCCCCGTGGTGGGTGGGGGTTTGGGATGGCTCGAGGACGCTCCCCGGTTACGCTGACCGCCCATGGCGAACCCCCCGGTCGAGCTCCACGTCGTCTCCGACGCCACCGGCGAGACCGCGGCGCGGCTCGTCCAGGCGCTCGAGGCGCAGTTCCCGGAGCAGGAGTTCATCGAGATCCGCCACCCGCGCGTCGAGTCGGAGGACGACCTCCACCTTGCCGTCAACCGGATGCGCGGCCGGCCCGCCGTCGTCGTCTACACCCTCGTCCAGCCCCAGCTTCGCGAGGCGATGCGCACCCTCTGCCGCCGGGCGCGCCTCCACTACTGCGACCTGCTCGGCCAGCCGATCGACGCCGTAGCCCGCGTCTCGGGCCAGGCGGCGAAGATGACGCCGGGCTCGCGGCCGCCGCTCAACTCCGCGTACTTCAAGCGAATGGAGGCGATCGAATTCGCGGTCCGCTACGACGACGGCGTCCCGCACGGCCTCCACGACGCAGACGTCGTCCTCGTAGGCGTCTCGCGCACCTCGAAGACGCCGCTGTCGATCTACCTCGGCTACCTCGGCCACAAGGCGGCGAACGTCCCCGTCGTGAAGGGGATCGAGCCGCCGCCGGAGCTGTTCGAGATCGACGAGGCCAAGGTGGTCGGCCTGACGATCGACCCGGACAGGCTCGCCGAGATCCGCAGGGCGCGAGTGCGGGCGATGGGCGCGCCGTCCCGCAACCGGCAGTACGCCGAGCTCGCCGAGGTCTACGAGGAGCTCGAGCAGGCCGCGAAGCTCCACCGCCGCCTCGGCTGCCCCGTCATCGACATCTCCGAGCTGTCGATCGAGGAGACGGCACACCGGGTCCTCCGCGTCGTCGAAGAGCGCGCCGCCGAGGAGAAGGCGCAGGCCGTGCGATGAGGCGGGCGAAGCCGCCGATCCCGCTCCGCTACTGGATCCTCTGGTGGGTTGTCCTCCTCGTCGCAGACGTCGTCTTCTACGTCCTCCTCACGCCGATCTGGATCGGGTTGCGAAGCCTCGCGTGGGTGGCCGAGTTCCGTGCCAGGCGCCGCTGACGGGGAAAGCTGCCCTGCATATGACAACATCTGCGGCCCGATGACCCGCTACGTCTACGACTTCGACGAGCCGGCGGACGGCGGGCGCGACCTCCTCGGCGGTAAGGGCATCGGGCTCGCGGAAATGACGCACCTCGGGGTCCCGGTCCCCGCCGGGTTCACGATCACGACCGACGCTTGCCGCGCCTACTTGGCCTCCGGCGGCGAGGTCGAGGGCCTCGACAGGGAGGTCGCGGAGCACATCGAGCGGCTCGAGGAGCACACGGGGAAGCGCTTCGGCGACCACGATGACCCGCTCCTCGTCTCGGTCCGCTCAGGCGCGGCAATCTCGATGCCGGGGATGATGGACTCGATCCTCAACGTCGGGCTCAACGACGAGTCCGCGGTCGGTCTCGCGCGGTCGACCGGGAACGAAGAATTCGCTCTCGACTGCTGCCGCCGGCTCATCCAGATGTTCGGAGAGACCGTCGACGGCATCCCGCACGAGCGCTTCAGCGTCGACGACTCCGTCGAGCAGGCCCGGGAGGTCTACGAGCGGGAGACCGGGCACGGCTTTCCGCAGGACGCGCGGGAGCAGCTGCGGCGCGCGATCACGGCTGTCTTCGATTCGTGGAACTCGCCGCGCGCACAGGTCTACCGGCGCACGTACGGGATCGCCGACGACCTCGGCACAGCGGTCAACGTCGTCCAGATGGTGTTCGGGAACAAGGGCGAGGGCTCGGCCACCGGCGTCTGCTTCACCCGCGACCCGTCGACCGGCGAGCAGGGCGTCTACGGCGAGTACCTCGTCAACGCGCAGGGCGAGGACGTCGTCGCCGGCATCCGCACGCCGCAGCCGCTCGAGGAGCTGCACGACCGGCTGCCGGATGCGTACGACCAGCTGCTCGAGACGATGGCCGCGCTCGAGCGCCACTACCGCGACATGCAGGACATCGAGTTCACGGTCGAGGAGGGCAAGCTCTACCTCCTCCAGACACGGACCGCGAAGCGCACCGCGGCAGCCGCGATCAGGTGCGCCGTCGACATGACGGCCGAGGGCCTGATCGAGCGGGAGGAGGCCGTGGCGCGGATCGACCCGAACCAGCTCGACCAGCTCCTGCATCCGCGCCTCGATCCGAACGCCGAGTTCGAGGTCGCGGCGCATGGCCTCAACGCCTCGCCCGGCGCCGCCTGCGGCAAGATCGTCCTCGACGCCGACAGCGCTGAGGAGCGCGGCAAGGGCGGCGAGTCGGTGATCCTCGTCCGCTGGGAGACGACGCCCGACGACATCCACGGCCTCATCCAGGCGCAGGGCGTCCTCACCGCCCACGGCGGAATGACGTCGCACGCCGCCGTCATCGCGCGCGGGATGGGCAAGCCGTGCGTCGCGGGTTGCGAGGAGCTCGACATCGACGAGCGCGCGAAGACCGTCCGCATCGGGCGCAGCAAGCTGCGCGAAGGGGACGTGATCACGATCGACGGCGGCACCGGCCGCGTCATCGTCGGCGAGGTGCCGCTCGTCCCGCCCGCGATCAACGAGGACTTCGAGACGATCCTCGACTGGGCCGACGACCTGCGCCGACTCAAGGTGCGCGCGAACGCCGACAACGCCGAGGACGCCGCGAAGGCGCGCGAGTTCGGTGCGCAGGGCATCGGGCTCTGCCGCACCGAGCACATGTTCTTCGGCGAAGAGCGGCTCCCCGTCGTGCAGGAGATGATCCTCGCGCGCGACGAGAGCGGCCGACGCGATGCGCTCGACCGGCTCCTCCCGTTCCAGCAGTCCGACTTCGAGGGGATCTTCGAGGCCATGGCAGGCCTGCCGGTGACGATCCGGCTGCTCGACCCGCCGCTGCACGAGTTCCTGCCGCCGCTCGAGGAGGCGCGCGACGAGCGGATGCGGCAGCGCATCCGTGCCCTCTCCGAGTCGAACCCGATGCTCGGCACGCGCGGCTGCCGGATCGGCATCGAGTGGCCGGAGATCTACGAGATGCAGGTACGCGCGATCGCTCGTGCGGCGAAGGCGGTGCAGAAGCGCGGCGGTGAGGCGCCTCTCGTCGAGATCATGCACCCGCTCGTCGGCTTTCGGGAGGAGCTGCGGCGGCTGCGCGAGCTGACCGAGCGCGTGCTGGACGAGGAGGCGCCCGAGCTCGAGTACCTGTGCGGGACGATGATCGAGCTGCCGCGCGCGGCCCTACGCGCGGACGAGATCGCGGAGGTGGCGGACTTCTTCTCCTTCGGCACGAACGACCTCACGCAGACGACGCTCGGGATGTCGCGCGACGACGCGGAGGGAAAGTTCCTCACCTTCTACCTCGAGGACGGCGTGCTCGAGCGGAACCCGTTCGAGGTGCTCGATCAGGACGGCGTCGGCGACCTGATGCGGATCGGGGTCGAGCGGGGGAGGGAGACGAAGCCGGAGATCAAGCTCGGCATCTGCGGCGAGCACGGCGGCGAACCGAGCTCGGTCGAGTTCTGCCACCGGATCGGGCTCGACTATGTGAGCTGCTCGCCGTACCGCGTCCCGCTCGCTCGGCTCGCGGCGGCGCAGGCGGCGCTGAAAGAGGCGCACCGCGGCGAGTACGTCCAGGCCGGCGGTTGATCCGGGCTAGGCGTAGCCGCGGACGCGCCAGTAGGCGAGCGCGACGCTGCCTACCGCAACGACGACGAGGCCGAGGACCCCGACGAGCCCGAGGTGGCCGGCTGCCGCACGGCCGCGCTCCCGCCAGCCGGCGTATGCGAGCGTGATGAGGATCCCCCCGATGAGGCCGCCGACGTGTCCTCCCCAGGAGATGTTCGGGATCGCGAACGAGATGACGAGGTTGATCACGATCCACGTCATCGCGTTGCCGGCGAGGCGACCGGTGACCTGCCACTCGATGATCAGCATCGCGCCGAGGATCCCGAAGATGGCGCCGGACGCTCCGACGACCGGCTGGAACGGAGCTTGCAGAACGGCGCCTGCGCCGCCTGCCAGGCCGGAGATGAAGTAGAGACCGACGTAACGCGCACGGCCGAGGTACTGCTCGACCGGGGTCCCGATGACGTACAGCGCGAACATGTTGAACGCGATGTGGATGATCGAGGCGTGCAGGAACATCGAGGTCGCGAGGCGCCACCACTCGTGGTCGTGTGCGAGATCGCCGGTGTGCAGGAAGAACGGCTGGTGAGAGTTCGAACCGACGAGCACGAACTTGTTGAACAACGAGCCGCCCGGGGCGTTGAAGCCGTTGCCTTGCGCTGCCGTCAGCAGGTAGATCGCGACGTTGATCGCGATCAGGATCCTCGTGACGGGCGCCTGCCCCGAGGCGAGCGCGACGCCCGGGGCGCGCCGCACCGGACGCGGACGCAGCCGATTTGCCGGGCTCCGGCGGACCCCCGCGTGCTCGGGGCAGCGGATGCCGACGGGCGCGAACGTCGCGCAATCGGCGCAGATCGGCCGTCCGCAATCCGAGCAGGACAGCCCGGTCTCGCGGTCCGGGTGCCGGTAGCAGTACCGGGTCTCGACCGTCGACATCGGGACTAGCCTAGTCCCGCCCATGCGTGTCCATGTCGCCTTTACGCCGGACGAACGCACCCCCGCGCCGGTCGGGATCGTCGTCGACGTCCTCCGCGCGACCTCCACGATCTGCCAGGCGCTCGCGTCCGGCTACCGGCGCGTCCTCTGCTGCGCGGAGGTGGACGAGGCGCGTGCGCTCGCGCAGAGCGAGGGGCCGGCGAAGCTCGCCGGCGAGCGGCGGCTCGAGCACATCGAGGGCTTCGACTTCGGCAACTCGCCGCGCGAGCTCGAGGACGAGCCAGGCGCCGAGACGCTCGTCCTCACGACGACGAACGGAACGCGGCTCCTCGTCGCCGCGGCCGAGCGCTTCGAGCGCGTCTACGTCGGGTCGCTGCTCAATCTCGACGTCGTCGCGGCCGCGGCGCGCGAGAGCGGGGAGGACGTCGCGGTGCTCTGCGCCGGCGTGCTGGGGGAGCTCGCACTCGACGATGCCTATTGCGCCGGACGCATCGCCGAGGCGCTCGGCGGCGAGCCCAAGGATTCGGCGCGGGCGGCGATCCTGCTCGCGCAGAGCTTCCCGAATGCCGTCGAGGGGCTCGGCGCGAGCGGCAGCGCCGCGAACCTGCGGCGGCACGGCCTCGAGGCCGACGTCGAGCGGTGCGCACGGGAGAACGCCCTCGACGTCGTCCCGCGCTACGTCCGCCGCGTCGGCCCCGCGGCCGAAGTTCGGTAGCGAGCGAGACCTTCGGTCTCGCTCGCTGGGGAACGGAACTCCGCCAACGGGAGAGCGCGGTCTCCCGTTGGCTCCGTGCAGTTTTGGCTTTCGATGCTCTGGACGAGA
>DAIMGZ010000097.1:0-6296 GCA_036723535.1 Gaiellaceae bacterium
AGGACGGCGCGATCCTCGCCAACACCGGCCACTTCAACGTCGAGATCGAGATCCCGGCGCTGCGCGAGATGGCGGTCGAGTCGAAGAAGGCGCGCGAGTTCGTGGAGGAGTTCACGCTCGCCGACGGGCGGCGCCTCTACCTCATCGCCGACGGGCGGCTCGTCAACCTCTCGGCGGCCGAGGGGCACCCGGCGCTCGTGATGGACATGTCCTTCGCGAACCAGGCGCTGTCGCTCGAGTACGCCTCGCAAAACGCGGGCGACCTCGACCGCAAGGTCTACCCGGTGCCGCCGGAGATCGACCGCGAGATCGCGCGCCTCAAGCTCGAGACCATGGGCGTCGAGATCGACCGGCTGACGGAGGAGCAGGCGCGGTACCTCGCGTCATGGGACGAGGGCACCTGAGCCTCCGCCAAAGCCGATGAAGGCGGTCATCCTCGCCGCCGGCTACGGGACGCGGCTTCGGCCCCTGACGGACGACAGGCCGAAGCAGCTGCTCCCGCTCGGCGGCCGTCCGATGCTCGACTGGATCGTGGACCGGGTGCGCGGTCTCGACGAGGTGGATGGGATCCACCTCGTCACGAACAGCCGTTTCGCGCCCGCCTTCGCTGCGTGGGCCGAGCCGCACGGCGTGGTCGTGCACGACGACGGGACGAGCTCCAACGACGACCGGCGAGGCGCGGTCGGCGACCTTCGACTCGTCATCGAGCGCGCGGGACTCGATGACGAGCTGCTCGTGCTCGGCGACGACCTGTTCGAGTTCGAATTGGCGGCGTACGCCGAGTGGTGGCGCCGCAAGCCGCAGCCCGCAACGGCAGCGCCTCTCTACGACCTTGCCGACCTCGAGCTCGCGACGCACTACGGGATCGCGGCGACCGACGGCGAAGACCGGATCGTCCACCTTGTCGAGAAGCCGAGCGACCCGCCTTCGACACTTGCGGCGACGCTGACGTATCTGATCCCACCGGCGCACGCCCGGCTGGTTCTGCGCTACCTCGAGGAAGGGCAGAACCCCGACAACGCCGGCAGCTTCCTCGGCTGGCTCGCCCTGCGGGAGCCGGTCTACGGCTACCGCTTCGAGGGCCACTGGTACGACATCGGAAACCACGCTCAGCTGCTCGATGCCGACAACTGGCTACGCCGCTCCGTCGGCCTGCCGGAGCGCGAGTCGTACAGCCTCGACTGAGCCGACACGATTGGGGGACACCTCGCGCCCTAGCGTCGAGTCGTGCTCCTCGAGCTGCTCCTGCCGCAGCGGTGCGTCGTCTGCGGCTGCGGTGGAAGACAGCTCTGCGCCGGCTGCCGCGAGGAGCTGCCGCGGCTCGAGCCACCGCTCTGCGCGCGCTGCGGCGCGCCGACGGCCTGGCCGGTCGAGCGCTGCCGCGAGTGCGCGGGGCGCCGGCCCGCCTTCGCGACGGCACGCGCGGCGGTCGGGTACGACGAGGCGGCTCGGCGGCTCGTTCACTCCTGGAAGGAACGCGGGCTGCGGCGGCTCGCGGCCGACGCCGCGCAGCTCGTGGCGGAGCGGCTGCCGCCGCCGGAGGTGGACGCCCTCACGTTCGTCCCCGCCGACCGCGCGCGGCGGCTCGAGCGGGGACACAACCCTGCGGAGCGGCTCACGCTCGAGCTGGCCGCGCTGTGGGAGCTCCCTTGCGTGCCGGTCCTCGAGCGGACGCGCGGCGGTCGCCAGCGCGGCAGCTCGGCGGCCCAGCGCCGGACGGTACGCGGTGCCTTCCGCGCGAGAAGCGCGGCGCCTCGCAGGGTCGCCGTGATCGACGACGTCTACACGACCGGCGCCACCGCCGCGGCCGCTGCGACGGCCCTGCGCGCCGCGGGCGCACGCCGGGTCGAGGCGATCGCCTTCGCGCGCGCACTCCGCCGCGGATAGACACGGATTCGGCTACGTCAGCCGACAGTAGGGTTAGACCAACGGCACAGGCAGCGATAGGGGAGGCGCCGATGCAACTTCACGTCAAGGGCAAGAACCTCGAGGTGAACGACGCGCTACGGAGCTACGCCGAGCGGCGGCTGCGCAAGCTCGACCGCCGCGTCCACGAGTCGACCCGCGTCGAGATCGAGTTGGCGGTCGAGCGGAACCCGTCGATCGCCGAGTCGCAGGTTGCGGAGGCGACCGTCCACCTCAAGGGGCACACGCTGCGGGCGCGCGAGACCGCGCGCGACATGAAGGCGGCGATCGACGAGCTCGCCGACAAGCTCGTGCGCCAGGTCAAGGACCTCCACGACAAGCGCGTGGCCGGTCGCAGGCATGTGGAGGTGCCGGAGCCCGGAGACGAGCCCGAGCTCGAGAACCCGGTCTAGAGGTGGGGCTCTTCCGGTGGCGCAGCGAGACGCTGAACGAGCAGCTCCTGCGGCAGGCGGGGCTCGATCCGGCGCAAGCGCTCGGGGATTCACCTCCACCACCCCCGCCGTTCGAGCCGCCGAAATCGGTGCTCGCCGCCGTCGGGCTACCCGACGGGTCGGGCGTCGGCCCGAAGGAGTGGGACGCGGCCGTCGCGGTGGCGGCGCCCGGTCTCGTCGGCGATCGGATCGAGTTCACGACGATCCCGAATGGAGACGTGATCGTGGGCGAGGAAAGTGGCGACGCTGACCTCTCGCCGCTCGCCGACGCCGTCGAGCGCAGCGTGAGCCCGCCGTACCGCGCCGTTGCCGCCCGGCAGGACGGCGATCTCTGGGCCGTCGGTGCGAAGCGGATCGCAGTGGCGCAGATCCCGTTTCCCGACGCCGACAAGCTCGCGCTCTCGCAGCACGGAGACGACCGCGAGCTCCGCGTGGACGGCGAGCCGAGCGATGCGTCGGTCCCACGCGAGCTCGAGCAGCTCGGGGCAGCCGCCGGCGACAGCTTCTACGTGGAGGCGGAGCGGATCGACGGCGACCTCTGGCAGGTCCGGGTGTCGGCCCTGTAGGCCGCTACCCTTGCCTCGTGGAGATCGGCAACCTCGAGAAGGTCCTCCGCGTCGGCGAGGGGCGCCGCCTCAAGCGGCTCCAGGAGCAGGCGGCCTACGTCACGTCGCTCGAGCCCGAGTTCGAGCAGCTGTCTGCCGCCGACCTGCAGGGCAAGACGGCGGAGTTCCGGCAGCGACTCGAGAACGGCGAGAACCTCGACGAGCTCGTCTTCGAGGCGTTCGCGGCCGTCCGCGAGGCCCGCAGGCGCGCATCGAACCAGCGGATGTTCGACGTGCAGCTGATGGGCGGGATCGTCCTCCACGAGGGCGATATCGCCGAGATGAAGACCGGCGAGGGAAAGACCTTCGTGGCGAGCCTCGCGCTCTACCTGAACGGCCTCACCGGCCGGGGTGCGCATCTCGTCACCGTCAACGACTACCTCGCCCAGCGCGACGCCGAGTGGAACCGCCCCGTCTTCGAGTCGCTCGGGATGAGCGTCGCCTACATCGAGACGATGATGTCGTTCGAGGCGCGGAAGGCCGCGTACGCCGCGGACGTCACGTACGGGACGAACTCGGAGTTCGGCTTCGACTACCTCCGCGACAACATGGCCGTCTCGCTCGAGGGCCTCGTCCAGCGCGGCCACGCCTACGGCATCGTGGACGAGGTCGACTCGATCCTCGTCGACGAGGCGCGCACGCCGCTCATCATCTCCGGCGAGCCGGAGACGGCCGCCGACGACTACTACGCCTTCGCGCGTATCGCGAAGCAGCTCATCCCGTTCCGCTCTTCGCCCGGCGACCCGAAGGGGGCGGCCGAGGCCGCGGGCGCCGACTACGAGTTCGAAGAGAAGCACAAGACCGTCGGCGTGACGCCGCAGGGCGTCGCGAAGGCCGAGCGCGCGCGGCGCATCGACAACCTCTATGCGCCGGAGAACACGCAGCTCGTCAACCACCTCTACCAGGCCCTCAAGGCGCAATCGCTCTACCACCTCGACGTCGACTACGTCATCCAGGACGGGGAGGTGAAGATCGTCGACGAGTTCACCGGCCGGATCATGGAGGGGCGTCGCTGGAGCGAGGGCCTCCACCAGGCGATCGAGGCGAAGGAGGGCGTCAAGATCCAGGAGGAGCACCTGACGCTCGCGACGATCACGCTCCAGAACTACTTCCGCCTCTACGAGAAGCTCGCCGGCATGACCGGCACCGCGAAGACCGAGGAGAAGGAGTTCGTCGAGATCTACAACCTCGCCGTCGTCGAGATCCCGACGAATGTCGAGGTCGTCCGCGCCGACGAGAACGACCTCGTCTTCAGGACGAAGGAGGGGAAGTTCGCGGCCGTCGCCTCCGACATCGAGGAGCGGACGCGGGAGGGTCAGCCCATCCTTGTCGGCACGATCGCGGTCGAGACCTCCGAGTACCTCTCGCAGCTGCTGACCCGCAAGGGGATCAAGCACAACGTCCTGAACGCGAAGGAGCACGCGCGCGAGGCGGAGATCATCAAGGACGCGGGCCAGCGCGGCGCCGTGACGATCGCGACGAACATGGCCGGCCGCGGCGTCGACATCCAGCTCGGGGAGGGTGTGGTCGACCTCGGCGGCCTCTACGTCCTCGCCACCGAGCGGCACGAGGCGCGCCGGATCGACAACCAGCTCCGCGGCCGCTCCGGCCGGCAGGGCGATCCAGGCGAGACACGCTTCTACCTCTCGGGCGAGGACGACCTCGTCCGCCTCTTCGCCGGCGACCGGATCAAGGGGATCATGGAGCGCTTCAAGATCCCGGACGACCAGCCGATGGAGGCGAAGATCCTCTCCCGGCAGATCGAGGGCGCGCAGAAGAAGGTCGAGGAGCAGAACTTCGTCATGCGCAAGAACGTCCTCAAGTACGACGACGTCCTCAACCGGCACCGCGGCCGCATCTACGAGCAGCGGCGGCAGGTGCTCGAGGGCGAGGACCTCTCGGACCAGATCAAGCTCTGGATCGCGGAGGTCGTCGAGGACACGGTGCACGTGTTCACGGAGGAGGAGTACGCCGAGGAATGGGACCTCGAGGCGCTGACGCAGGCGATGTCGCAGCTCTACCAGACCGAGATCACCGCCAAGGAGCTGCGCGAGGACCTCGGGCAGATCACGCGCGAAGCCCTGGTCGAGGAATTCCAGACCGACGCGAGCGACGAGTACGAGGCGAAGCAGGAGGAGTTCGGCGCGGAGCTCATGCGCGAGCTCGAGCGCTTCATCGTCCTGCAGGTCGTCGACATGCGCTGGCGCGAGCACCTGGAGAACATGGAGGCGCTCCGTGAGGGCATCCACCTGCGCGGGATGGCGCAGAAGGACCCGCTCGTCGAGTACACGGGCGAGGGCGAGCGGATGTTCACCGAGCTCGGACGCGTGATCCGGAGCGAGGTCGTGCTCCACCTCTTCCACGCCGAGCTCGCGCCCGAGGACGCGCAAGCGCAGCTCGCGCAGACGCAGACCGCGAACGGGAACATCCACTACGAGCACGAGACGTCTGCCGGCGCCGAGGCGATCGCGGCGGCGGGCGGGGGAGAGTCGGTCATGGCGGGCGTTCCCTCCGCGGGCGGGGTCCAGACCGTGCACGCGAGCCCGCACGAGAAGCTCGGCCGCAACGACCCCTGCTGGTGCGGCTCCGGCAAGAAGTTCAAGAAGTGCCACGGGGCCTAGCGGATGCCCGACGAGATCCAGATCCCGCTCGACGAGCGGCTCGAGGAGATCGGGACCCAGCTCGACTGGGTCCGTGGTTACCTTTGACCCCGCCGCGCTGAAGGCCCGCCTCGACGAGCTCGAGCAGGAGCTCTCGCAACCCGACTTCTGGAACGACCAGCAGCGCGCGGCGCGCCTCTCCACCGAGCACCAACGGTCGCAGCAGAAGCTCCAGCGCTACAACGAGCTCGTCTCGAACGTCGAGTTCCTGCGCGAAGGCGCCGGCACGTTCCCCGACGAGGAGCTCGAGCCGACGTTACGGGCGGTGAGCGGCGAGCTGGCGCGGCTCCAGGAGGACGCGCTCTTCTCCGGCGAGTACGACGCGGGCGACGCCGTCGTCACGATCCAGTCCGACGCCGGCGGCACCGACGCCCAGGACTGGGCGGAGATCCTCCTCCGCATGTACCTGCGCTGGGCCGAGCAGCGCGGCCTCAAGACGGAGGTGATCGAGGCGAGCCCGGGGGAGGAGTACGGGATGAAGTCTGCGACATTCACCGTGCGCGGCGAGAACGCATACGGGATCCTCAAGGCCGAGCGCGGCAAGCACCGGCTCGTCCGCCTGAGCCCGTTCGACGCCGCCCACCGCCGGCACACGAGCTTCGCCCAAGTGATCGTCGCACCGCTGCTCGAGGAGGCCGGAGCCATCGAGATCGACGACGACGAGATCCGCATCG
>DAIMGZ010000098.1:0-4523 GCA_036723535.1 Gaiellaceae bacterium
GACGGCTGCAGAACTCATTGTGATTCGACTTCTTAGGGAACGCGGCGGGCGCCGTCGAAGCCGCCGAAGTTCGAGAGGCTGTCGATGCGGACGACGGAGCCTGTGTGCGGTGCGTCGACGAACTGGCCGCCACCGATGTAGATCCCCACGTGGCCGAGGCCGTTGAAGAAGACGAGGTCGCCCGGCTCCATCTGCGACGGCGAGATCGGCATCGTTGCGTTCCACTGCGCGACGGTGAAGTGCGGCAGCGAGATCCCGAGCTGCGCGTAGACGTACATCACGAGGCCGGAGCAGTCGAAGCCGCTCGGGCTCGCGCCGCCCCAGACGTACGGGACGCCGAGATACTGGAGGGCGATCTGCGCCGCCTGCGGATGGCCGACGCCCGGATTCCCGACCGGGATGCTCACCGGCGGTTGCACGATCCCGCCCGAGGACGGCGGCGGCTGCGTCGCCTGTGCCGCGGCGGCCTGTGCTGCGGCCTGCTGCGCCGCGAGCTGCGCCCGCAGACGTGCCTCCGCCTCGGCCCTGAGCCGCTGCTCACGTGCGGCCTCCTGCGACTGGAGCTGCTGGATCGAGGTGTGGATCGACGCGAGCAGCTGCTTCTGTCGCGCGAGCGCCGGCTGGATCGTCCGCTTCTTCGACGCGAGCGAGGCGACGGTCGCCTCGCGCCGGCGCTTCAGCTGCTGGAGCTGCCGCTCCCGCCGCTGCACCGTGCGCTCGAAGCGGAGGGCCTGCTGTCCCAGCTCCGCGTCCTGATCCGAGAGCACCCGCGCCGACTCGGCGCGGTCGATGAGCTGCGAGAGGCTGTGCGCGCCTGCGATCACGTCGATCATGCTCGGTTCACCGTTCACGTAGAGCGAGTAGACGCGCTGCATGAGCCGTTTCTGCGCGGCCTGGAAGTTGCCCCGGGCGACGTGAAGCTCGTACTCGTTCCGGAACAGGCTGCGCTTTACCTGCTCGAGCCGCTGCTTCGCGATCCAAGCTTGGTCCTCGACCACCTGGAGATTGCGGCCGATCGCGTCGACCTCCGCGAGCACCGACCGTTCGTGGGCCTGCTGGGCCCGGATCTGGGGGGTCGAGTGCGCCCGTGCCGCGGCCGCCGCGAGCGAGGCGAGGGCGAGCGTGCAGAGGAGTACGAGACCGTGACGGCGCATAGAAACGACGTGGAAAGACGACTCGGGGTCTGAGACGCTAGCGCACGAAGCCGACGGAGTCATGTTCGTGACCCCCGCAACGAACCCTTCCGCGTCCACCGGCCCCTCCTACACTGACCCCGTGCAGACCGTTCTGGACGTCTCGAACGAGGTCGCGGCAGAGCTCGCGGGCATCGGCGACGGAGTCCTCGATGCGCTCCGCGACCGGCTCGACTGCACCGTCAACCTGCGCGGCAACCGGCTCACGCTCGCCGGCGACGACCTCAAGGTCGCAGAGGCGCAGGCGGTGGTCGAGGAGCTCGTCGAGCTCGTCGAGGGCGGTCAGGAGGTCGGCGCGGGCACCGTCGACGCGATCCTCGGCGCGATCGACCAGGCCGAGGACGTGCGCGAGATCTTCGCGGACGTCGTCTGGTCGCACCGCGGCAAGCAGATCACGCCGAAAACGGTCACGCAGAAGCGCTACGTCGATGCGATCCGCGAGTGCACGGTCACGTTCGGGATCGGCCCCGCCGGCACCGGCAAGACGTACCTCGCGATCGCGCTCGCGGTCGCGGCGCTGTCGGAGCGCCAGGTCGGCCGGCTGATCCTCACCCGTCCCGCGGTCGAGGCCGGGGAGCGGCTCGGCTTCCTTCCCGGCGACGTGCTCGCGAAGGTCGACCCGTACATGCGCCCCCTCTTCGACGCGCTCTACGACACGATGGACCCGGAGAAGCTCAATGCCTACATGGAGCGCGGCACGATCGAGGTGGCCCCGCTCGCGTTCATGCGCGGCCGAACGCTGAACGACAGCTTCATCATCCTCGACGAGGCCCAGAACACCTCGCCCGAGCAGATGCAGATGTTCCTGACCCGGCTCGGGTTCGGCTCGAAGATGGTTGTCACCGGGGACGTGACCCAAGTCGACCTGCCCCGGGAACAGGCGTCCGGGCTGATCCAGGTGCGCGAGATCCTCGCGACGGTCGACGGGATCGCCTTCGTCGAGTTCGGCCACCAGGACGTCGTCCGCCACAAGCTCGTCCAGCGGATCGTCGAGGCGTACAAGCGGCACGCCGAGCAGACCGGGACTCAGCGGAGCCGGTGATCGAGATCGAAGTCGACAACCGCTCGGGCACGGAGGTCGACGAGGCGGCCGCGGTCGAGCTCGCGCGCTCCGTGCTCGCGGAAGAGGGCGTCGGCGCCGGCGAGCTCGGGCTTGCCTTCGTGGAGCCGGACGAGAGTCGCGCGCTGAAACGGGAGCACCTCGGCGTCGACGAGGCGACCGACGCGCTTGCCTTCCCGATCGACGGGCTCTCGGCGCTCCCGGAGGGCATGCCGCGCCAGCTCGGCGACATCGTCGTCTGTCCGGAGGTGGTAGGCGACGCGTGGCGCCGGCCGCTCGTGCACGCGCTCCTGCACCTCGTCGGCTACGACCACGGCCCGGAGATGGAGGCCCGCGAGGCGGCATACGCGGCAGAGGCGGCCGCGTGACGGTCACCCCGCTGCCGCGTGGGCCGGAGGACGACCAGGCCGAACGGCCGCCGCGCCGCTCTTCCTCGCCGGCTCCGGGTCAGGCCCCGTCGCTGCTCGACAGCTTCAACTACGCCTTCGAGGGGATCATCCACGTCCTCCGGACGCAGCGGAACCTCCGCATCCACTTCCTCGCGGCCGTCTTCGTGTTCGGCTGCGCGATCGCCGTCGGCGTGTCGCGGCTCCAGCTGATCGCGCTGGTGATCGCGATCGCGTTCGTCCTCGTGGCGGAGATGCTGAACACGGCGATCGAGGGCGTGATCGACGTCTCGACGACCTCTTTCGACCCGAACGCGAAGCTCGCGAAGGACATCGCGGCCGGCGCCGTCCTCATTGCCTCGATCACGGCGGTCGCCGTCGGCTACCTCGTGTTCGAGAGCGCCGCGGGCAGCCGCGCGACGCATGTGCTCGACCGCGTGCGGAAGGGGCCGACGGACATCACGCTCGTCGCTCTCGTCCTCGTCGTGCTCCTCGTCCTCGCGACGAAGGCGTGGACGGGGCGTGGCACGCCGCTGCGCGGAGGGTTGCCTTCGGGCCACGCGGCGGTCGCCTTCGCGGGGTGGATCGCGGTTACGTATCTGGTCGGAGACCAGCACCGCTTCGTCGTCTCCTCGCTCACGCTGATCATGGCCTTGCTCGTCGCGCAGACGCGGGTCGAGTCGGGCATCCACTCGCTCCTCGAGGTCACGTACGGCGGTGTGCTCGGCGCGCTGACGACCCTCGTCGTTTTCCAGCTGATCGGGTGACCCTGAGCGGCGTGCGCTTGTTGATCTGGGACTTCGACGGCACGCTCGCCCACCGGCGGGGCGAGACCGGCTGGAGCATCCTGCTCGCCGAGGCGCTCGACGCAGAGGAGCCGGGGCACGGCCACTCGGCCGAGACGTTCCGGCCCCACCTGCGCGAAGGCTTTCCCTGGCACCGGCCCGAGGTCGCGCACCCGGAGCTGTGCGAGCCGGAAGCGTGGTGGGCTTCGGTGCGGCCGGTGCTCGCCCGGGCGTACGAGGCCGCGGGCTACGTGCCGGCGCGGGCGCTCGAGCTCGCGGGCGCGGCGCGGCGGCTCTACGTCGATCCGGCCGTGGGCTGGGCGCTGTTCGACGACACGCTGCCCGCGCTCGAGCGGCTCTCGCAGACCGGCTGGACGCACGCGATCCTCTCCAACCACGTGCCGGAGCTCCGGCAGATCGTCGCAGGACTCGGCCTCGACGAGCTCGTCGCCGTCGTCTCGTGCTCGGCCGAGACGGGCTACGAGAAGCCGCATCCGCAGGCGTTCGCGTCCGTGGTCGACCGCTTCCGCCCGGCGGAGGCGTGGATGGTCGGCGACAACGTCGTCGCCGACGTGCTCGGCGCCGAGGCCGCCGGCATCCCGGCGGTGCTCGTGCGCCGGCCAGATCCGCGCGCCGCGCGCTACGCCGACTCGCTCGCGGGCGTCGAGCGGTTCCTCGAGGAGGCCGTGGCGGCGTGAGCGAGAGGCTCGAGGAGCAGAAGCGGTATTACGCCGCGCGCGCGCCGGAGTACGGCGACTGGTGGTACCGGCGCGGTCGCTACGCATTCGAGCCGGGCGAGCAGGAGCGCTGGGATGCCGACGTCGCCGAGCTCGAGGCGGCGCTCGAGGCGTTCGCGCCGCGCGGCAGCGTACTGGAGCTCGCCGCCGGCACCGGGATCTGGACGCGGCAGCTCGTCCGGCTCGCCGAACGGGTCGTGGCAGTGGACGCGAACGCGGAGACCCTCGCGCGCAACACGTCCGAGGCCGAGCTGGTGCAAGCCGACCTCTTCGAGTGGCAACCGGCCGAGCGCTACGACCTCGTCTTCTTCTCCTTCTGGCTGTCGCACGTGCCGGAGGATCGGTTCGACGAGTTCTGGGGC
>DAIMGZ010000098.1:4623-5722 GCA_036723535.1 Gaiellaceae bacterium
ATCTTCGCCGGGGCGAACGTCGAGAACGCCGCCTACCCGCTCGGCATCTGCGCGGAGCGAGCGGCGATCGCGAAGGCGGCGAGCGAGGGCCTCCGGCCGGGTGACCTCGAGGCGATCGCGATCACGGCCTCCCCTTGCGGCGGCTGCCGCCAGTGGCTCCACGAATGGCGGTTCGAGCGCGTGTGGTTCCGCCGGAGCGACGGCTCGGTGGCCGAGTACGCCGCCGACGACCTCCTGCCGGACACATGGGATCTGCCGTCGTAACCGTGCGCGTGGCGCGAGCTGCCGACGAGGAGCGGCTGCGCGAGCTGACCTTCGAGTCGAAGGCGCACTGGGGCTACGACCGCGACCTCGTACGCAGCTGGGCAGATGGTCTGAGCTTCCCCGGCGACTGCGAGCGCTGGGTCGCAGAGGCCGACGGCGAGCTCCTCGCGTGGGCAGGGCTCACCCCACCGGCGGACGGCATCGCGGTGCTCGACCACCTCTGGGTGGATCCGGCGGCGATGGGTCGCGGGCTCGGAAGCCGGCTCTTCCGGCTCACGGCAGACCGCGCGCGCGAGCTCGGGGCGGAGCGGCTCGAGTGGAGCGCCGAGCCGAACGCCGTCGGCTTCTACGAGAAGCTCGGCGGCCGGAAGCTCCGCGACCACGTCACCGAGTGGGGACGCGTCGCGCCGTGGATGGGGCTGGAGCTGTGAAGTCGGGGTTCGTCGCCGTCGCAGGCCGGCCGAACGTCGGCAAGTCGACGCTCGTGAACGCGCTCTGCGGCGGCAAGGTCGCGATCGTCTCGGACAAGCCACACACGACGAGGCGCCGGATCTCGGGAGTCGCCAACGGGGAGGGGCACCAGCTCGTGCTCGTCGACCTGCCCGGGTTCCAGCGTCCGCTCGACCCGATGACCGAGCGCATGCAACACACCGTCGACCACGGCTTCGAGGACGTCGACGCTGTGATCCTCGTTCTCTCTGCCCGCGAGCGGATTGGCGCGGGCGACAAATTCGTCGCCAGGCGCGTCTTCTCGCTTGGAGTGCCCGTCGTGATCGTTCTCAACAAGGTCGACAACCTCAAGCCGAGCCACATCGTCACGCAGATGACCGCCGCC
>DAIMGZ010000098.1:5732-6105 GCA_036723535.1 Gaiellaceae bacterium
GGGAACCCAACGATCGCAACGGTGCCGCGCAGTTCGGTCGGCTCGACAACCTCGTCGGCTGCCATATCGCGTCGCAGATGCAAACCGCCTCGAAGCTCGGCGATTTCCACGCACTGCACCCGGTGAGCGCGAAGACGGGCGACGGGATCCAGGAGTTACGCGAGGAGCTCGTAGGCCTGCTCCCCGAGGGGCCCGAGTACTACCCGCCCGAGCAGCGAAGCGACCTCTCGCCCGAGACCCAGGTCGCCGAGCTCGTGCGCGAGAAGGCGCTCCAGCTGACCCGCGAGGAGCTGCCGCACTCGATCTCGGTCGAGGTCGAGGAGCTCGGAGAGAAAGTCGTGCGGGCAAGCGTCTACGTCGAGACCGAGTCGCA
>DAIMGZ010000099.1:0-6104 GCA_036723535.1 Gaiellaceae bacterium
AACCTTCACCAACGCAAGGGCGGCGGCGTAACGATGCGTTACGACGCCGCCGCACCAGCGGAAGCAACCTCTGAACCCTGCGCAACCCCTATGGGCTCTACCGCACGGCGCCAACGGGAGACCACGCTCTCCCGTTGGCGCAGTTCCCTTGCCGCCGGGAGCGGGTGCGCAGCACCCGCGAGCTACTTCAGGTCTTTGTTGCTTTCCATGTCGAACCACATCGCGAACAGCGTGAACTGGAGGCCCGAGATGACGAGCAGGGCGACGAGGACGACGGTTGCGATGGGGATCGAATAGCCGGCGATCCGGTAGCCGACGACGACGAGCCCGAGCAGCACTCCCGAGACCGTCGCGATGAACCCCATCACGTAGAAGAACACGAGCGGGTGGAAGTCGCGCTTCACGTACTTCTCCCACAGCCGCCAGAAGAAGCCGCGCACCAGCAGCCACGCGATCCGCGGCACGACGTGGCGATAGCGCATGTTCGAGCGCTCGCCGACCCCGTAGATGGGCCGCGACGGGAAGTCGCGGACGCGTGCGTTCCAGACGTTGAGGTGGACGAGCATGTCGTTCGGGAACCCGTAGCTCGTGTACACGCGGTCGAGGTCGAGCCGCTCGAGCATCTCCCGCGAGACGACGGTGTAGCCGGATTGCGAGTCGGCGACGTGCCAGTAGCCGGACGCGATCTTCGTCAGCATCGAGAGGACCGCGTTGCCGAAGAAGCGGGTCTTCGGGATCAGCTCCCACGCCTGGCCGGTGAAGAGCCGGTTCGCCTTCGCATAGTCGAGCTCGCCGCGTGCGACCGGCGCGACGAGTGCGGGCAGGTCGTCAGGGTCCATCTGGTTGTCGCCGTTCATCACGACGACGACGTCGAGCCCTTCGGCGAGAGCGCGGCGGTAGCCGGTGAGCGTTGCAGCGCCGACCCCGCTTCGTCGCTCGTGGGAGAGGACCTCGACGCGCGGGTCACCGACTTCCTGCGCCTGCTCGACGGTGCGGTCGGAGGAACCGTCGTTCACGACGATGATCCGGTCGACCAGTGCCGGAATGCCGCCGATCGTCGCGCCGATGAGCGCCTCCTCGTCGTACGCGGGCACGACAACCCCGACGCGCTTCCCCTCGAACACGCGGAGAGGCTAACTACTCGCCGTTGCGAGGCGTGAGCCGCGGCACGACGGTGTCCCACAGCAGCGCGGCGAGCACACCGAGGATGAGGCCGATCAGCGCCGCGATGACGACGGTGTTGCGGCGGCTGCGTGCGGTGATCTTGCGCGCGGCGGCGCCGGTGACGACGCGCGGGGACTCGACCTTCTCGGCCTGCAGTAGGAGCTGCGTCGCGGCGATCTTGTCCTGCTGGTCGCTCCGCAGCGTCGTCTCGAGGATCAGCTTGTCGGTCGACGAGATGGAGGGCTTGGAGATCGCGGCCTGGAATGTCTTGATGTCGTTGTCGTCGGAAGCGATCTGCGCCTTGAAGTTCGTGATCTTGCCCGCCGGGTACGTACCGAGCTTGTTCACCGCAACCTTGGCGAGGTTGTTCGCGGCGCATTGGGCGACCTTCGCCTTCTTCGCCTGGACGGTGAGCTGGACGAGCGGGCTCTGGCCGTTCTTGGTCAGATAGCCGGTGACCGTCTGCGTCGAGATCCCCTTCCGGAACTCCGACACCGTCGCCTTGCACTGGGCCGCCGCCGCCTGCTCAACCTGTTGCATGTGGACGATCGTGCCGACCGCAGAGGGATTCGTCTGCAGCGTTTGGATTGCGGTGTTCCCGCTCGCGGAGAGAGGCTGGCCGAGGTAGAGCAGCGTGGTGGCGGAGTACACCTGCGTCCCGCCGAGCGAGACGAGGTATCCGATCACGGCGCCGGCGACGAGCCCGGCCGCGAGCAGCCACCAGCGGACGGCGAGCAGCCGGACGTAGCGCGCGAAATCGACCTCCTGCTCAGCCTCCGGGTCGAAGCCGCGCGAAGGGGGAGCAGGCGCAGTCACGAGGGGCGACGATAGCCGACGGGCATGAGGGCGCTCTTAGGAAGCGGCTTCAGCGTGCGAGCCGGCGATGCCTGGGCTCCACCGCGTAGATGCGGGAGAAGCCGTTCAGGAGCAGCCGCATCCCGTTGCCCGAGACAGGCACGTATTGACCGTGCGGGAAGGTCAGCACCCTCTGCCCCGTCCGGACGTTCACGCCGACGATGCGATGCGAGAAGCTGCCGACGTAGGCGACGCGGGCGACGATCACCGCGGCTCCCGAGATCGGGCCGCCGGTAGCGATACGCCAGAGAATGCGGCCGGTCGCGGCCGAGACGCCGTAGAACCAGCCGTCATAGGAGCCGAAGCAGACAACGCCGTCCGCGACCGCAGGAGAGGAGTACACGTAGTAGCCGGCGGTGACGCGCCAGAGGTAGCGGCCGGAGGTCGAGAACGCCGTCAGCGAGTTGCCCGTCGACGAGGGGACGAAGACCCGGCCGTGTGCCACGGCGGGCGTCCCGTAGATCTTCCCGTTCACCTGGCCGACCCAGCGCGTCGCGCCCGTCGCCGGCGAGAGCGCCCAGAGCCGCCCTGCGTAGTCGCCGACGAAGAGCCTCCCACCCGCGATGGCCACGCTCGAGGTGATCTTGGCGCCGAGGTAGCGCTTCCACCGCAACCGGTGCCTGTGCAGGTCGAGCGCGTACATCTCGCCGTTGGCGGCGCCGAAGTAGTCGATCCCGTTCACGACGACCGGCGACGGCTCGATGGCCGAACCGGCGTTCCAGCTCCATTTCAGGTGCCCGTTCGCGCGGTCGAGGACGTACACCTGGCCGCCCATCGTGTGGTAGACGATCTCGTCCCCGTCGACGGCCGGCGAGGACGCCATCCGTGGAGCGCCCGGCGTGTCGTGCCGCCAGGCGAGCTTGCCGGAGCGCATCGAGATTGCCTGGACGGTCGCGCGCTGGTTGCCGATGTACGCGAAGCCGTTCCAGACGACGGCCGGGAACTCGATCAGGTTACCCATCCCGCGGCTCCAGACCAGCCGGAACGGCGGGCGCAGCTGGATCTGAGTCGGCGCCTGCGTCCGCGCGGTCGTCGCGCCGTAGACCGGCCACTGCAGATCCGGCCGGTAGATGCGGATGGTCTGCCGCCTGCGCGCGAAGTTGAGCCTCTGCCTGACGCTCGTGTAACCCCTGGCCGAGACGCTGACATCGAGCCGCCGCCGCGGCGCATTGAACACCGTCACGCCGTGCCGATTCGTGCGTCCGCTCTTTCCCAAAAGGCGCACGCGCGCGCCGCGCACGCGCACGCGGCGGTCGCCGTCGAGGATCGTGACGACGAGTTGCGTCAGCTGGCTCGACGGCCGCTGCGTATGCTTCGGCTTCGCATGGGTCGGCGGCGGCTGCACGCCGTGTCGGTGTCCACTGATGCCGCAGCCGGCGAGCAGCGCGACGAGAGCAGCGAGAAGAAGGACGCGCGCGATCAGGCGTGCTCCCCGACTGCGAGCTCGCGGTAGTCGGTCAGCCAGAGCGGCGCGCCGTCGATGTCGCGCAGGATGACGTTGTCGTCCGGAAAGTGCGTGACCGGCTCGCCGATCTCGTCGAGCCGCCCGAGCGCGGCCAGGACCTGAGCCTCGGCCAGGTTCGCTCCGCCGGCGGCGAGGGCCGAGGTCGCTGCCACGTGGCGGACGTTGATCTCCGTGACCTTGAGCGCACCGGTGCCGTCCTCGCGCAGGTCGACGGTGAGCAGGCCGTGGGCCGGCTCGCCCGTGAGGCCGCCGACGTAGCGCACCGCCTGCTCGGCGAGGGCCTGTGCCCGCTCGTCGTTGACGAGACGGCCGCGGTTGATGTTGCCGGTCACGCCCGAGACGGCGAGATGGCCCATGAAGTACTCGAGCCGCTCGTAGCAGCCCGCCTTGAGCAGCTCGTCCTCGTGGAAGAGGAGGGTGCACGCGATGTTCCGTCCGGGCAGGTGCTCGGCGACCATGAAGCTTGCGATCCCCGGGTTGAGATAGGCCCACGCGTATGCCTCCTCCGGCTCCGCGACCTGGATCGAGCCGATCCCGCTCGAGGAGGCGTCGGAGTAGTCGCGGAGCCAGACCGGGCCGCCGCCGAGGTCGAGGCCCCGGCGCGCGAGCAAGTCGTCCCGGCTCGCGATCCGGTACCGCGGCACGAGGCCGGTCTCCCGGAGCGCGTCGTAGAGCCTGCCCTTGCTGACGGCGATCTCCACGAGACCGGGCGGGGGTAAAAGCGTCGGCACAGGGAACTCGCGCCCGCTCCAGAACAGCACCTGCGCCTCGGGACTGACCACTGCTACGTCGATGCTCTCGCGCCGGCAGAGATCGGCGACGAGCTCCGCGTAGCCGGGATCGCTCGGCTCGGAGAGGCGGTAGACCCGGTCGTAGAGCCCCTCGTAGAAGCCGTACCAGTTGCCGCCGCGATCGGCGCCGACGAGCGTCGCGTCGGAGAACACGGCGCTTGCGCGCAGCGAGCGGGCGATCGCCCTCGGCGTGACGCCACACGCGCCCGTGACGAGGATGTTGAGCGGCGTCACTAGTCGTCGAGGATAGCCCGCAGGTCGGAACAGTCAGACGGCCCAGCCGCCGGTCTGTCCCTTGTACGTGCCGCGGAAGAGGGCGAACGGCGTTCGCGCGAGGATCCGCAGGTCGAGGAGCGGCGAGCGGTGCTCGACGTACCAGACGTCGAGCTCGATCCGCTCCGCCCAGGGCAGCGCAGCGCGGCCGTTCACCTGCGCCCAGCCGGTGATGCCGGGCTTGACGTCGAGCCGGTGCCGCTGCCGCTCGTCGTATTGCTCGACCTGATACCGGAGCGTCGGACGCGGGCCGATCACGCTCATCTCGCCGCGAACGACGTTCCAGAGCTGCGGCAGCTCGTCGAGCGAGAGCTTCCGCAGCAGCCGCCCGCTGCGCGTGATGCGCGAATCGCCGCGGTTGACCGCCAGCCCGGCGCCCATCGTCTCGGCGCCCACGACCATCGTCCGCAGCTTGAGCAGCTCGAAATCGACGCCGTCCTTCCCCACGCGCCTCTGCCGGTACAGCACGGGCCCGCCGTCCTCGAGCTTGGCCGCGAGCGCCGCGAGCGCAAGAAGCGGTGAGGCGACGAGCAGCGCTCCGCCCGCAAGCGCGACGTCCGCGGCGCGGTTCACGCGAGCTCCTGCCGTTGCGGCGCCCACGTCGCGGGCACGCCGCGCCGGAGGTAGTTCCAGAGCGCGAGCACGGTCGCCCACGTGATGAGGACGTAGTAGCGCGCGAGCCCGACGCCGGCGAGCGCAGCCGCGAGCAGTCCGAGCTGGAGGCCGAGGAAGACGGCGTAGACCACGCCGTGACCGAGCAAGGCGATCGAGCTCCCGAGCAGCACGAGGTGGAGCAGCCCGCTCGCGTAGCGCAGGTGCCGGTGCGAGAGGAGCGCCAGGAGGTAGCCCGGCGGCTGGCCGCGCAGCATCCGCCCCCGCAGCACGATGAGCCACGCGTGCTCGAACATCCGCACCTTGCGCCGGTACTCGGTCTCGTTCGTCGGCGTCGGCCGCTCGAAGGCGAGCGCGTCCGGCTCGTACACCGCCCGCTGACCGCGCTGCGGCATGAGGTACGGGAGCGAGAGGTCGTGGCCGAACCGGGGATCGACCTCGACGTAGTCCGGCCGGCGCAGTGCGTAGATGGCGCCGTTACCGGCAGTGACCGAGCCGAGCCGCGACTCGCCCTCGCGCGTCACGAGCTCGTACCGCCAGTAGACGCCCTCCTGGTTCGAGCCGTCCGGCGCCTCGAGGCGTAGGCGGCCACAGACGTACGCGACGCCAGGGTCGGCGAGGTTGCGGACGAGCTTGCGCAGCGCGTCGGGGGCCCAGGTGGAGTTCGCGTCGGTGAAGGCGACGACCTCGGCGGAGGTAGAGCGCACGGCGGCGTCCTGCGCCGAGACCTTGCCGCCGCGACGGTTGCGGATGACGTGGGCGCCCGCCCCCTCCGCGAGCTCCTCCGTCCGATCGGTGGAGGCGTCGGAGGTGACCACCAGCTCGAGCAGCTCCGGCGGATAGTCGAGCCCGCGGAGGTTCTCGAGCCGCCGCTCGATCGCGTGCTCCTCGTTGTAGGCGGTCACGATGACCGCGACCGAGGGGAGGTAGGCGTCGTCGCGGGC
>DAIMGZ010000100.1:0-6102 GCA_036723535.1 Gaiellaceae bacterium
TCCCGACGCACGTCGTCGCGATGTCGGGCTTGATGAACTGCATCGTGTCGTAGATGGCGAGCCCCGAGTAGACGGAGCCGCCGGGCGAGTTGATGTAGAGGTTGATGTCCTTGTCGGGGTCCTCCGACTCGAGATGGATCATCTGAGCCACGATCAGGTTCGCGACGTGGTCGTCGATCGGAGTGCCGAGGAAGATGATCCGCTCGTTGAGCAGCCGCGAGTAGATGTCGAAGAAGCGCTCCCCGCGCGAGGTCTGCTCGATGACGGACGGGATGACGAGATTCGAGGGATTCATGTACGGGCTCCTTCGCCGGGGGTCCAGAGTTTCGTCTCGGTCGGGGGATTCTCCTTGTCGGGCGTCCAAATCGCCTCGCGCGCCTCAGCCGTTGCAAGCGGGATGCGCTGCACCTCGGCGGCGACGCGGTCGAGCGCCTTGCGGAGCCGCAGGTCGTCACGGAGAGCCTCGAACCGGCCGCTCTCGCGCAACACCGCGAGCATCTGCTCGGAGTCATCGCCGATCGCGTCGGCCTGCTCGCGGACGAGCTCCTCGACCTCCGCGTCCGGGACTTCGAGCCCGAGCTGCTCGGCGGCGGCTTCGAGCACGAGCTCGCGCGCGACGGAGCGCTGCGCCTCGTCACGCAGGCGGGCCACGAGCTCTTCCGGCTGCTGGCCCGTCATGGCGAGGAACGTCTCGAGCTGGACGCCGCGGGCCTCGATCTGGCGGGCGAAGCCGCGCAACAGCTCGCGGGTGCGCGACTCGACGAGCGGCCCAGCGGCCTCGACCTTCGACGCTGCGACGAGCGCATCCGCGGCGTCGGCGCGGAACCGTGTCTGGACCTCGTCCTCGATCTGCTCGCGCAGCCGCGACTCGACGTCGTCCCGCAGCTCGGCAAAGGTCTCGAACTCGCTCGCGGCCCGGGCGAGGTCGTCGTCGAGGGGAGGCAGAACCTTCTCCTTGATCTCCTTGACCGTGGCGCTCAGCGACTGCGTCGAAGCGTCCGCGAGCTCGAACGAGAGCTCCTTCGTCTCGCCTGCGCTCATCCCGACGAGGGCCTGCTCGATCTCCTCGACCACGGCACCGCGGCCGAGCTCGACGACATAGTCGCGCCGCGTCTCGTCCTCGGCGACGAGGTCGACGACGACGGTGTCGTCGGGAGCCACGGGCCGCCCCTCGACCGGGACGAGCTCGGCTACCGTCGCGCGCAGCGCGTCGAGCTCGTGCTGGACGAGCTCCTCGGGCACCTCGACCTCGCCAATCCCGACCTCGAGATCCTTCCAGTCGGGGAGCTCCGGCTTCGCCTGCACGGCAACCGTCGCGGTGAACTCCCAGTCCTGGTCGGCGGAGGCGGGCAGCTCGAAGTCGTACTCCGGCTGCTCGACGGGCCGAAGCCGGGTGCGCGCGGCTGCGTTCCAGAACCAGCCGCCGATGTGGCTCTCGACCGCCTCGGTCATCAGCCGCTCGCGGCCGACGCGCTGGAGCAGCACCTGGCGCGGCACCTTCCCCTTGCGGAAGCCCGGCACCTTGACGCTCTGTGCGAGGTCCTCGGCGGCGTGCTCGACGGCGTGGTGGACGTCGTGCGACGGCACCTGGACTGTCAGCCGGACGCGATTCTCCGGCAGCTCCTCGACCTGGGTCTCCACGCGGTTCATTCAAGCAGGGAGCGCCTGGGCGAGGTCGAACGACGCGGCGTGAGCGAGTGGACGGTGATCCTCCTCGGCGGGACCGGAGCGATCTGGATGGCGATCCTGTGGGCGATGGTCTACGCCGTCCGGGTCCGCGCCTAGCCGGCTCCGACTGAGTGCGGGCGAGAGGACTCGAACCTCCAAGGGCCTTGCGGCCCAGCGGGACCTAAACCCGCCGCGTATGCCAGTTCCGCCACGCCCGCGCCCGCACAGGATAGGACGCGGCCGTATGGGCTTACGCGAGCGGATCGCCTGGGAGAGTCACGGGGAAATCACGGAACTCGAACCGCGCCGCGCGAATGAGCTCCTCCTCGGCGTCCTGCTTCTCCTCGTCGAGTCTGCCCCGCTGCAGCGGCTCGTCTAGGTCTGCATCGAACTCGAAATCGGATTGCATCCGGACCTCCCGTTCGTCCGCTTCGTCACGTACCCTGGGGCGGCTTCGTTGAAACACGCGGCGTCGAGGCCGATAGAGTCGCGCTCGGTGGCGGGGATGCGGCCGGCGGACGTCTATGCGTTCAGGAGCGTCGGCGAGCCGCGCCTCTCCCCCGACGGCCGGTACGTCGCCTACGTCGTCAACTGGATCGACGCCGAGGCGAACGGCTACCGGGGGGCGATCTGGGTGGCGCCGCCCGACGGCTCGGAGGAGCCGAGGCAGTTCACCTCCGGCGAACGGCGCGACGGCTCGCCGCGCTGGTCTCCCGACGGACGCTGGCTCGCCTTCGTCTCCGACCGTGACGGCGAGGACGAGAAGGCGCACGGAGAGCTCTACGTGCTGCCGGCCGACGGCGGTGAGCCGCGCCGGCTGACCGAGGGCAAGGAGGGCGTCGAGTCGATCGCCTGGTCGCCCGACTCGCGCAGGATCGCCTTCACGCGGCGCGTCCGCGACGAGGCGTACGAGGAGGAGGACGAGCGCCGCCGGCCGCCACGGCGGTTCACCCGCGTCTTCTTCAAGCTCGACAGCGTCGGCTGGACCGGCGACCGCCGCAAACACGTCTTCATCGTCGGCCTCGACGGCGACGAGCGGCAGCTCACGGACGGCGACTGCGAAGACGACGAGCCGGCGTGGTCTCCGGACGGCAGCCGCATCGTCTTCACCTCCCAGCGAGGCGACCGCTGGGATCTCGAGCTCGCCGACGCGTTGTACGAGCTCGAGGTCGACGCGGAGGGCTCCGAGCCGCGACGGCTGACGCAGCCGGACGAGTCCGGCAGCATGGCCTCGTTCTCTCCCGACGGGGCGCTCATCGCCTACCGGCACGAGCCCGAGGACGGCACGTACCCGCACCACGGCCAGATCGCCGTGATGCGGACGGACGGGAGCGACCGGCGAATCCTCACGGCGTCCCTCGACCGGCAGTGCACCCCGTTCCCGCTCGTGCGCGAGCCCGTCTGGGACGGCAACCGAATCGCGTTCCGGGTGGAGGACAGCGGCAACGTTCACATCTACACGGTCGCGGCCGACGGCTCGGGCGCGCCGGAGCTGCTCCTCGGCGGCGAGCAGTCGATCGGCCTCTGCGATCTCCGCGACGGGAAGCTCGTCTACACGGCGAGCACCTCCACGCGGCCGCACGAGCTGTTTGCGGGAGACGGGACGCCCATCACCTCGGCCTGTGACGACTTCGTCGGCGGACGCGAGCTCGCCGAGGCGGAGCGCTTCACCGCCGTCTCCGCCGACGGAACCGAGGTCGACGCCTGGTTGGTGCGGCCGCCCGGCTTCGAGGACGGACGCAGCTACCCGGTGCTCCTCTCTGTCCACGGCGGCCCGTTCACGCAGTACGACACAGGCTTCTTCGACGAGTTCCAAGTCTACGCGGGCGCGGGCTACTGCGTCCTCTTCTCGAACCCACGCGGCGGCTCCGGCCACTCGGAGGCGTGGGGACGAGCGATCCGCGGGCCTGGGGACGACGCCGGCCCCGGCTGGGGCTCGGTCGACTACGAGGACGTGATGGGCGTCGTCGACACGGCGCTCGAGCGGTTCCCGTTCCTCGACGCGGATCGGCTCGGCGTCCTCGGTGGCTCGTACGGCGGCTTCATGACGTCGTGGATCGTCGGCCACACGAACCGCTTCAGGGCTGCGCTGTCGGAGCGGGCGGTCAACCACCTCGTGAGCGCGTTCGGCTCGAGCGACCTGTTCTGGATCTTCGAGCGCCAGTTCGGCGGCCCGATGTGGGAGAACGTCGACGAGTGGCTGCGTATGTCGCCGGCGACGTACGCGCGCGAGATCGAGACTCCGCTGCTCGTCGTGCACTCGGAGAACGACCTGCGCTGCAACGTCGAGCAGGGCGAGCACCTGTTCACGCTCCTCCGCCTGCTCGGCAAGGAGGTCGAGATGCTCCGCTTCCCCGGCGAGAGCCACGAGCTCTCGCGCTCGGGCTCGCCGGCGCATCGCGTGCAGCGGTTCGAAGCGATCCTCGAGTGGTTCGGCCGCTACCTCTCACCCAGCGAGACCTGATGCGCGCCTTCGGGGCGGCGGCGGGCGTGTTCGCGCTCGTGCTCGCGGCCCTGCTCGCCGCGGTCGGCCAGCTCGGGAAGATCGACCGGCAGACGCTCGTCGTCGTGCTCGCGGCGGCAGCGGTCTCCGCCGCCGTCGCCGCCTGGCGCACCGGGCGCCCCTGAAGGTGGCCCCGGGAGGAATCGAACCTCCGCACGCAGCTTCGAAGGCTGCCGCTCTATCCGCTGAGCTACGGGGCCGAGGGCACAAAGGGTATCCCGCTACGCTGTCAATGCCTGGTGGCGGTAGCTCAGTTGGTAGAGCTCCGGGTTGTGGTCCCGGTGGTCGCGGGTTCGAGTCCCGTCCGCCACCCTCGAGCACTCGCGCCACGCAGCGCGCCGAGACCTATGCGTACGTGCGGCCGAGGTAATCGAGATACGGCTGCGCGGCGATCGTGGAGCCGGTTGCGCGGCGCAGCGTCTCCTGGGGCGAGAACTTGCGGCCGAGCGCATGCACGTGCTCCCCGAGCCACTCGCGCAGCGGCGCGAACTCGCCGCGTCCGAGCTGCTCCTCGAGCTCCGGGAGATCGCGGCCGGCCGCCTCCCAGATCTGCACGGAGGCGACCGTCCCGATCAGGTACGTCGAGAAGTAGCCGATCGAGCCGATCGACCAGTGGACGTCCTGGAGCACGCCGTGCCCGTCGTCAGACACCTCGACGCCGAGGTATTCCCACATCATCTCGTTCCACCGCTGCGGCAGGTCGCGCAGCTCGACACGCCCTTCGACGATGTCCTGCTCGAGCTCGAACCGGAGCATGACGTGCATCCCGTAGCACACCTCGTCGGCCTGGATCCGGATCAGCCCGGGCCGGACGGCATGAATCCCGGCGTGGAACCGCTCGAGGTCGACGTCACCGAGCCGCTCGGGATACGTCTCCTGCAGGCGGGGATAGAAGAGGCGCCAGAACGGGAGACTGCGGCCGACGAGGTTCTCCCAGAGCCGACTCTGCGATTCGTGGATGCCGAGGGAGCAGGCCTGGCCCGTCGGCAGCCGCTCGAGGTGCTGCGGAAGCTGGTGCGTGTAGAGGCCGTGGCCGTACTCGTGCACCGTCGAGAAGAACGACTCGAGCGAGTCCGGGTGGTAGTTCGTCGTGATGCGCACGTCGTCGCGGCCCGCGCCTGAGGCGAACGGGTGCTCGGTCGGGTCGAGCCGCCAGCTGTCGGGGCGGTGTCCGAGGAGGTCGACCAACTCGAGCGCGAGCGCGCGCTGGCGGTCGGGCGGGAAGTCGCCGTGGAGGAACGAATCGTCCACGTCCTGCTGCCGCAACTCGGCGATCAGCTCGACGAGCGGCGGCTTCAGCTCCCCGAACAGCGTCCGAACCTCCGCGGTCGTCGTCTGCGGCTCGTAGTCGTCGAGGAGGACGTCGTAGCGCTCCGCGGCGCCATCCGCGACGCAGTCGACGTACTCGAGCTTCAGCTCGACGATCCGCTCGAGCGCCGGCAGGAACGACGGGAAGTCCGCCTCCGCCTTCGCCTTTATCCACACGGGCCGCGCCTCCGCAGCGGCGCGGGCCATCTCGGCGCGCAGCGACGCCGGCACCTGCACCGCCTTCTCGTAGTCGCGGCGCGCGAGGCGGATCAGCGCGGCGTCGTCGGAATCCGGATCGAGCGACTCCTCGAGCGGCTGCAGCTCGTCGAGCATCCGGCCGACGTCAGGATCCGTGAACCGCTCGTGCGCAAGGCGCTGCACCGTCGCCGTCTGGTCGGCCCGATGGCTGGTTCCGGCGGGCGGCATCATCGTCTGCTGGTCCCACGAAAGGAGGCGCGCGACCTTGGAAAGGTCCATGACCTCGGCCAGCCGCTCCTTCAGCCCCTGCAGCGCGTCCGCCATCCGCGGCACCCTATCTACGCTGCCGAGCGCTCTACCCTGTGCGCGAGCGCCCGTAGCTCAGTGGACAGAGCGGCGGACTTCTAATCCGCGGGTCGGAGGTT
>DAIMGZ010000101.1:0-5972 GCA_036723535.1 Gaiellaceae bacterium
GCCCGCGTCGATGTGGGCCATGATCCCGATGTTGCGGACGCGGTCGAGCGCGACGGCCTGTTCTGTCATCTTCGTGCTCAAGTCTTCCTTCCTGCTCCGTCTACCAGCGGTAGTGCGCGAAGGCCTTGTTCGCCTGCGCCATCCGGTAGACGTCGTCCTTTCGCTTGAACGCGCCGCCCTGCTGGTTCAGCGCGTCGAGAATCTCGTTGGCGAGCTTGTCCGGCATGCCCTTCTCGCGCCGCTCGCGCGCGTACTGGACGAGCCAGCGCACCGCGAGGGTGCGGGCGCGCCGCTGCGGCACCTCGACCGGCACCTGGTAGTTCGCGCCGCCGACGCGGCGGCTGCGTACCTCGAGCACCGGCGTGACCGTCTTCACCGCCTGCTCGAGCACCTCGACCGGCGGGCGGCCCGTCTTCGTCCCGACGGTCTCGAGCGCGCCGTAGACGATCTGCTCGGCGATCGACTTCTTGCCGTCGAGCATGATCTTGTTGATCACCTGCGTGACGAGCGGCGAGCCGTAGACCGCATCGGCCTCGATCGGGCGTACCTGGACGTCGGCGCGACGGGGCATCTCTTACGATCCCCGCTTGGCGCCGTACTTGGAGCGGCCCTGCTTCCGGTCCGAGACGCCGCCCGTGTCGAGCGCAGCGCGGATGATCTTGTAGCGGTAGCCCGGGAGGTCCTTCGTCGAGCCGCCCCGGACGAGCACGACGGAGTGCTCCTGGAGGTTGTGACCCTCGCCCGGGATGTAGGCGCCGACCTCCACCCCGTTCGTGAGACGGACGCGCGCGACCTTGCGCAGCGCCGAGTTCGGCTTCCTCGGCGTCTGCGTCATGACGCGCGTACACACGCCGCGCTTCTGCGGCGCGCCGGCGAGCGCAGGCGTCTTCGTCTTCGCCTTGGAGGCCTTGCGGCCCTTGCGCACGAGTTGGTTTACGGTCGGCATTGGATCTTTCGTCTGCTCCTCTTCACAAAGAGACGGTCAGCTGGAGCACGGTGCCCCGGCCAACCGGCTCGCAGCATGGTAGCGAAGACGCGAGACCCCCGCCAATCGGCCACAAACCCACCAAATCGGCTAGTGCCGTGACCGTGGTGCGAACCTAAAGTTTGCGCCCAAAAACTCGGAATTTGCGGCTTCTGCGATGCACTCCCTCCTGATAGGTCTCGCTGTGGCGCTCGGCGTCTGCGCCGTCGCCGCCCTCGACCTGCTCCGCCGGCTGCGCCGCCGGACATCCCGTCACGTGGAGGAGCAGGTGGCGGCCACCGTCCAGACGCTCGAAGCACGGCTCGACGAGCTCGCCCAGGAGCTGACGAGCGCCGTTAAGAGGGCGGAGGAGGAGACCGAGCGCAGCCGCTTCCTCGCCCAGATCGGCACGACGATCGATCTCGACGACGCGCTCGGCTCCACCCTCGAAGCCGCCGCCGCGCTCCCGAAGGTCGACGCTGCGGTCGTCGAGCTCGACCCCGACGACTACGACGACGAGCGGCTGCTCGGCTCCATCGGCCTGGACGGCGATGACGGAGCCGTTCGAATCTTCACCGGCCCACCGGACCAGCGCGAGGCACGGGCGATCGAGCTCTCGTACCTCTATGCGGAGGAGGAGGCGGCCGGAGCGGTGCACGAGGCTCTTGGCGTACCGCTCGTCGGCCGCACCGGCAGGATCGGCTGGCTCGGCGTCTTCTCACGCGATCCCGACGTCCGCTTCGGCGACGACGACCTCCGCCGGCTCGAAGAGGTCGCGGAGCGCGTCGCGCCGGCGATCGAGAACTCGCGGCGGTTCCGCGAAGCGCGACAGCTCGCCGACCTCGACTCCCTGACGGGCCTCCACAACCGCCGGTACTTCCACGAGACCCTCGCCCGTGAGGTCGACCGGGCCCAGCGGTATCAACGGCTCCTTTCGCTCGTGATCGTGGATGTCGACGGCTTCAAGGAGATCAACGACCGGATCGGTCACCTGGCGGGCGACGCGGTCCTCGCGGAGATCGCGGACCGCGTCCGGCAGGTCGTTCGGTCTGCCGACATTCCGTGCCGAGTGGGCGGCGACGAGCTTGCGGTGATCGTGCCGGAGGTCGAGGTGGGCCAGGCCCGGCAGCTCGTCGGGCGGATCCAGCGGGCGGTCTCGTCGCAGCCGATCGCACGCGCGGGTCGCGTCCGCGTCTCGGCCGGGGTGGCCGACCTACAGCCGAACGACACCCCGACGAGTATCTTCGAGCGTGCCGACGAGTCGCTGTACGCGGCCAAGCACGCAGGCAAGGGAGGCCTCGCAGCCGCGGAGTAGTGAAACTCGCGAAGCTGACGCTTCGCTGGCTGGGATACGGAACTCCGCGCGGTCGAGAGCGCGGTCTCGACCGCGCTACGTGCGGTTAACGGAGCAGCCGGTGGGAGACTGCGCTCTCCCGCCGGCGCAGTACCTCTGTCGCTCGCGAGTGGGCAGCACTCGCGAGCTAGTCGTCGACGTCTTCCGGGCCGAACTCGCGCACGACACGGGCCGGAACGCCCGCGACCACTGTGTACGGCGGCACGTCCGCCGTGACGACGCTCCCCGCGCCCACGACGGCGAACTCGCCCACTGTCACGCCGGCGAGGATCGTGCTGCGGAGCCCGAGGTACGCGCCGCGCCGGATCGTCGTCTGCAAGTCCGCGCGCGTCTCCTCGTCGCCGAGCAGCCGGTGGAAGTGCCGCGGGTAGTACGTGTGACCGAGGATCGTCGTCTGCGCAATCACGGTTACGTCGTCCTCGAGCGTCACCGAAGACGGTGCGGCGTCGTCGATGAACACCTCCGTGCCGATGAAGACGCGCCGGCCGACGTGGACGCCGCGCCGCCGGTGTAGGGCCGCCCGGGCGGCCGGCGGCAGCGGCGCGTAACGGGCGACGACGTGCAGCCAGCGCCTGCCGACGGCGCCGACGACGCGGATCCCCTGCGTCTCCGGCCCGACCGGGATGTTGCCCCACAGCTTCTCGAGCATCCCGCAAGGCTATGCCTTGCGCCAGCGGTACAGCCCTACTCGATTCGCAGGAACGGGAGGTACTCGGTGAGGTCGACGGCTGCCGGCTGCGGGAGCTGGTCGCGGAGGCAGATCGTCTGGTTGAGGACGACGTTCTGCCGAGCGATCGTCCAGCGCTCGAACGCCTGGGCCCGCTCGAAGCCGCGTAGCGCCGCGACGATCGCCGGCCGCACGGTTGAGATCGGCAAGGCGCCGAGAGGCTGCGCCGGCCCGAGCGGCCGCACGGCAAATGTCCCGAGCAGCGTCGCGAGGCGCGCCTTTCTCCCCGTCGGCAGGGAGAACAGCCGTTGCGGGGCCGCCTCGGCGAGCGCGTACCCGGCTCGCCGCGTTGCGAGCCAGGGCGGCGCCGGCGAGACACGGACGCGCCGGACGAGCAAGTCCGGGTACGCGGCGTAGAACGCCGCGACCTCGCCCGCGCTCGGCGCAGCGGCGTACCGCAGCTGCTCGAGCCGGGCCCGCCGGAGCTCGTCCGCGAGCACCGAGCGCGCAATCGAGACAGTCGCGTGCGCCTGCCGGAGCGCTGCGATGTAGGCGCTACGCCGGCCGCCGAAGGAGTCCGCAACGACTTCGCGCTCCGCCGCGACCAGCGCGTGCCTGGACACGGGTCGCTGCGGGACCTCGACGAGCCGCTCGAACAGCGCGCTGAGCGCTGCGTCGCGATCGCCTGTCAGCGCCTGGAGCGACGCGACCTTGCGAGCGCCGATCGTGCCGAATCCCTGAGCGCGGCAGACGGCGCCGCCCGAGAGGAGGATCTGCCCCGCGGTCAGCGAGCGGTCGAAGCGCGGTCCGAGCTTCCTCGGCGCGTTGCAGAGTGTTCGCGTCCGAGCCCAGAGCCAGACGCAGGCCGCTTTCGGCTTCGCGGGGTCCATTTCCTTGCGGTTCCACTCCTGCCAGCCCCAGGAGAAGACCGAGCCGAGCCCGAGCTCGGCCGCGACCTCCTTCGCCGAGAGCGCCTCCCATTTCACCACCTGGTACCACGCGGAGGCCGGCTGCAGGCCGTTGCGTCCGCCGACGCCCTTCTCGCTCAGGAAGCTGAGCATGATGCCGAGCCGGTTCGCCGGGATTCCGACCGAGGTCAACGCGGTGACGGCCCGCCGGTAGCTCTGCCGCAACAGCCTGTTGCCGAGGATGGGTCCGAGCGGCCAGATGCTCGTCGCCGGCAAATAGACCTCCCGGACGACGTCCGCGACCTTCGACACGGAGAGCCACCAGGCGACCGCGTCGCTGCTGCCCGTGTACGGCGACTTGCTGACGAGGAGGACCGGATGCGCGCCCAGCGCCGCGAGATCCTGCAGGTAGGCGAGGACGTTCGCCCGGTACTGCGCGGTCGGCGCCGTCCACGGAGTCGGGGTCGTGGCGCCGAAGAGCTCGTTCTCGACGATCAGCGGTGTCGTGCACCCGCCGGTCCGCGCCACCGACGTCTGGTACTGCTTCTGCGCGGCCGCCTCGATCGTCGAAGGATCGGCAGGCGCGCCCGGAGTCCCGACCTTGTCCTTGAAGTGGAGGTCGAAGCCGTACGTGGCGGCGCCACGTGCCCGCGCGTCGGCCGGATAGTCCTTGCCGGGGTTGTTGGTCACCGCGAGCAGCGTCCCGGGCCGGGCGAGGATCGGGAGGAGCGACGGCCACCCGTATTCGCCCCAGGCGGTCTGCTGCGCCGCAATGCTGCACTGTCCGGCCCAGACCGGATCGGAAGCTGCGCGGCCGGCCGCGAGCAGGCAGGCCGCAGCCGCGGCGACGATAAGCAGCAGGAGCTTCTTCACGACCCGCCGCCTGTGTATCACAGGCCCTCGCGAAGTGCGTCTGCCGAATTGCGGGCCGGAGCGTAAGACAGGCCGAAGGCCGGCTGACGCGGAGGCTGACGCGGCGCGCTGCCGCTCCTGCGCCGCAGGCGCACGACCGGCCGCGCCACGACGCAGACGTTCCGCACGCGAAACGGCGAGCCAGCTTGTCAGCACGGAGCCGGCGGGAGACCGCGCTCTCCCGCCGGCGGAGTTCGGTTGTTGGACGAGGGCGCTAGCCCTCGTCCAAAGGAGATTCCACTTCTGGAATCTCCTCGGCTTCGAGGTCGGAGCGGGGCTCTCCGTCGCCGCTCGTCTCGACTTCGCCGCCGATGTCGAGCCCGAGCCCGGCGAGGGCGTCCGAGCCGTCGCTGCCGATCTCCTCGAGCGCAGCCAGGAGCTGCTCCTCGGTCTGCGGCCGGGCGAGCGCGCTCGCCGGCACCTTGTCCGAGGGGCCGATCTCGATCGTCCGGTACCGCTTCAGACCGGTTGCCGCCGGGATCAGCTTCCCGATGATGACGTTCTCCTTCAGCCCGAGCAGCCGGTCGACCTTGCCCTCGATCGCGGCGTCCGTCAGCACCTTCGTCGTCTCCTGGAAGGAAGCGGCCGAGAGGAAGGACTCCGTCGCGAGCGACGCCTTCGTGATGCCGAGAATGAGGGGCTCGGACGTCGCCTGCTCCTTCTTCTCCTTCTTCACCCGCGTGTTCTCGCGCTCGAGCACGACCTTGTCGACGAGCTGGCCGGGCAGGAGGTCGGTGTCGCCCGCGTTCTCGACGCGCACCTTCTTCAGCATCTGGCGGACGATGAGCTCGATGTGCTTGTCGTGGATGTCGACGCCCTGCGACTTGTAGACCTTCTGCACCTCTCCGACGAGGTACAGCTCGGTCTCGGTGTAGCCCTTGAGGCGCAGGAGGTCGGCCGGGTTGAGCGAGCCCTCGTGGAGCGGATCGCCCGCCTCGACGTGCTCGCCGTGCACGGCCCTGAGGCGGGTCCGGCGCGGGACGAGAATCGAGTACTCGTCGGCCTCGTCGCCGCTGTCGGGGACGATCGTGATGCGCAGCTGGCGCTCCGTCTCCTCGAGCGCCACCGTGCCCACCACCTCGGCGAGCGCCGCGGCGCCCTTCGGGTTGCGCGCCTCGAAGATCTCGACGACGCGCGGCAGGCCGTGCGTGATGTCCGCGCCGGCGA